>NZ_JAKVME010000001.1:659020-988530 GCF_022483985.1 Acetobacter sp. | reverse complement strand
CCCAGAGTCAGGAGAAAATTGATTTTCTCCGCATGATCGGCGCAGATCTCCGTCTTGTGCCTGCCAAGCCCTACCGGGATGAAGGCAATTACGTCCACGTATCGCGCCGGATTGCCGAAGAGAACGGCTTTGTCTGGGCCAACCAGTTCGATAACCTAGCCAATCGTGAAGGTCATCGCCACACGACGGCTCCAGAAATCTGGGAGCAGCTTGGTGGACGTGTCGATGCCTTCACCTGCGCCTGCGGGACAGGAGGAACGCTTGCTGGCACAGCTCTCGGTCTGGATGACTGCGCTGAGAAGGCTGGGGGCAAACGTCCGCAGATCGTTCTGGCCGACCCGGAAGGCTCCGGTCTGTATGGCTGGGTAAAATCGAACGACCTTTCGGTCAGCGGGTCTTCCATCACCGAAGGCATCGGACAGTCTCGCGTCACCGCCAATCTGGAAGGCGCTCCGATTGACGACGCGGAACGCATCCCCGACCCGGAAGCGCTGGAACAGATCTACAGCCTGCTTATCCATGAAGGGCTTTCCGTCGGCGGTTCTTCGGGCATCAACGTCGCTGCCGCCATTCGTGTCGCCCGTCGTCTTGGACCGGGGCATCGTATCGTGACCATTCTGTGTGACGGTGGCGCACGCTATCAGTCCAAGCTGTTCAACCCGGAATTCCTGCGGGCCAAGAACCTGCCGGTCCCGTTCTGGCTCGATAAATAAACACCTGCACTCTCCACGGACTTTCCATAAGCCCCGTGGAGAGTGGCTGAGCTATGGCAATTTTTTATTTCGCCGACGTCTTAACCAATAAAGCGAAAATGCAACCAGCACGCTGCTGCCTATTCTCTGCCACGATGGTAAAGCGATTTCATGTTCATACGGCGCGCGACGATCATGCGCCGGATCGAAATCAGTATAGTCGTGGCCAGCCAAATAGCTAAAATGCTGATTGATCGGGTTTATAATGGGATAAATGGCATCCAAAGGACGAGTTGTCCCGACAAAATTAAACGATACAATTCCGTTGCGTCCCATAAAATAGTGAATGAATACAACTGCTTCTTTATCAAGCCCTTCAATCGTCCCGTTTAATGCATATTCTGCAGAATGGTTGACAGTATCGCAATGAGGGTAAAGCAGCATGTTCTTCAGATGAAGAGCTGGAAGCCCAGTCTTCTGACGGATTTTATTCTGTGCCGCTACTGTTTTTTCGATTGAGCGAACGACCTGCTGATCCGTGAGATTTTTAAATCTGCTCTCATCGACAAAACCATCATCATCCCAACGAATGATAATCGCCCAGTCAGGGTTCACGTAAAAATCTTGAGGAATGATCATTCCCACAATGGAATGACTGGGAGGGTTACCCACAGATTCCATAAACGCTCTGGTCTGTTCAGCCGGAACAAACCGTGTGCCTTCCGGCACTTCAAGCAAACCCTGCCCTGCTATCGGAACAAGAGATGAACTGGGTTGTGTACTCGCCTCAGCTTCTTGCAAGGCTGTCGCAAACCGTTTCAGCCGATCCTCAATACGCTCTGTCGCACGGGAAGGAGTGGCTCCAGTCAGGAGCGGAAACAGCAGAATCAACGCTATCCAGCGCCAGACCGAAAATCGGAAAAGCAAATGATACCATCCTCGAAGACCATGCGAGGAAGTATCTTTTCTTCATAAGAATAAAGAAAGGATATACACCATAAGATATATATCCTCTGATTATGAAGTAACTGAAGGGTCAGGCGGAAAATTCAGCCCTTACTTCCGCTTCCGCCCAGTCCAGCCACGGAAGAAGCGCCTTGATATCCGAAGTTTCCACCGTCGCACCACCCCAGATTCGCAGGCCGGGCGGTGCGTCACGATAACTGGCGATATCGTAGGCAACGCCTTCCTTTGCCAGGATGTCAGCAATCTTTTTGGCGGCTTTTGTCTGAGTCTCTGCATCCAGCACCACGAACCACGGGGCAATAATACGCAGGCAGATGGCCGTGTTGGAACGGATGGTCGGCTCAACAGCAAGGAACTGCGCCCAGTCGGACGTCTCTTCCCATTTTTCAAGAGCGGCAAGGTTGGCCTGGCTCCGGGCAATCAGACCTTTCAGCCCACCCGCTGCTTCAGCCCATTTCAGGCCATCCAGAGCATCTTCGACACACAGCATGGAAGGCGTGTTGATCGTATCGCCACGGAAGATGCCTTCAATCAGCTTGCCTTTGGAGGCCAGCCGAAAAATTTTGGGTAATGGGCGCGGAGCCGGACCGGCCTCAAGTCGGGCCACAGCGCGAGGCGAAAGAGCCAGCATGCCATGAGCCGCCTCACCGCCCAGCACTTTCTGCCATGACCAGGTCACGACATCGAGCTTCTCCCACGGCAGTTCCATGGCGAAGGCGGCTGAGGTCGCATCGCAGATCACCAGCCCGTCATGGTCGGCAGGAATGGCCTCGCCATCCGGGAATTTCACGCCTGACGTGGTGCCGTTCCATGCCAGCACCACATCCCGCGACCAGTCCACGAGGTTCAGATCAGGCAGTTCGCCATACCCGGCCTCCAGCACTCGCGCGTCAAGTTTCAGTTGCGCGGTGATGTCGTTGGCCCATGTCGCGGAAAAACTCTCGAAGGCGAGAACGTCCACAGGCCGCGTGCCCAGCAGCGACCACAGCGCCATCTCGACGGCACCTGTGTCAGACCCCGGCACGATCCCGAGACGCCAGCCTTCCGGCATCCCCAGAATGGCAGCCGAACGATCAATGACTTCCCCGAGGCGAGCCCGGCCTTCCGGAGCACGATGGGACCGTCCCAGAAGAGCGCCGGAAAGCCCGTCAAGCGACCAGCCCGGTCGTTTGGCGCATGGGCCTGAAGAAAATGCAGGGTTGGCGGGGCGTGTCTGAGGCCTGCTCTGCCGGGAGGACACGGGCGCTGCTGTAACGGTCATGAATCATCCGGAATGTCTGGTGCGAGAGGGGGGACTCGAACCCCCATGCCTAAAAGGCGGTCGATTTTGAGTCGACTGCGTCTACCATTCCGCCACTCTCGCGACTGCCTGCTCTGTATCAGCATCCGATCGTTCGGAAAAGATGCCAATCTGCTCAGGCGGCGTAATCGTCCATCAGCGCCACCCCGCTGAGGCGTGCCATCGTCTGACGATAACGCTCGACCTCAGGCGGGTAGATCACGCCTTTTATCACGGACAGGCTGTGTAGCGCCGCGAAGAGATGAATATCATCCATGGAAAGAACGCCGTTCACGGCCGTTTCGGAACGAATCAACGGAGCAAGCACATGAAGCTGGGAATTGAGCGCTGCAAGGAAGTCCGTTCCATCTTCCAGAAGAAGCGAAAACTGCCCGGCTGAAGGTTCTTTTTTCCGCACGAAATAGGCACGGGCCGCCGTGGTCGCAAATTCCGGTAGCGGCGCACAGGCCACACGCGGCAGCATCAGCTTGTACAGGGGTTTCGCGATGCTTGAAATCCACTCTGTAATGGCCGGATTGGACTCGCCTGTCAGAACGGTCTCACCAGTCCCGTCAATATGGGCGATGATATCCAGACTCTCGCCCATGAAGCGGCCATCCTCATCAAGGATGGGCAGCATTTTCTGACCGATCATGCCGATCGGACCGGCTTCGTCATTATTCAGCAGGTACCTGACCTCGACCGGAACATTCCTGAGGCCAAATATCATGCGTGCTTTCACGCAGAACGGGCAGTGTTCGTAAACATAAAGAATGCGGGTCACAGCCGAGCTCCTCAGTTAGGGCAACATCCGATCAGACGGAATCGTCTGGTCGGATAAAGTTGCTCGATAAACAATGAGTTAGAGCGGCATCCGTGATCCGGTCTGAACGGACGCCACTTCAGGGGAAATGCCAAGCATGAGAGCGATATTCTGGATCGCGGCCCCAGAAGCGCCTTTCCCCAGATTATCCAGCCGCGCCGTCAGCACGGCATGATATCCCTCGGTATCGGCATGGACCCGCAGTTCCATGCCATCGCTTCCCGCCAGAGTGTCCGCGACCAGAGTGTTTTCCGGTCCGGCAACCGTGACAAAAGAAGAAGCGACATAGCGTTCTTCCAGAATACGACGCAGGTCCGCCACCGTGGTTCCCTTCACCAGCAGATCCATATGCACCGGGATCGACACAATCATGCCGCGTGGAAAATGCCCGACGGAAGGCACAAAAACAGGTCGCCGCTCCAGCAGGGAATGCTGACGGATTTCGGGAAGATGCTTGTGAGCAAGGTTCAGCCCGTAAAGCAGAAAGGCCGGTCCCCCTGCCCGCTCCTGTTCCTCGATCATGCTTCTGCCGCCGCCTGTGTAACCGCTCACGGCATTGATCGTGACAGGAAAATCCGGCTTCATCATCCCCGCGTCGATCAGCGGACGCAGCAGAGCGATGGCTCCCGTGGGGTAACAGCCCGGATTGGCGACACGATCCGCCCGCATGATCGCTTCAGGCTGATCCGCCGTCATCTCGGGGAAGCCATACACCCATCCCGGCGCTGTCCGGAACGCTGTGCTGGCATCCAGTATCTTCGGAGCATGATCTCCCTGCGCGCGGAACAGGCTGATCATCTCCACCGCTTCCCGGGATGCGTCATCAGGCAGACAGAGGACAACCAGATCAGCGGCCTGCATGGCTTCGGCCCGTGCCTGCGGTTCCTTGCGGCGAGCCGGGTCGATGGAGTGAATTTTCACAGGCAGGGAAAGAAGACGCTCGCGGATTTCGAGCCCGGTCGTGCCTGCTTCGCCATCAATAAAAACAACCGGTTCGGACACCATGCCCTGTTTTCCCTCATCATGTTCCAAGTCTGATATAACCGGTCAGGGGGTGATAAGGCCAGTATGGTGATGGCAGACCTCCTTTACCCGTCTGCAATCAGAGAAATGCTACGTCTGGAATTGTGCCCGACTGAAGCTTACAGTCTCAGCAAAACCAGCACACGGTGTCATTTTCTGTCAGACGGCAGGTGTCTGTCCCAAAGGCCTCTGGCCAAAAAGCGGTGTCTGTCTTATGGTTGCGAAGGATACATGGACAATCACGCACCAGAAAGTTCTTCCGCCGCACAGGACATCACGTCCGCGCAGCCTGAATGGACTCTTTCAACCAATGGGCAGGTGCCTGAACTCCATATTTCAGGTAACTGGACGATCGATGAACAGGTGCCGCTGGCCTTTTCCAGCGATGCCCTGTCGGCCCACAATCAGTCGGGCGCTCTGACCGTCGATGCCAGCAGGCTCGGTCAGTGGGACTCTTCTCTCGTCTCGTTTCTGTGGAGCGCACAGCAGGCTGCCGCCAGCGAAGGGCTGAGCCTTGATATCAGCGATCTGCCCGAGGGTGTGCAGAGACTTTCCTCCCTTCTGCCTGAAACGCCTCAGATACCTGCCCCTGCCGGTGACAAGATACGCAATCCGTTCCAACTGAGCGGCGCATTCACCCTCTCCTCCCTCAATGAAGTCGGCGCCCTGACACTGCTCGGACTGGAAACCGCTCAGGTTTCGACAAAGGCCCTGAGCGGGCATGGTGGGATGCGGATTCGTGACCTGCTTACGAATATTTTCGACGCGGGACCGGCTGCGCTGCTGATCGTCAGCATCGTCAATTTTCTGATCGGCGCGATCCTCGCCTTCGTCGGCGCCGTGCAGCTCCAGAAGTTTTCCGCCGATATTTACGTCGCCAATCTCGTCGGCATTGCCTGCGTCCGCGAACTGTCAGCCGTCATGACGGCCATCATCATGGCGGGCCGCACGGGTGGCGCGTATGCGGCCCGTATCGCCACCATGCTGGGCAATGAAGAGATCGACGCCCTTCAGGTTTTTGGTATTCCCATCTCCAGCTATATTCTGGTCCCGGCAGTCGTTTCCCTGATGGTGATGATGCCGCTTCTGTATCTTTATGGCTGCGTGATGAGCATTTTTGGGGGGTATGTCGTGTCGGTCGGCATGCTGCCCGACATTACCGGCGCGGGGTACGTTCATCAGACTTTCGGCGCTGTCTCCATGAGCCAGTTTGAATTCGGTTTTGTAAAATCCATTGTCTTCGCGATCATGATCGGCCTTGTTTCCTGCCGGATCGGCCTGAAAGCCGGACGAAGCGCCGCCGATGTCGGCACGGCGGCCACATCTGCCGTGGTCGTGGGCATTGTGGGTGTCATCACACTGGACGCGATCTTTGCCGTCATAGCCAACGTCCTCGGAATCTGACGATGCAGAGTAGCGCCAGCCCTCTCCAGCACGCAGCAGCTTCCGAACAGAACGATGTCCTGCTGTCACTGCGGGACGTCACCATTGGTTATGGTCCCAAGGTCATCCAGAAAAACATCACGATGGATGTCAAACGTGGCTCCATCTTTGCCGTCATGGGCGGTTCCGGTTGCGGCAAAAGCACCATTCTTCGCAGCATGATCGGTCTGCTTCGGCCTCAGGCGGGGCGCTATACGGTTGACGGCGATGACTACTGGTCAGGTCCGGATTCCCACAGAACGGCCCTCAACCGTCGTTTCGGCGTGCTGTTCCAGAGTGGCGCGCTGTGGTCTTCCATGACCGTCGGCGAAAATATTGCCCTGCCGCTTGAGATGTTTACACGGCTCGACAAGGCTATGATCCGTAACCTTGTCGAACTCAAACTCGGGCTGGTCGGCCTTTCCCATGCGATCGACCTCTATCCTTCCGAAATCTCGGGCGGCATGAAAAAGCGGGCCGGGCTGGCGCGCGCGATCGCCCTTGATCCCGACATCCTGTTTTTCGACGAACCCTCAGCAGGGCTGGACCCGATCACATCGGCGCGTCTGGATGATCTTATTCTCAGTCTGCGTGAAGGGCTGGGAGCGACCATCGTCATCGTCAGCCATGAGCTCTCCAGTCTGTTCGCCATTGCCGATGACGGTATCTTTCTCGATGCCCAGAGCAAGACACCGATCGCCCACGGCTCGCCTCGCGATCTGAGAGATCATTGTAGCGACCCACAGGTTCATGCCTTCATGCACCGCGATGCTCAGGTCGATCCAGCGCCCGCTGAACCAGTCAGGAAAGGCTCACCTCACAATGGCCAATGATTCAGGCGCAGCCCGTCAAACGATTGTCGGTCTTTTCGTCACGGGAGGCATCGCGCTGAGTGTGCTGGCCTTCATCTTTTTCGGGAACACCAGACTTTTCTCGAAAAATATCCGGGCGGTCATTGTATTTCAGGACTCCGTTGCCGGGCTGTCCGTGGGCGCGCCTGTGACCTTCCGGGGCGTCCGTGTGGGCGCCGTTGACAAGATCACGCTCCGCTATGATCAGGGCAATGGTGTTCCCTATATTCCGGTGGAAGTCAGTCTGGACCCCGATCAGGTCCATGTCAGCGACGCCCCGAAATCGGCGGAGCGCCTCAATCTTCGGCAGGTGGTCGCTCAGGGGCTGAGGGCCGAACAGAACATCCAGAGTTTCGTGACCGGCACCGTCAGCATCAATCTGGATTTTTTCCCCGGCTCACCTGCGATCTCCCACCCTGAAGTGTCCAGTCTGGTCGAAATTCCCACTCATGCGTCAGCGATCCAGAAGATGAAGGAAACGCTGTCCGATCTTCCTCTGAAAGAGCTTGCGACCAATGCCAACGACGCGGTGCTGTCCATCCGTGACGTTGCTGAAAAACTGAACACCCAGTTCCCGGCGCTTGTCGCCAGCCTTCAGGAAAGCTCGAAAGACTCCCAGCAGACCCTGAAAGCCGCCACTGCGACCATCAATGATCTGCACGGGAAGCTCAATGTGACCCTGCTTGATATTGATCGGCTGATGCAGACAGGGAACACCCAGTTGCAAAGCCGTGGAGCGGATTTGCAGGCCACACTGACGAGCGCCACAAAAGCAGCCGATGAGGCCAGAAAAACACTGGAAAACGTTGAAGGCATTCTCTCACCGCGCTCGGTGAACCGGGATAATCTGGATTCCGCCCTGCGCGATATCGCAACCGCCGCCGCGTCCCTGCGCGGGTTTGCGAGCGACGTTGAACGCAATCCTCAACTGCTCCTCATGGGACGGCGGCAGTAAATCAGATCGAAATCACTGTGCATAAAGGGAAGCTTATGTCTGGAATACGCAAGAAACTGCCGCTCACGGCTGGTCTGGTCTTCGCCGTGTCCCTGACTGGGTGTTCAAGCCCTCCCTTGCGCCTTTACACGCTCGCAGGTCCGGCAACGACAGTCCCTCTGTCATCCGGACCGCTCGCCCCGACAGCTCCCACGCTGGAAATCAGCCGTGTTTCACTGCCCGACTACCTCGACTCCCAGGATATTCTCACCCGTAACGGGCAGGCCATCGAACGCAGTCCGAATGGACGCTGGGCTGAGCGGCTTTCCAACGGGATTACGGACCTGATCACGGCAAGACTCAGCGCTGCACGTCCCGATATGTTTGTGACCGAGCAGGCGCCGCCGGGTTCGGCTTCGGTATCCCGCATCCGCACTGCGGTCACCCGACTGGATATTCCCGCATCCGGTCGAGCCTTTCTCGACGCCAACTGGACCTATATTGCGGGTGACGACCATATCTCGACGAGAACGGATCGGGTTCAGCTCACGTCATCCGTAACTGACAACGGCACTGACGCAAAAATAGTCGAAACGACGAATGATCTTGTCAGTCAGCTCAGCAAGGCGATTGCTTCCTCCCTGCCGCAATAAGTCGATTTTTCAGCATATTCCAGCAATGTTCGTGAAAGCGCCTTTCCTTTACCGGTTCTTTCACGAAATGTCCTTAGGTTTTTGTAAGTCCAACAGACGTGCCTCACTGATTGTCGCAGGCTATCGCCTCATTCCTGAAGCGCCGGTAAGTTCTGATGTAGTGTTCGGCAACTTTGTCGATGCCGTATCGAGCGCCGCACCGTAATGCCGTTTCCGCAAATGCTGTGCGCTCCTCGTCATTCATCATCTCCCTGATGGCCTGCATGATGAAAGACTGAAAAATTTCATCATCTTCCTCAAGAGGTAGCAAGAGACCTGCCAGACTGTGATCGTCACCTGTCATCATCGACCGGACGAAGCCAACCTCCGTCGCAATGGCAGGTGTCCCAACCTGAAGCGCCTGAATCAGCGTAAGGGGGAAAGACTCTCCCGGAAATCTCGTCGGCAGCAGCATGCAGTCAGCCAGACGATACAGGCCGCTGATACAATCCTGATAACCAAGGAAATGGATTTCAGGAATGTCACCATACTGCTCGACAAGTTCTTCCAGTGCGTCTCCGGTTCCACAAAGCAGCAGATGTACTTTTCGTCCATTTTCCGCCAGATTAAGCTGGCAGACAGCTACACATGCCTGTTTCCAGCCTTTTTCGGGGATGCAGCGGCTGGCTATGGCCAGAACGAAGTCATCTTCAGTCAGACCAAGTTGGGACCGGCTCATCGGAAATGGCCTGTCATCCAGAGCCATGCCGTTACCGATAAAGGCGATGTCTCCAACAGGCAGTTGCCCCTTCTCATCACGCAGATGCAGAAGGTTTTTCTCTGTCAGATAAACCCAGAGCGTCACAGCCTTTTCCAGACGTCGAATGATGTTTCTGGAGAAAGAAACGCATTCATAGGAACCATGCAGCGTCACCAGATAGGGCAGTACAGGCAGGGACGCATCATCAGGGAAAAACAGCAGTTCACAGAAGCAGAAATGTGAATGAATCAGGTCTGCACGCAGGTCGAGAACATAACGCCACATCCCGACCATACGCGCGGCATCGGCTGAATAGACGGGAATGGAGCGATCCAGAAGCGCACGTATCTGCGGGTCTTCCCCAGTATGTTCGTATACCAGAAACGAGACCATGACGCCCTGTTTGACAAGCTCGTTGGCAAGCTGGATGGGGAGAATTTCCCCTCCTCCCAGCTTAAATCCGAGCACGGCAAAGACAATGTGCTGTTCTTCATGCTGACAGGCAAGAACCTGCTCCAGATCGAACACGCTTTCGAAAGACCCCAAGAGCTGTTCAGCCGCCACAGAGGTAAAAGTCGATTTCAGGGCGTCAGCAAAGCGCAGCACATGGCCATCGTCCACGCCCCATTTGCGACGGAGATACTCTATCAGTTCCTGATGTTCCCGATAAAAACGGGCTGTTTTAAAACTGTTTACCGACGTATTTCTCTCATGCTGTCTGAAATACGCTCTGGCTTCAGGAGAGTAGACGATCTGGCCTCCTGCGGCCCACTCCGCATAAAGGTACCAGTCGCCAAGAACGTGAAACTGTTGCGCCCTTTCCCAGACTTCAGGCCGAACATCATGACGACGGATCAGACACCCGCCAACATTGGCAATGACGTTCGATACAGAAAAGGCGTTGGTAAACCACCATCCGGCAGGCTTCACCAGCGGTGCGTCCCATATGCCTGATTGCGCACGCTCCCTGTAACCATCAAGGCCATCCTGAAAATTGCCCTGACGGTCGCAATACTGGATGCGACCAAAAGCTATCTGGACACTGGGATCAACAAAGCTACCGACCAGTTTTTCCACAAAGGTCTCATCCGCGAAATCATCACTTTCGCAAATCCAGATGACTTCGCCCTGAGCCGCCTCTACCCCTTTGCGCCACTGTCTGAAAACATTCCCGGAATTAACTTCATTGGAAAAAATCTTTATTTTATCGGGATATTGCTCTTTGAATTTTTCCGCGATCTGAAGACTTTCATCCTCCGAGCAATCATCGAGAAAAATTATTTCTATATTTTTATAGGTCTGATTTATAATGGAGTCGAAACGTTTTTCAAGAAATTCCGCGTGGTTATAGTTGGGAATGATGGCGCTGATCAAGGGGGCGTAAGCTATGGATTTCAGGCGCTGTTCGTAAGGCACCGCTGGACGGCCTTCACGTCGTCCATGCAGAACCCAGTGCCACAGCGGGTGCATGCCCGCCTCTATGACATCTGGATATCTGTTTCGATAATAATTGGTATCAAAACCCTCACAGGGGTTCAGTCCTGCGTCATAGCCTGATCTCAGGTAATGCGCCGCGGCGGTAAAATTATCCAGATTTTCCAGAGAGATACCCGACTGCCGACTGTAGTACGGAACGTCAAAGACCTGAGCAATATCAGACGCGATCATACGCTCCGTGTCGTCGAGGACATATTCTGGTCGATGAGCGCCTCCATCCGCTTCACCCGGCGCGTCATCGCGTACGGGTGCTGCAACTGACGGATTAGCGCCTGCCCGATGGCGGACGCGCCGGACCGCGGACCTCACGAGAGGCATTTTTGAGAACACATACCGGACCGGTTTCGTCACGCGCCATGCAGTACTGTTCTCAACCGCATTATACCGGTGTTCAGCTCCGGCAAGCCTTTCAGCCAGATCCTGCGTTTCCTTGCTCAGGACATTGTTTTTCTCTTCGCGTTCATCGCAGAGGGCCGCCAGAAGGTTGGCGTTATGACACTGGGTGGCAAGGTCCGTTCTGAGAACGGCATTTCTTTCACGCTCCTCGAACAGATTACGGGCGAGATCAATGACCTTCACCTTTTCCCTGTCCAGTTCGCCTTCCAGTCTGGAAGAATGGTGTTCTATCTTTGACATGCTTTGAAAAGCATCGCTTTCCGTCACATGGTCTATGCAGACGCCGCGCACAGCCAGAGGAAGATCCGCTCTGGATGCTATGGCGATCAGATACATCGGTTCCGGAACGTCTTCAAACCGGGCGATATCGCCCTCAGCAAGCGAGAAACTGACATCCCTGCTGGCTGTGTCGGGAAAATCTATGACCGTCCCGAACATGTTTCTCTGACCGCCGAATACGACATTGGAAAAATACTGCCGCATGAGTTGCTGAAACTCATGGCTGAAAAGTTCTTTTACGTGAAACTCATTGGAATAGCCGGTGATCATGGAATAACGATATTTATCGGGGCTGGAAATGATCACCACACCCGATGGTTTCAGAACACGGACAAACTCCCCGAGCATTTTTTCATGATCGGCGACATGCTCGATCGTTTCGAAACTGACGATAAAGTCGATGCTGGCGGAAGGCAGGGGCAACGCGCAGGCATCGCCGGTCAGGAATTTTACGCGGTCGTTACCATATTTACGCTGGGCATGTTCCGCGGCGCTCCGGGACACATCCACGCCAACAACCGTCCCGGCCTTTGCACTGAGAAGAGCGCTTCCGTAACCCTCGCCCGATGCCACATCCAGAACCGCAGCCCCTTCACTGATGACCTCCCGGGCGAAAAGATAACGGTGCATATGCTCGAGCGCCGTCTCGCCGCGCATCTCAGGCATGAACCGTTCACCAGTGGCATCCAACGTCATGGTAGTTCCTCAGCACCGAATATCTGCCGGTCGAGGCATCTGCCTCAATTGCACTATTTCACCGTTTGTTAGGAGAGGGAGGAAAAAGCGTCAAGCGATGTGACTGAATCACAATCCCATGTCACAAAAAGAAAAACACCATAAAACAGCTTGTAAAATACCGTTTTTTGCATGCCTTTTCCGTCCGGCCTTCCGTTGCCTGCCCGGGATGGCGGTCCCGCCGGGACTGAAATATGATATCACCACGAGAACAGGGACGGCTCCGGTCCAACGATCCGGTCAGGGCCTTCCGTCCAGACAGACGCACGAAACCCTTTTCCCCTAGCGAACACCCAATGGGATACGGCATACCTTACTGATGAAACTTCGTTTTGCTCCCAGTCCGACAGGCATGCTCCATGTCGGCAACGCACGCCAGGCTATTGCCAACGCACTCTTCGCCCGCAGACATAATGCGGCGTTTCAACTGCGTATTGATGATACGGATATCGGCCGATCCCAGGAAATCTATGTCTCCGGCATCAAGACCGACCTCGAATGGCTTGGAATTTCGTGGGATGAAACCTTCCGCCAGACAGAGTGTCTGGATCGCTACAACCGGGCGATTGAAGCCCTGAAGGCGTCTGGCCGACTTTATCCCTGCTTTGAAAGCGAGCAGGAACTCGCCGCCAAACGGGAGATGCGGATCAGGTTGCGTAAACCACCGCTCTACGATCGCGCCATGCTCAAGATGACGGCGGCCCAGCGCGCGCAGGCCGAAGCAAACGGCAAGGTCCCCTACTGGCGCTTCAAGCTGACCGACGCCAGCAAGGGCTGGAAAGATCTTGTGATGGGTGACTGCTCCGTGAAGCTGACAGCGGTCTCGGACCCCGTGCTTGTGCGCGCGGACGGCACGATCCTCTACACGCTGGCGTCGATTGTGGATGATCTGGAAACGGGCGTGACCCATATCATCCGAGGCGAGGATCATATTACGAATACCGGCGTGCAGCTTGACATCGCCGAAGCTCTGGGCGCGAGGCCCGGTCGTTTTACGTTTGCGCACCTCCCCCTCCTGCTGGATGAAGGCGGTGGAAAACTCTCCAAGCGCTTTGATTCCATGTCCATCAAGACATTGCGTCGCGACGGCGTCGAGGCGGAAGCAATGACGACCTATCTTGCCAGTCTGGGCAGTTCCAAATCGCCTGAGCCAATGGGTTTCGACGCTCTGGCACAGGATTATGACCTGTCGTGCATCTCGAAATCCGCCGCACGCTTCGACATGAAGCAACTGTTGACGCTCAACAGGCGCATCCTCACCACCGCGGAATTTCAGGATGTCCGTGAGCGTCTGCCTGAAGGCGCTACTGAGCAGTTCTGGCTGGCCATTCGCGGCAACATCGAACTGCTTACGGAGTGCCATCACTGGTGGCATGTGACGCACGGAGAAATCAACTCTTCCGCACAACCGGAAGAACTCGACTATCTGAGACAGGCAGCCAGCCTGCTCCCGGAAGAACCGTGGTCGGAAGACACATGGTCTATCTGGACAAAAGCAATTGCCGAAGCAACGGGGCGCAAAGGGAAGGCGCTTTTCCGTCCACTCAGGCTGGCTCTTACGGGTGAAGAGCATGGCCCTGAGCTAAAAATGCTTCTGCCGCTGATTGGACGGAAACGCTCGTTGGCCAGACTGTCGTTGACAGTCTGATTTACTGTCCGGGTAAGGCAATCAGGGAGAGCCTGCCCATAATCTCGGGCGGGACAGTCTGGAGCAATTCAACGCAACGCATGTCTGTTGAGTTGCTCCAACCTTTTGCCTGTACTCAGTTTAACCATGTTCGTTTAAACTGGACTGATCTCAAGACCAGATGGCCCAGACACCCAGCGCCGCCACAGATGTCATGGACGCTATGTGACGTTCAACTGTGCGCGCTGCTGGCGATACTGTTTTTAACCTCGGTATAAGTCGCTCCATTCTGGAACAGGGTCATGGCTGCTGTCAGTTCACTGTCTGTTGGCGCACGTGAGAAACTCGCCATGTAGAATCCCGTGATAATGGACTGCGCTTCAACACCATGAGCCAGGGTCGTCACGAATGTCGCATAGGTCGTTCCATTAGACATCGTGTCCTGCCACGCGCTGATCTGGGACGACGAAGGGGTTATGCCCAGTATCGTTTCATAGGCATTGGTAATCATGCTTTGTGCCTCAACACCATGACTGATGACGCTGACCATGGCGCCATAGGTTCCGCCGGAAGCAAGATAGGATGTCCATGCGTCTAACTGCGCGGAAGCCGCGACAATACCGGTTTTATCCTTATATACAGCCGCAACGATCTGACGTGCCTGATCTCCTTGCGAAACAGAACTCACCAGATCCCTGTAAGTAGCGCCCTGCGCCAGATAATCTTCCCATGAATTTATTTCGACGGTCGAAGGAGTGATGCCGATTTTCTGCTGATAGACAGAAATGATGGCGGAAGTCATGTCACTGCCATGCGATATCGCTGTGACCATATCAGTATAAGATGAACCGCTTGAAAGCGCATTGACCCAGACTGCGAGAGCGCTGCTGCTGGGGCTGACACCTGTTTTCTGCTGATACACGCCCGTAATGACCGACTGGGCCTCCTCTCCGGAGGAGACGGCTGAAATGAGAGTGTTGTAGGTTGCGCCATTTCCAAGCGCGTCTTCCCATGAATTTATTTCATTACTACTGGGTGTATAATTAAGCTTGCTTGAATATACCGAAGAAATGATTGCTGAAGCCTCAACACCGTGAGTAACGGCCTGGGTAGCCGTCGCCAGTGTGGCCCCACCATTCGTCATGTTTTCTTCCCATGCCGCCACCTGATTGTCGGTATTCTTGATCGTCAGCCCCAGCTTGTCATAATACAGAGAAACAATAGCATCGGCTGTGTGACTGCTGGCAATGATGCTGTTTTTAAGACTGCCAAGGGTATCCTGTTTGGCCAGAAGGGCTTGTCCCTGAGTAATGATACTGTTTGAAGCCTGTTCACCGGTATAGTTAGAAAAATATGAGCTTAATGTTTGATACGCTTCACTACTGTAAGCGAGCGTCGACACCAGAGCTGAATAATCCGAGTACATAAAACCATTAGACCCCAGAGGCGCAAGCGTTATCTGGGAAGCATAGGTTGCCTGTTCCGCCGAGGTTGGATCACGACCCAACACTGACTGAAAAACCCACGAAACACTCTGGCTGATCAGAGCATCCTGATTGTTCGTGACAAAGAAAGGCGTCGTTGGTGACAGTGAAGATGACCAGACGAAATTGGTGTCGTTGATCGTATTGTCGGTTGCTTCTGACGACGTCACCAACAGTGCCGACTTTGCACTGAGAAACTGAATTGTTCCTGTTGATGAAGATAACGCTGTCGTGGAATCCTGCGCATTCGCTGCGGTCGCTGTCGCTGTGATGCCGGAAGAAGACAGTAAACTTGCCGCACTGCTAACCAGATTCCCCGTCTGGGAATAATCTCTGGAGACAAGACTGCCTGATATCGTCGTGTCAGCGACTGATGAGTTCGCGTAACCGGCGGCAAGCGCATCCGCAGTGGATTGTGTGGAAACCGTACCCGCAATAATCTGGTCACTGGTTGAGTCGCCAGTTGTGCTGCCCGACAGCAGCAGGGAGGTATCGGTCATTCCCAGCCTGTTCTTTATATAATCCCGAAATCTTCTTTATTAAGATCAGTGATTCGGAATTATGTTTAATGATTTATTAGCGATACAAAATAAATCATCACATGGTCAACAAAACATTTGTGTAAATTTTTATAATGTATTTATACTATAAAAATAAATCGAAAAATAATTATAAAAAATAATTAATTACAATAATAAATATCAAAAATATCTCTAAATACAAAAATTTATCGTAATTTTTATTTTGGATTTCATTATAAATAATAAACGCACATTCCGGAAATTTTTGGAGACACCCGAAAAACTTATGGTCGTCCAGAACGATGATAGGGATGCCCGGTGGCAATCGCGCGGGCTCTGTAAATCTGCTCCACCACCATGATGCGAACCAGCATATGCGGCCATGTGAAGCTCCCCAGAGAGATCGATGCATCTGCACGGACCACTACCGCAGCATCCAGTCCTTCCGCTCCACCAATGATGAAACAGACGTCACGCCCCGTTTCCGTCCACTCACCCAGTTTTTGTGAAAACACTTCGCTGGACATGAGTTTTCCCGCCAGATCAAGGACCACTACAAAAGCACGGTCAGGGAGGGCCGACAGAATCGCCTCTCCTTCCCGGCGTTTGATTTCCGCCGGACTACCTTTTCCATCGGGAAGTTCTGTGATTGTCAGGGGCGGATTCAGGCGTTTGAGGTAGCGTTCCACCAGTGCCCGCTCATGACTGTCCTTCATCCGCCCGACGGCGATCAGGCGCATTTCAAATGAGCCCCCTGACTGTGGGCGACACTACTTCGTTCCGAACAGCCGATCTCCCGCATCCCCCAGTCCCGGGCAGATATAACCGTGATCATCCAGTTCCCGGTCAATCGAGCAGGTAATGATCCTCACGTCAGGATGCGCCTTCTGAAGGCAGGCGACGCCCTGAGGAGCAGCAAGCAGACAGACGAAGATGATGGAACTGCATCCGGCGTTTTTAAGACGATCAATTGCCGCGACCGCGCTATGCCCTGTCGCAAGCATCGGATCGACGGCAATGCAGATACGCTCGCCGATATCGTCCGGCAGTTTCATATAATATTCGACAGCTCCCAGAGTTTCCGGGTCTCTGTACAAGCCGATATGACCGACGCGGGCTGATGGAATCAGGTCGAGCATACCATCCAGAATGCCGTTTCCCGCACGCAGGATCGAGACAAAGCAGAGTTTTTTGCCGGAAAGCTCCTCGGCCTCCATCGTCTCCTGAGGGGTCTCAATCGTCACCGGCTCAAGCTTGAGATCCCGGGTTGCTTCGTAAGCGAGCAACAGGCTCAACTCACGCACCAGCCGTCTGAATCCGGCGGTCGATGTCGTGCGGGCTCTCAGATGTGTCAGCTTGTGACGAACAAGAGGATGACTGACGACAGTAACCATATCGGTCGGCATGCGGGAACTCTCGGTTGAAGTCATGTCAAATAGCACCTGAACTGGCGGAATCTTCCGGCTGGAAATCGAGAACCAGACCGTTCATGCAATAACGAAGTCCGGTGGGAGGCGGTCCGTCGGGAAAGACATGACCAAGATGTCCCTGACAGTTCGCGCACAGAACCTCGACGCGTATCATGCCGTGACTGATGTCTCTCCGTTCCTCGATGGCTCCGGGCAGAACATCGAAAAAGGATGGCCAGCCACTCCCGCTCTCATACTTGGTGTCGGCCGTGAAAAGAGGGTTGCCGCATCCCGCGCAGCGATACTGCCCCGGCCGTTTTTCATGGTTGAGCGGACTTGAGCCCGGCCGTTCCGTTCCGTGCTCACGCAGGATACGCACCTGATCCGGTGTGAGCGATCCACAAACGGCTATCGGTGTGGATTTTTGAACCATTGCCTGACTTCCCTGAAGCCGCACACTTCGGCGGCATGCCCGCTGTAACGCCATCGTCAGAAAATACACAGCCCGTGTCAAACTGCGGTTCCTGATTTTCAGCACGGAATCGTGATGCCTGAATGATTTTAGTCCGCAACTCTCCATTCACACGGCGTTGAATCTCCGTGGACACGTCCATGGAAAGAACCGGAGAACGTGAGATGAGTGAGAAAAAACCACCCGTATGCGGGACATCAAGCTCCAGCAAGTCCATCAATGAAATTCTGGATGACGAAGGCAAGGGATCTTTCCCGGCGAGCGATGCTCCCTCGTCAGGAAAAATAACCGGGGCCAATGATTGCGTCGATGACATCGCGGACAACACCGAGAAAAAGAAAGGGGAGGATACGGGCAGTCACCCCTGAAATCCGCCTGTCCAGAATGGCAGTGACTTGGAAGCTTCGGCGTGTGGTGCCATATTTGGAGCACGAATAAAGGCGCACACAGAAGAAGGCCTGAGCAATAATGGTTCCCTCATCCACTCCCCGCCCGGTCATGCTCGCCATTCTTGACGGCTTTGGCTGGCGTGAAGACGAATCCGACAATGCGGTCCGTCTGGCGTCCACACCTGTCTTCGATGGGCTGTGGGACACATGCCCCAGCACTTTCCTCGACACCAGCGGGGAGGATGTCGGTCTGCCGGACGGACAGATGGGCAACTCCGAGGTCGGACATCTGAATATCGGCGCGGGTCGTGTGGTGATGCAGGAGCTTCCCCGCATCGGCAAAGCGATTCGGGACGGAAGCCTTGCCAGAAACGAGGCGCTGACGGCCTTTATCGACACGATGAAGGGAACAGGCGGAACCTGCCACCTGCTTGGACTTGTTTCCTCTGGAGGCGTGCATGCCCATCAGGACCACGCCGCGGCGCTGGCGCATATCCTGACCGATGCCGGTGTGAAGGTTGCCTTCCATATCTTCACGGATGGTCGTGATACAGCCCCCCAGTCCGGCGTGGGCTATGTCGGAAAACTCCTGAAAGCCCTTCCGCAAACAGTCGAGATCGCGTCGATCTCCGGGCGGTATTACGCCATGGACCGCGATAATCGCTGGGAGCGCGTGTCCAGGGTCTATGATGTGATCACCAGCGCCGAAGGCCCGCGCGCGGCCTCCCCGCTGGATGTTCTGGAGGCGTCCTACAAGGCGAATGTAACGGACGAATTTGTCGTCCCCACCGTGCTGGGGGATTTTCAGGGCGTCAGGGACGGCGACGGTATTCTTTCCTTCAACTTCCGCGCGGATCGCATCCGCGAACTGCTCACGGCGCTTCTCGATCCGGAGTTCAACGGCTTCCAGCGAAAGGCCGTGCGCCACTTTGCCGCGACAACCTGCATGACGCGGTATAGCGATGAACTCGCGAAACTGACGACCGTTCTGTTCGCTCCGCAGGACTTGCAGGATCTCCTCGGCGACGTTGTTGCCGCCGCTGGCAAAAAGCAGCTTCGCATGGCGGAGACCGAGAAATATCCGCACGTCACCTACTTCCTGAACGGTGGCCGTGAGGAAAAATTCGAAGGAGAGGATCGTATCCTCGTGCCTTCCCCCAAAGTCGCCACCTATGATCTGCAACCGGAAATGTCAGCGCCTGAACTGACGGACAAGGCTGTCGCCGCCATCGAAAGCGGCCAGTACGATCTGATCGTGCTCAACTACGCCAACCCTGACATGGTCGGCCATACAGGTGTCCTGTCCGCCGCCATCAAGGCCGTTGAAACGGTGGATACCGGGCTGGGTCGTATTGCCGACGCCATCCGCAAGCAGGGCGGCGCGTTGCTCGTCACCGCCGATCATGGAAATTGCGAAACCATGAAAGACCCGGAAACCGGCGGCCCGCATACTTCCCATACACTGAACGAAGTCCCCTGCGTTCTCATGGGAGCAGGAGATGTCAGGCTCCATCACGGACGGCTTGCCGATATCGCCCCAACGCTGCTCGGTCTGATGGGACTGCAACAACCGACTGGCATGACCGGGAAATCCCTGATCTCCGCGCAGGAGGCCTGAATTTTCCGCTGTCCTGAGACAATGGCGACAAGGGAAGAAGCGTGAGTCCCGCACAAACGCTTCCCCCTGACGCAGCAAGAAAATCATCTGTCAGCAGTCGGAGAAAATGGGCCTGTCGTGTTTTGACAGGAAGCGTCCTCTTCTTGATGGGGACGCACATGTCTGAGGCAACATCCGGCAGACAGGCCCGGCATCCGGTTTCATCGCACGCAAGTCCGCATACAGGCAGGAAAGCCGCACGGCCTTCCCTTCCGGCGTCATCCTCCACCCGTGCGACGCTCGAAGCCGCGCAGGCACGGGAAACGGCACTGAGGGCGCAGACAAAAGCGGAAGCCGCACGGCTGGAACAGGCTCGCCGACAGAATATCGCCGCAGCCACGCAGGCGGCGCAGGATCATGCCCGTTCCGTCGCCCTTTCCTCCGCGACGGTCGCGGCGGCGGAGCAACTCCAGAAAACGGAAACCCGCACCCAGTCCCTTCAGTCACAGGTCGAGGATCTCCGCGCCGATCAGCAGACGACACAGGCCGCGCTGGAGTCGGACGCCAGAGCGCTCGAACCCATGCTGCCTGTCGCCCAGCGCCTGTCGCTCTATCCCATGGACGTCCTGCTGACAGGCGCTGGCCCCACGGAAAACGTGGTGCGGGGTTTGATGGTCATGCGGGGGCTGGGCAGCCTTCTGGAAACACGCGCGGAATCCCTTCAGAGCCGACAGAAGGATCTTCTGGCGATTGAAGGCAGGCTTTCCGGACAGGTCGCGGAGCTGAACCGGATCGAGAGCCTCCAGAAACGGCAAAGGGCTGATCTGGTCAGACAGGCGACTGCGGCGCGGAATGCCCAGATCCAGTCGAACGCGGCTGCCAGACTGGCCTCCAGCAATGCCTCTCAGGAAGCAGCGAAACAGAAAGCGCTTCAGGCGGAACTCGACAGCGTGCTCGCCGCGGAAACAGCAGCCATGGCTCAGTTGCAGAGAGAGGCCGAAGCCGCGGAACGGGCAAGGAAAGCCCGTGAAGCCGCCGAAGCGCGCCGCAGAGCCCAGCTTGCCGCGGCGGCAGCGGCCGCCCGTGCAGCCGGCCATCATGTTACGGTCAGGGAAATTGAACCGCCGCCAGCAGCAATTTCAGGCCACGGCGGGGATGGCATCGTCACCGGCCATCTTCTCACGGCATGGGGACAGCCGATGGAGGGTGGCGCGGCCTCGGGCAATACATATTCGGCGGCTCCCGGTAGCAGCGTGCGCGCTCCCTGCTCCGGCACCGTGGAATTTGCCTCTCCTTTCCGGAGTTACGGCCAGATGCTGATCCTGAATTGCGGGCGCGGCTACCGCTTCGTGCTGGCTGGCCTCGGCAGCATGAATGTCGCAACAGGCCAATCGCTGGCCAAAGGCTCCTCGGTAGGGTCCATGCCCTCTTCTGGCGGGGCGCTTCTCGTCCAGCTCCGCAACGGAGCGCGGTCGGTCAACCCTAAATCGCTTCTTTGACGGGTATTATTGCTGCCATGTCCGGGTGTTGGATGACACGCGGGTTGGCGTCCCGGATGAGAGGCGGTATTCGTTTTGGTAAGAACCTTGTTGGATGATACGCCCCGACTGGGGCGATTCGTGCCGAGAGAGACAGAAAGCTGACTGCCGCGCGGCGCAGTCCGGCAACAGGAGACTTCACTTTATGACGTTCCGCACCGCCCTGCTGTTCGGAGCCGCAGTTCTTTCCGGACTGACGCTCGCGCCCGAGTTCCCTGCTGCTGGAGGACATTACGGCGTCATCGCAGAGGCTCACGCCGAGACTGCGCTCGTTTCCTCCACTGACCCCAAGGTCAGCCATGCCGAGACCTACAAGCTTCTGACCCTGTTCGGCAGCATTTTTGATCTTGTGCGCGCCAACTATGTTGATCCGGTCTCCGACCGTGAACTGATCACCAACGCTCTCAACGGCATGCTGAGCGGGCTTGATCCTCACAGCTCCTACATGACGGAAAAACAGTATGCCGACATGCAGGTCCAGACGACCGGCAAGTTCGGCGGACTGGGACTGGAGGTTCAGGGCGAAGACGGCCACGTCCGCGTGGTCTCACCGATCGACGGCACGCCTGCCTGGCGCGCGGGGATCAAACCGGGCGACTATATTGTCGCCATCGACGGGCACAATATTGACGGCAGCCCGCTGAATGACGCCGTCGAGAAGATGCGCGGCAAGCCCGACACCAAGATCACGCTCACGCTGATTCGGGCAAAAACACCCAAGCCGGTCATCGTGACCCTGACCCGTGAAATCATTCATATCGAGGCCGTCAAATCGGCTCTCTATGACAAGACGGGTTACATCCGCATCCCGCAGTTCACGGAAGATACCTCGGAAGAACTCCACAAGGCCTATGACGATCTGCTCAAGAAGGCCGGTGGCAAGCTGACGGGCGGCCTTGTACTGGATCTGCGTAACGATCCGGGCGGTCTGCTGACGCAGGCGATCGATGTCGCCTCTTCCTTCATCAGCAATGGCGAAATCGTATCCACACGTGCCCGGCATCCCAAGGACAGCCAGCGCTGGGACGCGAAGGGTCATGACATGACTGACGGCATGCCGATCGTCGTCTTGATCAACGGCGGGTCCGCATCCGCCAGTGAAATCGTGTCCGGAGCGCTTCAGGACCATCAGCGCGCCGTTCTCATCGGCACCAAGACCTTCGGTAAAGGGTCTGTGCAGACGATCATGCCTATCCCGGGAAATGGCGCCGTTCGTCTGACCACGGCGCGCTATTATACGCCATCGGGGCGTTCCATTCAGGGGCTCGGGATCGTTCCTGACGTCTCGGTGAAGGAAAGCCGCGAAGAGCCCGCTTTCAGCATCAGGGAAGCGGACCTTTCCCACATTCTGAAAAATCAGGGTGGCAACCAGACCAAGCCGCCGCAGCGTTCGGACCTGCCGCCTCTTGCATCCAAACTGCCGGAAGAGCCGCCAGCCAACTGGCCCGCTTTCGACGTGACCAAGCCGACCACGGACTTCCAGTTGCAGGAAGGGCTTCGTCTGGTACGGAGCATGGCCGGTGTTACCGCGCCTGATCCGGTCGCCGCACTGCCGCCAGCTCCCACACCGGTTTCCGACAAGACAACGCCAGTAAAGAATGAGGCCTCCCATCACTAACGACGCTCTTCATCCGGCGGACAAGGCGCTGGACGGTACGGCTGCTGCCAGTCTCTGGCAGCGTTTGCCCCCGAACGGGCGATTTTTCGTCCGTTTCTGGGGCGGTGTCTCCTTGCTGGCGCTTCTGGCCGGTATCGGCTTACAGGAACTGTCTTCCAGACACAGGACAACCGCCGCTGTCGCCGGGCAGAACAAGCCAGTCGCCGCTCCTCAGGTTGCGCAACCCCAGCCTGCAAAAGAGGTCGCTCCGAAGCCTCCCACCGCTGTTGCGGCCAATATTCCACCGGACCCGCAGAAGGTGGATGCCTCGTCTGAGGTTACTCCCGGCGTGGCCCCCATCCCTCAGCCGATGCCGGACCTGCTGGAGCCCGTGGAGGGCGATCCGGGACACAGCCTGCCGAAGGTCGGCCCGCACGGTGAAATGTCCCGCAACGTTTATGCGGCGGCTATTCCCTCCGTACCGGCAGGAAACGCCCGGATCGCCATCCTTCTGGACGGCTACGGCCTGTCCGAAGACATGAGCCTGAATGCGGCCCGCAATCTTCCTGCGATGGTCTCGTTCGCTGTGCCAGCCTATGCGCCCGCCCGCCAGCTCCTGTCTGAAACAGCCAGACTGCGTGGCCACGAAACCTTCCTTTCTCTTCCGATGCAACCATCCACGGCGCCGCTCGACGATGAAGGCCCCCGTGCCCTTGGCTATGACCACACCGCGGAAGCCGATAAGGAAAATCTGGAATGGGCGCTCTCCCGTTTCAATGGATATGTCGGCGTGACAAACGCCTTTTCGGGTCTGGATGGAGATGCCTACGCGCAGTCACCTGACTTCAGGATGGTAAGCCACATCCTTGACAGCAGGGGACTGCTCTATCTGAACGCCACGCCGGGCGCTCCACGAAGTGGTCCCGTCATGGGCGGAGACGCCTCCCTCACAATGGATACCAATACGGATGCCGCCGGGGTCGATGGTCAGTTGGCGCGTCTTGTAGCCATGGCGAAATCCCGTGGAACCGCTACCGCAGTCGCTGGACCGATGCGGCCGGTGTTCCTGCAAAGACTGATCGAATGGACCCATTCTCTCTCGAATCAGGGTGTCACACTGGTTCCCGTGAGCGCACTGAGCCGGAACGCTCCTCTTTCTCCAAGCGTTTCGGATAGCCGGACGTTGCATGTCACGGTTCCGGCGGTGGCATCCCAGCCATCGCCCACGCCTGTTGTCGCTCCGGCAAAAGTCGGGACGGCGTCAGGAAAACGCTCTGTCACGGAAACTCCTCTTGCCTCCCCTGCTTCGACGCCTGAACAGACTGCTTCGCCTCCGGCTCCATAAACTGTTGAAGACCAAGATGACTGATCCATCATCCCTGCCCTATCGCCGTAATGTCGGCGCCGTCATCTTCAATGAAGCTGGCGAAATCTTCGTCGCACGGCGCACTGATATGCCCGGTGCGGGCGGTGGACCGGATGAAGGTGTGTGGCAGTGCCCTCAGGGAGGGATTGATGAGGACGAAGCCACAGATCACGCTGTTTTCCGGGAGGTCGCTGAGGAAACCGGCATGACGTCTCTGGCTCTTCTCGGAGAACATCCGGACTGGCTGAGCTACGATCTGCCTGCCGAGCTTGTCGGCAAGGCTCTCAGAGGGCGCTACCGGGGACAAACGCAGAAATGGTACGCGTTACGTTTCACGGGACCGGAGACTGAGATCCGGCTCGATCTTGATGCACATCAGGAATTCGACGCATGGAAGTGGATTCCGCTGTCACAGCTTCCCGCGCTCAATGTGGGTTTCAAGAAGCCCGTCTATGAGACGCTCGCAGTCTCTTTTGCGCGTTTTTCCTGACCGTTTCTATGCTCGCTGACAGCTCAGATATCCTCCAAGGATATGAGAGATTTTTTCAATCCACACTTCGGCGCCGAGCCTATGGCCATGCAGCCCGAAGCCTGTGATCAAAACTGCCATCAGGCTGAGAAACGCTATCTTGGGTGAAAATGGGTAATGTCTTTGTCCCAGTAATCGATGCAGGACCATGACGGCACCCACGCCAATCATGCCCCCGACAATAACTTCCGGAACCGTGTGGACCTGCAACAACACGCGGGTAAGGCCGAACCCAACAGCCAGAGCGCAGGCTCCAAAAAGAACGATCCACCCATTACGGCACATCAGAGCCAGCAATCCTCCATAAACCAGCGTTCCACCCATCGTATGACCACTGGGACTATAGAGAATACGCTGGTGCGGCACGCCACAGCGCTCACACCACAGCTTCAGCAGAAGAATGAATACTGAGGCCGCCACCATGACAGCGGCCCATGCCAACGCATCCTTTTTTCGTCCGGTCAGTAAAAGAATGAGGAAAACCGAAATCTCAACGGGACCGGCAACGGCCTGATCGGCGAAATCACTGAAAGCACCGATCACTCATGACACTCCGCACTGTGAGACCGGAAAAAGGTCTCTCTGGTCGCTGTTCCCAGCCTTATACGGGAAATGGCAGCAATGACGATGCCAAGCATGACGTAAAAATCGGGCAAACCTATGGTGGGGGACGAGAGGATGGCCGCGATCAACCGACCGGCAATCGCCGCGAGAAATCCTTCTATCGCCATTCCTTCCCCGGACAGCGGCGCGGAGCGGAGCGCGGAACCTGCCGCTTTGGCCAGTTGCCAGTCAAAGACAAGCAGGCTGATAACCCCCACAATGCCAATGGTTGCCAGCAGTCCGGGTATCAGACTGGATGAGCGGTTGCTTCCCCAGCCCGTTCCCAGTCCGTAGGTCGCGCGAAAGGCCGCCATGGCGTCCAGATCGACCTGACTGCGTTCCTGATAGGACGAACTCTGTTTTTTCTCCGCCGTGCCGCTGGCCACACTCTGCGCGGCAGTGATCACCTTGGGCGAAAATGTCGCAACCGTTGCACCGGCGACTCCCAGAATCAGCGCACCGATCATGCCCAACTGTCCAATCCGTCCCAGAAGACGGCTGTGTCCGGTCACCACCACCAGCACGGGCAGGAGCATCAACCCGATCGCCACAGTGCCAAAACCCGTTGTCGAGGTTGTCAGGCAGAGTGCGACGCTGGACGCCCAGATCAGCGGTCGCATTCCCCGGACGCGATAGCCTTTCAGAGTGAGCCAGAGAGTGGAGAACACGATACCAGCCAGATAGGACGCACAGGCTGCCGGTTCTGAAAATGAGGCATTGATGCGGGGAACAGGCCCGGCAGTCTGTCCGTCAAGGACGGACCAGCCTGTATTTGAATAAAAGAATGAACGCGGAAAAGGGACATGCACTGTTCTCGCGGCAAACTGCCAGACACAGATACCGACCAGAAGCCAGCCGGTGAAAACGAACGTCTTATAGAATTCCGCGATCTCGATATGTTTGCGGGTCAGATACTGCGCCGTCAGCACCATCAGAACCACATTGATGATGAGATAGGCATCCTGTGTGACATTGCCGAAATTCGGCGCAAGCAGCGACAATGTGCCAGCGGCGTCCTGTTTCTGTGGCCAGACCAGAACCTCGTTGCGGAATAAACGCGGCATGATCTGCGAACCGAGAACGGCCCAGACAAGGTTGAACAGCATGCCCATCGAGAGCGTCCGCACGTTTCCCTCGCCGGGATAACGGACTCCCAGCAGCTTTTGCAGAACGACATAGGAAATGAACGCCAGTCCCGGCGCGAGCGTGGGCTGGAGACAGAAGCCGCCAAGTTGCAGCACGGCTGCGGCCGGGAAAATTCCGGCGATGAGAACCAGTTTCAGCAGACGTTCGGGTCTGGACCAGAACACAAGGCTGAGCGGAATGAGAATTGCTCCCATAAGGGGAAGCATCGGCTGTATTTCCTTGTATGTCTCTACGCATCATGACCCAGTTCTGAAGCCATGCTGCGCGATTTCAGAACCGGCTGCTACACCCCCTCCGCCAGAATGCGGTCGGTGAGATCGATGATGTGGGAACGGAACGCGGCTTTTGAAAAACGAAGCGCGTTTTCCCTGCATCCCTCGGCAGAGATACTACCCCGTATGGATTCAAATCGGTCTATGGCCTCAACAATTGCATCCGCAGTCTGCTCGTTGAACAGAAGGCCTGTGGGTGTCGCCGAGAGCGCATCATCCTGAACAATATCCAGCGCTCCTCCACGACCGAAGCTGATAACGGGTGTTCCGCAGGACTGGGCTTCGACCAGCGTGATTCCGAAATCCTCTTCGGCGGCAAACACAAAAGCCCGCGCGTTCTGCATCAGGGACAGGAGCTCCGGATGAGGCACCTTCCCTTTGAGAATGATATTCGGAGCGCCCGCCGCAACGGTCCGGATCTTCTCATTCTCAGGTCCGTCACCAACCACGACCAGTTGTCTTTGCGGCATGCGACGGAACGCTTCCACCACAAGATCGATGCGTTTGTAAGGAACCTGCCGCCCGGCAACCAGATACGCCCCACGGTCAGCCGAAGCAGCAGGAAGGTTGAAGGCATCCGTATCAACGGGCGGATGAATGACCGTAGCTTCCCGACGATAGACCTTCCTGATGCGCCGGGCGATGTAGCGTGAGTTGGCGACAAAAACATCGACACCGGTGGCCGAGCGTACGTCCCAGTTCCGGATGCGATGAAGAAGCCAGCGGATAAACAACCCTTTCAGGCCACGCTCCAGACCGCTCTGTCTCAGATAGGCCGCCTGCATGTCCCAGGCATAACGCATCGGGGAATGGACATAACTGATATGGTACTGGTCAGGACCTGTGATGATCCCCTTTGCGACCGCGTGGTTGCTCGAAAACACAAGATCAAAACCGGCGAGATCGAACTGTTCCACTGCGAGCGGCATCAGCCCGAGGTAGTTCCTGAAATGTTTTTTCGCAAACGGCAGCTTCTGGATGAAAGTTGTCGTGACCTTGCGCCCTCCGAGAAAGCTCCGTTCTTTTCTGGGAAGAAAATCGACGATGGAAAAAACCTCCGCCTGTGGAAAGACGGCGAGCAGTTCTTCCACCACACGTTCTGACCCGGCGTAATGCTCCAGCCACTCATGAACAATCGCAACTTTCAGTGTTGAGGTTCCGGCCTTCACATTTTTCCCTTTTCTGTCTATTGATCAAAAAGTAAATAATAACTATTTTTTAGACGATAAAACCTTTATCTTTTTCATCTGTTAAAGGTTTGGTCATAAGTGTCCACTACTGTTCGCTGACAAGAGCCTTATTGGAAGCCCGGAAATGACACCTGTTTCCTCCCATGCGCAGTACGACCACCTCTCCTCCCCTCGTTTTTCCGCGTCGCTGCCCCAGCGGGAAAAACTGGCTTCAGCGAGAGGTATTGTGCTCGCTATGATGGCAGGAATTGCCTTATGGACGCTTGCTCTTGCTTTTGCTCTCTTCTCCTTTCGTTGACATCAGCAGCAAAACAAAGGCGTGATTTTCTGTTATATTAGAAAATACCAGCATTTCTTACAGTCAGGCTTTTCTTTCTGACTGCTGCGATCGCACCTGAGCGTGCGTTTTGTGCGGCAGCGGAATTTTGAAACATGTGACAGTGTTGCGCGTTCATGGCGAGGTGAAGTCCAAAGCGTGCGTTCATCGTCTGTGCGAAATGTCCGCCGAGAGAATTCACCATCATGGTGTTGGCGGCTGGCATGATTTTTACGTCACTTATATAGAATTCCTGCCTCTCCCCATTTTCAGCACTGCACCACACAAAGCTTTTCTTCTGGACATCTTGTGGTGTGAGAGAACCGTCATCTGCGTTTAATGAGGCAGAGCTGTCCTGCGCCATGAGTGGCACGCCACCAGGCAAAATGAAGCTTAGTCCCATCAGGATCAGCACGCGTTTTTTCTTCATTCCCTATCGTCTTCCGCCAGAGCGACCAGCATTCGGGCGGCTCTCTCCCACGTGAAATACCTTGCCCGAGCATCTCCTCTGTCGCGCAGGCTGGCCGCAAGCTCAAGGTCGCCAAGCAAACTGCATACGCCGCGACTGATTTCCTGCGGATTGCGCGGATCGACATAGAGCGCCGCATCACCACAGACTTCTCTCAAGGCCGGAATATCGGCCGCGACGACCGGACAATGGCAGGCCATCGCCTCGATCGCTGGCAGGCCAAAACCTTCATAAAGCGAGGGAAACACAAAACAGGAAGCCGCAGCATAGAGCGCGTGCAGTTCCTCATCCGTCACCCTGCCGACATACAGAGCCGATTGCGGCAACTCCACCTGCCCGGAAAAAACGCTCTTATCGATACCGCCACTGATGACAAGAGGCACACCACGCTGCTTCAGATCGCGGGATAGAACCGTGAGCGCACCGAGGTTTTTATGCCGCGCAAGATTACCCACAGCCAGCACGAAAGGGCGTCCCACAAGATCATGGCGCTGGAGAATGGAGGTGTCAGGCGTAACGCGCGCTATATGTTCACAGCCTTCGGGAATGACCTCAATGCGCTCAGGACTGATCTTCAGGTATTTTGACAACTCCCGTCGGGAGAAGTCTGAAACTGTTACGATTCTGGTCTTCGTATGGCAGAGAACTGTCTGTAAAATCCTGTACCAGAGACGAAATTTCCAGGAATATCCCTCTGGTTGAGCAAACACCGCAGCATCATGCAGCACCACAAGCTGATGGCGCCCGGAAACAGGTGCGGTATTGCCGGGATTGATCAGAAAGCGACCTCTGCTGGCACGAGGGAGATCAAACTGCTCCCATGCCTGCCCTCTCAGGCGACCGCATGGCGCAACACGCACTCCCAGTTCCTCTGGAGGAAGCCGCAGTTTTGTGCGCGGCGCCAGCAGGACAGGCTCCCGTCCCGGCTGCCAGCCAAGTCCTGCAATGGCGCGTGTCAGTTCTCCAGCAAATCGCTGCACCCCGCTTTGCGGCTGCGAAAGATATCGCCCGTTGATGGCGATTTTGACCGTATCCGGCATCTTCATCACGAAGCCAGTAGCCCATAATGACGATAAACCTGTAAGGCTGCTCCCGACAGGCCGGAGGCATTCCCTGCCGGAACCTGCGTGAGCACGGCTCCGAGAGTGCGCGCGTCATAGGCTTCCAACTGCCGCATCGCCCCTTTCAGATTTTCCTTTGTCGTCGTGCCCCATTTGACTATCAGCACAACGCCGTCCGTTTCATGAGACAATACGGCCGCGTCAGGAAAAGCCAGCAAAGGCGGGGTGTCCAGAATGATCAGATCGTAGTGGGGACTGAGTTCCGACAGCACGACCTGTATGACTTCAGGGGCAATCATCTGATCTCCTGAAGATTTCCAGTTGCTCATCGTCATGACATCCACGCCGGGAAGCACATCCCGGCTCAGACCGTTCTGATCCAGCGTTGCAACCTGATTTTTATCGGCCTTCCCTTTGCCTGACATTCGGGCGGTTTCCAGCGCGGAAGGCCCTCGCGTGTCACAGTCGAGGATCAGCGCCTTTTTTCCGGCACGGCCAGTATTGGCGGCCAGAGACAAAGCGAACACCGTCTTGCCTTCTTCCGGTCCGGAGGATGTGACAGTGATTGTTTTCGCCCGGAAACGACTGCGCCCGAACGAAAGGATCGTTCTTATGGCCTCAACGGATTCCATATAAACCGAAGGCTGATGGGACCGATAAAGCTCCGAAAGCGGACGGGAAAAGGATGGAATCATTCCGAGCGTAAACAGTCCCGGAACAGAGTCGATTTCCGTTTCCTGCTTCACGCCCTTCTGCATCCGCTCCTGTCCGATGGCGACCCCGACCCCGACAAGCGCTGAAAAGAGAATTGCAATGGCCATAAACTGCATGCGGTGCGGTCCCGAGACGCCGAGGGGTTGGTCAGCGCGACTGATCAGCTCGGCCTCCGGTTCCTGCAAGGCCGCGGCGCTTGAAGTCTGGGCATAGCGGCCAAGAAAATCCTGATAGACGGCGCGGGCGGCCGCGGCTTCGCTTTCCAGTTGCTGCAGGGTGACATTCGCCTCGTTTTCGCGCCCGACATGCTCCTGCAATTTTGTGACTTCATCCGTCAGGGCGGCAACCCGCCGCTCGGCGCTCCGCAGATCCTTGTCCGTGCTGGTCGTAATCTGCGCCGTCACCTGTTCGATCTGCGCCCTGACATGAGCCGCCGCAGCCCGGGCCGCCTGCAAATCCGGATTGGCGTCTCCCGCCGTGCTTGCAAGGCTGGCGACACGGGCGTTCAGCATGGCTTCCTGAGCCCGGAGTTGCTGGATGATCGGCGATGACAGAACATCCGTCGTGCTTCCCACACTCCCGGTCAACTGGTTGGCCCGCGCCCTCTTGGCTGTCAGGTCGGCCTGCGCCGCAACGAGAGCGCGATTGGTTTCGACAAGCTGCTGATCCGTCACCGTCACGCCAGTTGGCGCGTTGGGACTGCCGGAGTGAGTGATTTCGGCTGAGATCAGACCATTTTTCTCGCGATAATGTTCAACAGCCTGTTCAGCCTTGCGCAGCCGCTCCCGCAAGGGAATGATCTGTTCGTCGAGAAGCGAGTTGGATCGCCATGTCGAGGCGATCTTCATATGACGTTTGAAGTCCAGATAAACGTCGGCAAACGCATTCGCTATATTGGCGCTGAGATCCGGACGCCCGGTTCTGACACTGACCGTAATGAGATAGGAACGGCCATCATTCAGGATGGTGACGTTTCGGCCGAGAAGATCCCTGACAACCTGAAGTTTTTCAGATGCTGAAAGCTGTTTCTCCTGAGAGGCGCTCCCTGTCATCCTGCTGAGCCAGCCGACAATCCGCGTCTTGAGGGACTTTTTTTCCATCTGGGTACGGAAATACGGATCGTCCACAAGTTTCAGCCGTTCCACCACGGCCTTGGCAATGGACTGGCTCTTGATGATCCCGACTTCCGTATTGATTGCTACGGCATCAACATCCAGCGCCCCCTGGGTTGCCTGCAAATCCCGAAATTCAGCCTGTCGCGTGCCGATCATCAATGACGACGAGGCATCGTAATAAGCTGGTAGCGTCAGAATGAAGGCAAGCGCAGGCAAAGCGAAAAGAGCTGTAACCAGCCCTATGACCATCCATCGCTCCCTGATGATCTCGAATATCTTCAGGGGAGAAACATGGGATGGGTCAGGTGGAGGCTCGGAAATCCTGTCAAACACATTAGGCTGAACGACACTCATAAAGGCGCTCCACTGCGCGAAAGAAGAAAGGCTGACGATGACAGCAGGACAGATATTGGCCGACTACAACACGCCTCAGCGCGCCCCTTTCTGCATCATGACCGCTGGAATGGTGCGATAAAGGATCTTGAGATCAAGAGCCAGATTCCAGTTTTTAACGTAATAGGTGTCCAGCTTGACCCGTTCCTCGTAGGCGGTGTCACTCCGGCCACTGACCTGCCACAGCCCCGTGATACCGGGGCGCACCGCCTCATAATAGCGTAAATACTGGCCGTAATATTTCAGCTCCGCCTCCACCACCGGGCGCGGACCAACCAGACTCATGTCTCCCTTTATGACGTTCAGGAGTTGAGGGATTTCATCGAGACTGGTCTTCCGCAAAAAACGGCCAATCATCGTGATGCGGGGATCATGACTGAGTTTGCGGGTGGTTTCCCATTCACGCCTGCATGCCTCATCCGTTTCAAGTATCTGACGTAATACGGCGTCGGAATTGGTGACCATTGAACGGAATTTGAGGCACCTGAACGGCACGCCATTCCTGCCTATCCTGACCTGACCGTATAATGCCGGACCGTCATCCAACGCCACAATGCCCCAGATGATCAGAAAGACTGGAAGGATGACCATTAGAATAAAGGATGCCACAACGACATCGAACAGTAGCTTTATTTTTCTTGAAAGAAAGCGGTCGCCTGCATGTGTCTCGGTTTTTTCCACAAGAACCGGAGCGTTATGTGCAGGCGCATGCCAGTAACTCAGATGAGAGGCGCATGTCTCCGTCGGTTGTTCATTTAAAGAAGCAGAAGCATCAGAAGCACTTCTTTCAATCTCAGAGTCTGATGCACTCATTGTCTGTCACCAACCATAATCTGTTTCATTGTTTTACAGATTGTTTGTGACTTTCCAGTGATAAACGTAAGAAAAATTTGAATAAAAAATTTCAATTCTATTCTTTTTTGAGTATTATAAAATTATAGACACTAAGGATAAAATATAACAAACATGCTAAATATATACATGTTTTTTGTCATTATATTTTAATATCATATATAAAATTATATACATTTTAAATTATATTGCTAGATATAATTTTATTATACAAAATCCAAAAATAAAAATTATATGTAATTATTTATTCAAAAAACTATTTATAAACAAAACACTCGGCGAAAAACGCATCCGGTTTTTATTGCGCGACGGGCTTTCATATTGATTCATAACGATTTCCTCGACCATAAAGTCTAAGCATGGGATTTGTCCGCAAAAGTAATCGTAGCCGCCCGAATGCTACGCAGTCTCATAAAAAAGTATTGTCTCTAATTTTGGAAATAAAATAGCGAATCGTCTACACCTTTAACTGACGACATTTCGCAGAAGTTAATGTTAAAAAGACACGGTTAGGGAGACATACTACTCAGCCAATGAATAAAGCCTTTCATCTGCTCCGGGCTGTCGCAATTGTCGGACTGTCACTGCCAGCAACAGCACATGCTCAGGTCGTGACGCAGTATTTTCCGACACTGGGCTCAGGAGCCGGTGAACTGAGCGAAGAACCGGCGCAGGTGAAGGCGACCCGTTCCTACCAGCCGCTCGGCTATCACTCTGGGCCGCTGACCGTGCATCTGGATGGGGATGAACGTGTAGGATACACCAGCAACGCGGACCTCATTCAGCATGGCCGCAAAAGCTCCGTCATCAACACACAAGGCCATATCGGAGCCGTGCAACTGCTTGACCACAATGATCAGATCCATGCCGACGTCAGTGTTTCAGACCAGCGCTACCCTACCCGCTCCCTGCAGAACCGGACGACCTGGACCGCCAATATCGGTGGCACAAAGCATTTCGGGCGGGACGAACTGGGCGTCGCCTTCACGCATCTTTCTCTGGTCCAGATGCCGACAGAGTCCGGAGCCCTGCTTATCCTCGGCCCGGTTCCCTACACTCTTGACGATGGCAGGATCAGCTATCTCCTCACTACACACGGCAGACTGAGCTTTCTCCCGGAATTCTCCATCCAACACTACCAGTTCGGCAAACCGCAGCTTCAGGGAGCCTCCGCGTTTCAGGATCAGAGTTACCGTGATCGCGTGGTGATCAACGAGAACCTCACTGCCCGATACCAGATGATGGAAAACAGCCACCTGCTGCTCCTGCTTCAGGGAACCCAGATCGACTATCAGGCCGGAAATCTGGAACTCCCGGCCCGCAGTTCCAATGGTTTCTCCATCATGGGCGGCTATAGCTGGAACGAGGCCGGTCCATTCCAGTTCCGGGCTTTGATCGGTTACCAGAGGCGCATATTTTCCTCCTCGCTTTACGGCTCCCTCAGCTCTCCCATCGCTGAGGCTTCCATCAAATGGGAGCCAACACGCCTCACAACCATATCGGCCACGGTCAGCCACGGGATTGAGGATGCGGCCTTTGAAGGCGTGGTTGGCTACACCAATACGAGCGCCAGACTCAGCGTCACTCACGCCTATTCACGAAACATCGTGTTCGAAGTGCATGCGGGCCTCCGTAAGGCGCACTATCCGTCCAGTTCTCCGGAACTGCTTTCCTCTCCGATCGGGCAGCTTGCGAACAACCAGAGCAGCTATGGCGGCGGCGGCGGCGTGCATGTCTATCTCAATCGTCACCTCAGCCTTGAACTGAACTACGATTTCGTCAGCCAGAGCGCCTTTATGGGCCCTCTTTTCCCGATTCACATTGTAATGGCTGGGGTGCACTTTGCCCTGTAACAACGCCAACCATCTCCGCTTCGGGCATTCCGGAGCCTCTCGCCACGCCACCTTTCTGAATGACAGGATTTTTCAGAGCATGACATCAGGGCATTCTTCTTCCTTCCGCCGCATGCGTGCCTTGGCTGCTGTCGGAAGCATCGTCATTTCTCTGGCGGCCTGTGCGGAAGGTGGCGGCCTGAAACCCGTCCCTCCCTACGATCCCGGCGCCTATACGCTCGGCGTCGATGACCAGATCCGGGTCATCACCTATGGACAGGATCAACTGACCTCCGACTTCAGGGTGGATAGCACCGGCAAGGTGGCTTTTCCGCTCACCGACGGCTTGCAGGCTTCGGGCCTGACGACCACCCAGTTCGCCAATGAAGTCCGACAGGCTCTTGAACGCTCGCGCATGCTCCGTGATCCGAAAGTCTCGGTCGAGATCACAGCCTACCGGATGGTCTCGGTTCTCGGTGAAGTCGCACGCCCCGGCCAGTATCCCTATCAGCCCGGCATGACCATGCTGACGGCGGTGGCTTCGGCTGGTGGCTTCACCTACCGCTCTCTCGAAAGCCGGGCTTATGTCATCCGTCAGGAAGGTGAGCAGAGCGTGGTCGGCCGGATCATGCCGCAGGATTACGTAAAACCGGGCGACGTCATCAAGATTTACGAGCGGCATTTCTGACCTCCCCCTTCTGGAGGCCAGAAAGTCGCTGCTCCTTCAGCCGACCAGCACGTTCTGAAGCGTGCTGCCCAGTTCGGCCGGTGTGGGAGCGATATGCACGCCAGCCGACCGGAGCGCTTCGATCTTGGCCTGCGCTGTGTCGTTTCCTCCCGAAACGACGGCTCCGGCGTGCCCCATGCGGCGGCCCGGCGGCGCGGTGATGCCCGCCACCAGCCCGACCACTGGTTTTTTCGTCCTGCTGTCCTTCAGAAACCGGGCCGCCTCAATCTCTGACGTGCCGCCGATTTCGCCGATCATGATGATCGACTGCGTTTCCGGATCAGCCAGAAATCGCTCAAGAATATCGATGAAATCAAGCCCCTTGATCGGATCGCCACCAATGCCGACACTGGTGCTCTGCCCCATTCCAAGCTCTGTCGTCTGGGCGACCGCCTCGTAAGTCAGGGTGCCGGAACGGGAAACGATCCCTACGGAACCACGGCGATGGATCGGCCCGGGCATGATCCCGATCTTGCAGGCGTCAGGCGTGATGATGCCCGGACAGTTCGGGCCGATCAGAAGGCTTCTGGAGCGCTCCAACGCGGCTCGGACCCTCAGCATATCCTGAACGGGGATTCCTTCCGTGATACAGACGATCAGCGGCATCTCGACCGAAATCGCTTCCAGAATGGCGTCGGCGGCTCCGGCAGGAGGCACATAAATCGCGCTCGCGTCGGCTCCGGTTTCGCTGACAGCCTGTTCCATCGTGTCGAAAACCGGCAGGCCAAGGTGGGTTTTACCACCCCGTCCGGGTGTTACGCCGCCAACAATAGCCGTGCCGTAGGCGATGGACTGTTCCGAGTGAAAGGTGCCCTGAGCGCCAGTGAAGCCCTGCACGAGAACCTTTGTGTCTTTATCGACCAGAATGGACATCAGGCAGCCCTCCGTGCGCGCACTTCGGCGACAATCTTTCGGGCCGCGTCTCCCAGATCCGTCGCAATGGTGATGTCGAGACCTGACTGGCGGATCATGGCCAGCCCTTCCTCGACCAGCGTTCCCGCCAGTCTGATGACCAGAGGCACCTTCAGCCCTTCCTGCCTACAGGCGTCGATCACCGCGCCAGCGATGAGATCGCATCGCATGATCCCGCCGAAAATATTGACTAGCACCCCTTCAATCTTCTGATCCGACAGAAGGATACGAAAGGCCGCGCCAACCTTTTCCCGTGACGCGCCACCGCCGACATCAAGGAAGTTCGCGGGCGACTCTCCTTCTTCATGGATGATGTCCATGGTCGCCATGGCAAGGCCCGCCCCGTTGACCATACAGCCGATGGTCCCATCCAGACTGACATAGGACAGACCGAAACGGGCCGCCTCCTGCTCACGGGGGTCTTCCTCGTTGGGGTCGCGCAGTTCTGCAATCTGAGGGTGCCGGAACAGGCCGTTGTCGTCGAAGGACATTTTGGCATCGAGAGCCATCAGGCTCCCTTCCTTCGTCACCACCAGCGGATTCATCTCGATCATCGAAGTGTCGAGACTGGTGAAAGCCGAGTAGACACTCCTGATAATGGAAGCCAACTCGTTAATCTGCTGTCCTTGCAGGGCAAGGCGCGTCGCGAGAACCCTAGCCTGATAATCTCCGAGGCCCAGTTCCGGATCAATCCAGATTTTCTGGATTTTCTCGGGCGTCTTTTCCGCAACATCCTCGATGCTCATGCCCCCGGCCTGTGAGGCGACGACCATGATCTTCCGGGTGCTGCGGTCGATAAGCATCGAGAGATAAAGCTCTCTTTCAATCGCACAGCCCGCCTCGACATAGAGTTTATGCACAACGCGACCAGCCGGACCCGTCTGACGCGTAATCAGCGTCTGATTGAGCATCTGATAAGCGGCTTCTTTTGCTTCTTCCGGGCTTTTGACGATGCGCACGCCTCGGATTTCAGGATGATCCCTGAAATGTCCTGCTCCACGGCCACCTGCATGAATCTGCGCCTTGACGGCGCAGATGGGCGTTCCAAGCGAGCGCGCTGCCTGCCGGGCCTCCTCAGGTGAATGGATGAGCACTCCTCGTGGCGTCGGCACGCCATAGGAACGCAACACCTCCTTGGCCTGATATTCGTGGATATTCATGAGCCTTCTCCGCCGCAAGGAGGGCCTGCATGCTGCTGTCCCTCATATGGTGAGCACCTGTAACGGGCTTCACCTATAGGCGCGCTTGGTGATGGAGCACCACGGAGCAGGCTTCAAACTTTGGTGCTCTTCAGCATCAGCCTGCTCAGGTTTTCTCGAAACAGGCTAAACAATTTTATAAGAAAAAATATATATTACATTGATAATAAAATATTTTATTTTTATCTCATTCCAGAGATATCCGTGTGGTTCTACTCTTCTGTCAAATGATTGCCCACCTCAAAGACGTGTGACTGTTCACCGACGCCGTGTGCGCCTACCGTGACCTGTAATATCGCAACCGGACACAGGACAGAATGATGGCCATCACCATTCCTGACGAAATGAACGCCATCACGCTGGATACTCCCGGCGGTCCGGAAGTCATGCACCTTGGCAGAGAGGCCACTCCCACACCCAGGCCGGGTGAAATTCTGGTTCGCGTGGAAGCCAGTGGCGTCAACCGCCCGGATATCATGCAGCGCAAGGGGCTTTATCCGCCACCTCCGGGAGCAAGTCCGCTGCTGGGTCTGGAAATTGCCGGAACAGTCGTGGCGCACGGAAATCCGATCAGTGGCGTGGAGTTTCCAGCGATAGGCAGCAAGGTCTGCGCGCTGACCAACGGTGGCGGATATGCCGACTATTGCGCCGTTCCTGCCTCGCAGTGCCTTCCATGGCCAGAGCATTATGACGCCATCAAGGCCGCCGCCATTCCCGAAACCTTCTTCACCGTCTGGTCAAACCTTTTCACTACAGCAGATCTGAAAAAAGGTGAGACCGTGCTGATTCATGGTGGCGCTGGCGGTATCGGCACGGCTGCGATCCAGATCGCAAAAGCCATGGGAGTCATTCCGCTCACGACTGTAAGTGATCCCGAGAAGGGGGAATTGTGCGAGAAGCTCGGCGCGATCGCCATCAACTACAAGACCGATGACTTCGTCGAAAAGACACTGGAACATACGGACGGCAGAGGGGTGGATGTCATTCTCGACATCATTGGCGCGCCTTACTTCTCCCGTAACCTCAAGGCGCTGGCAATGGATGGGCGACTTGTCATCATCGCCTTTCAGGGCGGCGCGAAGGTTGAGGATGTTTCACTCACACTCCTCATGACAAAGCGGCTTCATGTCACCGGAACCGCGCTTCGTCCGCGCAGTAAGGAATACAAGGCCGCAGTGGCTCAGGCCCTGAAGACCCATATCTGGCCCTTGCTAAATAGCGGCGTTCTGGAGCCAGTCATACATACCACATTCCCTCTGGGAGAAGCGGCTGAAGCGCATCGGTTGATGGAGAGCAGCAGCCATAGTGGAAAGATAATTCTGACGCATTCAATTTAATATACGACATCATAAAACATAAATAATATTATGTTTTTATAGTATTTTATTATCAAAAGGAAGAAACACATGCTTCTTCATGCTCTCGAACGCGATCCTGAAAATCCGTCAGCAGACCTTCTTCCCGTCGTATTCATCCATGGTCTTTTCGGTCGCGGACGGAATTTCGGTTTTTTCCAAAGACGCCTTGCCGACAGCAGGCGGACAGTGGCTCTGGATCTTCGCAATCATGGCGAGAGTCCGCACGGCGCTACGGACTACACGACCATGGCTGACGACGTTTATGAAACGCTGAAGCATCTTGGCATCCACTCCGCCATCATTGTCGGCCACTCTATGGGTGGAAAAACCGCGATGATGCTGGCTTTGCGTCATCCCGAGATGGTTGCGAAACTTCTCGTCGCGGATATCGCACCGGGTGAAGGTGGTTTTGCGCAGGGCCATGATCTGGCGGCAAGACTGGCCGCGTTGCATTTTCCCGAGCATCTGAACCGGACAGAAGCGGACTCCTTGCTCGCAGCAGTCATCAGCGAGCCGGAAGTGAGAAATCTCATGCTGCAAAATATCGAACTGGGAGATCATCCGCGCTGGCAGATCGGGATCAACGAACTCGCAGCAGCCATGCCGCAGATTATCGGCTGGCCGGAGATTCCCACCGACGAAACCTATGAGGGGCCAACGCTGTTTGTGGCGGGACAACGCTCCCATTATATTGCTCCGGAAAACTATCCGGCGATGAAAAGGCTTTTCCCTCATTACGTGCTGAAGACAATTGAAGGCGCCGGGCATTGGGTTCACGCGGAAAAGCCGAATGAATTTTATAAGATATTGTCAGATTTCATCGACAGAGCCTGACAGTATCGCAAGACAGCGCCGCTTTCAGGGACGACAGAAACATCCGGTTGCGGCATAATTCAGTCATGATGATCTCTCCCATGCCCTCATCACCAGCGCCTGCCCCTCTCCTGACACGCAAGGAGCGGTGCAAGGAAGGGCAGAAGCTGCGTCAGTCAGTTCCCCGAACCACCCATGCGGAATGGTCTCCTGCCCAAAACCGTTCCGAGCCGCTTGATCTGCTCACCCGGCAGAACGCCCGCCGTATCACCAGTCTGATTCCCGTTCGCTACGAGAGAATGAGGGCGTCTCCCTTTGCGTTCCTTCGTGGAGCCGCAATTGTTATGGCGGCTGACCTCTCGGGCACCCCCACGAGTGGACTGACTGTGCAGGCGTGTGGTGACTGTCACCTCGCCAATTTCGGAAGCTACGCCTCGCCAGAGGGCAATCCGGTCTTCGATATCAACGATTTCGACGAGACGTTCCGTGCGCCCTTTGAATGGGACATCAAGCGTCTCGGCACGTCATTTGTTCTGGCGGGACTTGAAACCGGCCTGTCTTCACATGGGGCTCGCGCACTCGCCGAACTCATGGCGCGGACATATGGCGAGGAGATGCATCGTCTCTCCCGATTAAGCCCGCTTGAGGTCTGGCTCAACCGGATTGATCTCAAGGACGCCATCGCGCATTTCGAAGACGCAAAGACCCGCCGGACGACCGAGGCGCTTCTGAAGAAACGCCTGAACAGCACAAGAAACAGTTTCGGCCTCATCGCTGACGACCGCAACGCGCCCTCCCTGAAAGAGCGTCCACCACTGGTAGTGCGTCTACCGGATCAGGACGACACAACACGGCAGGCCTTCGCCCGCTATGTGGATACACAGCCGCCGGAGCGACTGGCGCTTCTCAAGCACTACATTCTGCGTGACGTGATCTTCAAGGTTGTAGGAGTTGGCAGTGTCGGCACATTCTGCGCCATCGGCCTGTTCACCACGGCGGACAAGGAGCCTCTGCTGCTCCAGATCAAGGAAGCTCAGGACTCGGTTTTCGCTCCGTACGCAGGTCCGGCCCTTCACATCCACAATCAGGGTGAGCGTGTCGTCACAGGGCAGCGCATCATGCAGGCCGTTTCAGATTCCTTCCTTGGATGGACACATAGCGCGGACGACAATGGAGGGCAGTCCGGGACCGAGGTACAACAGCCGGCAAGCCATTCAAGACGGCAGTTCTATGTGCGTAGGGTAAAGGACACACGTCTTGTCGCCATCGGTACGGACTTCGCGCAGGAAGGACTGAAAGACTACGCGAAGCTCTGCGCACGGGCGCTTGCCCGCGCTCACGCCCGATCCGGCGACCCTGTGGCCATCTCGTCCTATCTCGGCAAGGGCGCGGCTTTTGCCGACGCTATCGCCATATTCTCGGTCGCCTATGCCGCCCAGACCAAACAGGACTGGAAGAAATTCGTAGAAGTCACCAGCGGCAGGCTCTCCCAGACGTAAAAATCTTCCTGCTTTCCCGCCGTACATGCGCGGAAGGCAGGAAGATATATCTTGAACTACGCCTTCCCGGCCTCATGCGAGAGCAGTACACGGCCAGTCGGCGTGTCGATTTCTTCCAGCACGACACGATAGCCCCACAGGTCCGCCAGCGCGTTGAGGGTCAGTTTCATGTCGTTTTCAGCCAGAACCTGACCCGACTTTGTGCGATGCTCCAGCCTCAGGGTTCTGTCGCCGAAACTGTCCACATCCACGATCTCGATCTCGGTATACCATGTCGAAGGGTCATAGGACGCCGCGACGGTACGGCGGATATCGCGATACCCTGCCTCATCATGGATGGCGTCAACCAGCAGATAGGGATCACGGGTGTCATCCAGAAGCCGGAACATACGAAAATCGCGCATCACTTTCGGCGTCAGAAACTGAAGCACGAAACTCTCATCCCGATATTCCGCCCAGGCATGACGCAGGGTGCCGTAAGCATCGCCGTTGCCAGCGATATCCGGCTGCCACCGTCGATCCTCTTCCGTCGGGTCGGTGCAGATGCGTTCGATGTCTTTCATCATCGCAAAGCCCAGCGCATAGGGGTTGAAACTGGTCGAACCCTGCTCGTACCCGAACTGGGCAATGACGTTCGTGGTGGAATGAATCACCTCCATGAACGCCGCGTCATCAATACGTCCCTTCTCATGCAGACGGCTCATGATGCGGTCATGCACCCACGTCGCACATCCCTCATTCATCAGTTTGAGCTGGGGCTGCGGGTAGAAATACTGGGCGATCAGGCGGACAATGCGGATGATTTCCCGCTCCCACGCCGCAAGCCTGGGGCCATGTTTCTCAAGGAAATAAAGGATATTTTCCTCAGGCAGCCCGAGCCTGCGACGCAGCGCCTGTCTCTCACCATCACCAGCCAGTTCTGGCTCGCTGCCTTTTGGCAATGTGCGCCACAAATCGTTGAAAGAACTATCCTCATAGGCACGGCGTTCCCGCGCGCGCGCCTGTTCGTCTTTCAGATCGACACGCCGTGAACCGCTATGACGATTGACGCCCTGCCCCTGCAAGGCATGCGCGGCGTCCAGTACACGCTCCACGGCAGCCTGTCCGTGGATTTCCTCGCAGCGGGAGATATAGCCACGGGCAAATTCCAGATAGTTCAGAATCTGCGAGGGATCGGTCCACTCCTGAAACAGACGGTTGTTCTTGAAAAAATGATTATGCCCAAAGGCCGCGTGTGCGATCACCAGCGCCTGCATCGTGGCGCTGTTTTCTTCCATCAGGTAGCTGATGCAGGGATTGGAGTTGATGACGACTTCGTAGGCAAGTCCCATCAGTCCACGGCGGTAGGCGTTTTCATGTCCTGCGAACCGCTTGCCATAGGACCAGTGATGATAATTGATCGGCATGCCGCTGGCCGTATAGACATCCAGCATCTGCTCTGAGGTGATGACCTCGATACGGTTTGGAAAAACGTCGAGACCGAGTTCCTTTTCCGCAATCTCCTCAATGGCGTTGTAGCAATCGCGGATGATGGTGAAGTTCCAGTCCGCGCCCTGATAGAGCAGCCCTGTTCCTGTCATGCGTGGCTGGCCTCCCCGGTTGTCTTGCGTGCGAAAAGATCGCGGAAAACAGGAAAAATTTCCTTCCGGTCACTGACCTGACGAATGGCGAGATGTGGCTGTTTCTCCGCAACACTGCGATAGGCCTGCCAGAGATCGGTCTCACCGCGAATGATCGCCCCTGACCCTGTGACTTCGATGTAAGCGTAATACTGCACGAGCGGCAGAATCTCTTTATCCAGCAAACCCACAACCTGCGGGGTATCGGACGGAGAGTTATCGCCATCAGACGCCTGCGCGACGTAGATATTCCATTGCTGGACGGGATAACGTGCCTTCTGGACACGCAACATCTCTTCCAGCGCCGTCGATACGACTGTTCCGCCCGTGCGTGGATCGTGGAAGAAGGTTTCCTCATCCACTTCCTCCGCCGTTTCCGCATGTCGGATAAAGACCACATCCAGCGTCTTGTAACGTTTTTCCAGAAAGACATGCAGCAGGAGGAAAAACTGCTTGGCCAAGTCCTTCATGCGCTCGGTCATGGAGCCGGACACATCCATCAGGCAGAACATGACCGCCCGGGTGGAAGGTTTCGGCGTTGGGGCGAACCGCCTGTAACGCAGATCTACTGGATCAACCCACGGAATGCGGTTCAGCCTCTGCCGAAGGTTTCCACGCTTTTCACGCAGTTCCTCAAGCTCTTCGAGTTGCGCGGAAGAAAGTGGCCGAATGTCCTCCAGTTCGGAGATACGGGCTTCGATTTCATCTAGTTCAGCAGGTTTCGGACGTCCCAGTCCGATACGTCGCGCCATGGAATAACGGATGGTCCGTCCCAGATCGAGCTGCGACGGAGAGCCGTCATTGCTGAGGCCTGCCCGACTTGGCGCAGTCGTTTCAGTCGCGGAGATTTCCCGCTTTATGAGGTCGGGAAGTTCCAGATCATCAAAGAACAGATCAAGGAATTCATCACGGGAAAGGATAAAACGGTAAGCATCCTCCCCTCCTCCATCCGTTCCCGCCTGTCCGGGGCCACCGCCCTTGCCGCCACCGCCGGACGGTGGTCGGCGTAACTTGTCTCCTCGGGAAAACTCGTGATTTCCCGTCAGAATGATGTGTCGCTCTCCCTGCGTAAAAACACGATGGAAGCCCGGCTCATGCAGAGCATCTGCCGGAACGGAGACGGCCTTGCCCTCTCCAACTTCACGGATCTTGCCGTTCGCCACGGCGTCCCGCACGGCTTTCTGAACCGCGCCTCGTGCTCTTTCCAGAGCACGACGACGGTTTTCAAGATTTTTACCATGTGGGTTGGATCGTCTGTCGATAATGTCCAAAGCGCACCCCTGATCTGTGGGCGTATGTCAGGCAGACTGTTTTACGCGCATGTACCATTCAACGAGGCGACGGACCTGTCGCTCCGTATAGCCGCGCTCCATCATGCGTTCGACGAACTCGTCATGTTTGCGTTCGGTTTCACCATCTTTCTTGGAACCGAAGCTGATGACGGGCAGAAGGTCTTCCACCTGACTGAACATCCGCTTTTCGATCACGTCGCGGATTTTCTCATAAGATGTCCATGACGGGTTGCGTCCACCGTTGGAAGCCCGTGACCGCAGGGCGAATTTCACCACCTCGTTCCGGAAGTCCTTCGGGTTGGCGATGCCTGCGGGTTTTTCGATCTTCGTCAGCTCTGCGTTTAGAAGATCACGATTGAGCATCTGCCCGGTATCCGGGTCCTTGAAGTCCTGATCCTCGATCCAGGCATCCGCGTAATCAAGGTAGCGATCGAACAGATTCTGTCCGTAGTCACTGTAACTTTCCAGATAGGCTTTCTGGATTTCGTTGCCAAGAAACTCCGCGTAACGCCCTGCAAGTTCGGATTTCAGAACCGCGAGATAGTTCGCTTCCACTTCCGCCGGAAACTGTTCCCGCCTGACAGCATGTTCAAGCACATACATCAGATGGACCGGATCGGCTGAAATCTCCGTTGAATCATGGTTGAAGGTGGCCGATAGCACCTTGTAGGCAAAGCGCGTGGAAATACCGTCCATGCCTTCATCCACTCCGGCTGCATCCCGATACTCCTGCATCGTGCGGGCCTTGGGATCAGTCTCGCGGATATTCTCGCCGTCATAAACACGCAGTTTCGCATATTGCGTGGAATTGGGGTGCGTCTTCAGCCGTGACAGCACCGCAAAGCGCGCGAGCATATCGAGCGTATTGGGGGCCAGCGGCGCTTCCTTGAGCGCGGACGTCTCCACAAGCTTCTCGTAGATTTTCGCCTCTTCCGTGACACGCAGGCAGTAAGGCACCTTGATGACGCAGACGCGGTCGAGGAAGGCTTCATTGGTGCGGTTGTTGCGGAAACTCTGCCATTCCGCCTCGTTGGAATGCGCCAGAATGACGCCGGTGAACGGGATGGAGCCTATATTCTCCGTGCCGACATAATTGCCTTCCTGCGTCGCTGTCAGCAGCGGATGCAGCATCTTGATCGGCGCCTTGAACATCTCCACAAATTCGAGAACACCCTGATTGGCGCGGTTCAGGCCACCGGAGAAGCTGTAAGCGTCCGGATCGTTCTGGCTGTAATGCTCAAGCTGGCGAATATCGACCTTTCCGACGAGGGCCGATACGTCCTGATTGTTGTCATCACCGGGTTCCGTCTTGGCGATGGCGATCTGACGGAGCTTGGACGGGTTCAGTTTGACCACGCTGAAGCGCGACAGATCACCGTCAAATTCATCCAGACGTTTGAGCGCCCACGGGCTGGCAATGCCCGTCAGCACGCGTCTGGGGATGCCATAATCACGCTCAAGCGCCGCGCTCATGGTAAAGGGATCGAACAGACCCAGCGGGCTTTCAAAGACAGGGCTGAGATGTTTTCCCGCCTTGAGCACGTAGATCGGCTCATGCTCCATCAGGGTCTTGAGCCGCTCGCCGAGCGAGGATTTGCCGCCACCGACAGGGCCGAGCAGATAGAGAATCTGCTTACGCTCTTCCAGCCCCTGAGCAGCATGACGGAAGAAGCCGACGATCTGTTCGATCGTCTCCTCCATCCCGTAAAAATCCTTGAAGGCCGGGTAGATACGGAGCGTGCGGTTCATGAAGATACGCGACTGGCGTGGATCGCGGGAGGTATCGACCATCACCGGCTCGCCGATCGCCTTCAGCATGCGCTCCGCCGCGCTGGCGTAGCAGGATGAATCAGTCCGGCAGGCTTCGAGATATTCCGCAAGGCTCATTTCAGTCTCGCGGTGCCGGTCTCGCATCGCGGTTGCCAGGGAAAAAACGTCAGAGACAGAAGCCATCAGTACCGTTCTCCGGAAATGTCAGAAATCAGACGCAGAATTGTTACGCGATAGAAGAAAACCTTTCAGACACAGGGTCGTCCCCTCTGTGTAATCGCCTGTTCAGCCTGCTTGTCCCATTACAGCATCGCAATGAAAAGAGAGTGAACAGGCACGCATCCCATCAGGAAACGGAAATCAGGCCTTGCTATTTTGTCCCAGAAAAGGCAGAAGACGCAGTCCTGTCCGGTTCCCTGAAAACACGCTATCGAACCGACACCGATATTTTCAAGAGAAATCGCTATTCTTTCAATTCCGGGCAGCAGGATGCATCCGGCTCGCGATAATTTTTTTATTTAAAATCAATAAATTAGAAAAATATCTGACGAATTCATGAGAAACATTTCACATCCATGCGGGGCATAAGCAACCCGCTTGCCCCGTCATGGCGGAAAAGGCTGTCCGTCGCGGTTTTCCCTGATAGACAACGCGAATCTCGCGATTCGGATCAGAACGCGATTTGCCCCGGCACAGCGAAGGTCAAGCCGTCAAAAGCAGCCTCGATGCCGGGAGGAAGTGTTCTCTCAAGGGTCGCCCAGTCCATGAACGGCCCCAGATGCGTCAGAATCGTGCGGCGCGGGCGAATACGCTCACGCCATTCCAGAACGCGATCCAGCCACGCATGGGCTGAGTGAGGCTTCATCTGGAGGCAATCCACCATCCAGGTGTCAACACCCCCCAGCAGGGAAAGAACTTCATCCGTCAGGGACACGACATCCGTGCAATAGGCGAAGTCCCCGCAACGGAAACCGAGAGAGTTCAGTTTTCCATGGTCCTGTTCAAAAACATCAAGGATCAGACCGACAACCTCCAGCCGGTCTCCAGCCTTGATGAAACGAGGCTCGACACCCGGGCGAAAGGCATCTTTCGGTGTCCATGGACGGAACGCATAGTCAAAGCGTCCGCGGATTTCCGCGAGTACCGCCTCTGTGCCAAAAACCTCAATCGGCCGCTCAAGCGCCCAGTTGAAGGGCCGCACATCATCCAGACCGGCAATATGGTCGGCATGGGCATGCGTGTAGAAAATGGCATCGGCATAGGGAATACCGTTTGCAATCAGTTGATTGCGCATATCCGGCCCGGTATCGACAAGCAGACGTCGGCCATCCGGCGCCTGCATGACAATGGAAGAGCGTGTCCGCCGGTTACGCGGTTCGTCCGGATCACAGTCACCCCAGACGCCACGCCCGTCCGCTCCGCCGATAAGCGGCACGCCGGAAGAACCTCCACAACCAAGAACGGTGACGGTGAGCGTGCTGTCAGTCACGATTGGTCTTCCCCGTATTGAATGGCTGGCCCAGTACGATTGGCCCAGTATGCGCGGGTAATCAGTGTGCGCGGGTAAACAGACGGTGGAAATTGGCTGTTGTCGCCTCAGCAAAGGCCCGCTCTTCCATTCCTTTCGCCTGCGCGACAACGGCAGCAGTGTAAGCCGTATAGCCCGGCTCGTTCCGCTTGCCGCGTCGCGGCACCGGCGCGAGATAGGGCGAATCGGTTTCGACAAAAATGCGGTCCAGCGGCACTTCGGCGGCGATATCACGCAATTCCTGACACTTCGGAAACGTCACGATCCCTGAAAAACTGAGATAGCCGCCCAGTTCCAGTGCCGTTTTCGCCAGTTCCGGTCCCGATGAGAAACAGTGGAGCAGAAAAGGGAAGACTCCCCGCGTTTCGGTCTCTTCCCGCAGGATCGACGCCATATCCTCGTCAGCCTGCCGGGTATGAATCACCAGCGGCAGACCGGTCAGACGGGCCGCATGAACATGCTCACGGAAACTGGCCTGCTGCGTGGGACGGACTTCTTCCGCACCATGAAAATAGTCCAGACCGCTCTCGCCAATCGCCACGACTTCTGAATCTTCCGCCAGTTTCACGATGGCGTCGGCGTCCATCGACGCCTCTTCCGTGACGTGATCCGGATGCGTGCCAATGGCGCACCAGATCGACAGATCCGGACGGCTGTAACGGGTCAGCGCCTTCTGCTCAGACTGTCGCGAAAGCCGCGTGCCGATGGTCACCATCCCCTCCAGACCGAACTCCTTCGCCCGGTCCAGCAGTCCCGGCATTTCCTCTTCCGAGAAATGGTCGAGATGACAGTGCGTGTCGATCAGGCCGGTCATTTTGCCTCACCAGCCTCCGGCTCGACATAACGGGGGAAAATCCCCTCCGGCTTCGGCAGTTCGCGGCCAGCGGGAAGCGGCATTTCCAGCGCGTCGAAATCACGCTCGTCCGGCTCGACACCAAGCTGCGTGAGCATCTTGTCCATGCTCTCCGGAATATAGGGCTGAAGCACCGTGGCGATGGACCGTAGCGCATCAGCCAGAACGCGGAGAACGTCGGCCATCCGCTCGGGATCGGTCTTTTTCAGCGCCCACGGAGCCTGATGGTCGATATAGGCATTACAGGCGCGGATCAGCTTCCACGCTTCTTCCAGCGCATCGGTCAGAGCCACGCGAGCGACCTGCGCCTTCATCACATCTGGCAGCACAGCGACCTGCCCCAGAAGATGAGAGTCCGCCTCGGTGTGCTTACCCTGAGCGGGCAGGATGCCGCCGCAGTTACGAGCGATCAGGGAGAGCGTGCGCTGGCCGAGATTGCCTAGGTCATTGGCCAGTTCGACATTCAGACGGTTGATGAGCGAACGGCGCGACAGATCACTGTCACCACCGAACGGCACTTCCCGCATCAGGAAGAAGCGGACCGGATCAACACCGAACTCTTTCACCAGATCGCGCGGGTCGATGACGTTTCCGAGCGATTTGCTCATCTTCTCGCCCTCGACCGTCCACCAGCCGTTGGAGAAGACCATATCCGGCAGTTCGATACCCGCAGCCATCAGGAAGGCGGGCCAGTAAACCGTGTGAAAGCGGGCGATATCCTTGCCAACCAGATGCAGATTGGCCGGCCAGAACTTCATGCGCGGGGCATCGGCGTCAGGATAGCCGAGCGCGGTCAGGTAGTTGGTCAGCGCGTCGAACCACACATACATGACGTGATCCGCATCACCCGGAACCGGCACGCCCCACTTGAAGCTGGTGCGGCTGACGGAAAGATCACGCAGACCCTGCTTTACAAAGCTGACGATCTCGTTGCGGCGACCGACAGGACCGATGAAATCCGGATGCTTCTCGTACAGTTCAAGGAGGCGATCTTCATAGGCAGACAGCTTGAAGAAGTAGGACGGCTCGCGCATCCACTCCACCGGTGCACCAGTTGGAGCGATCTTGGTGCCATCTGATCGTGTGGTGATCTCGTCCTCATTGTAGAACGCCTCGTCACGGAGAGCGTACCAGCCTTCGTACGCGCCGAGATAGATATCGCCGTTCGCCGCGACCTTCTCCCACACAGCCTGAGCGCCTGCGATGTGGCGCGGCTCGGTGGTGCGGATGAAGTCGTCGTAAGAAACGTTCATCGCATCGGCCATGTCGCGGAAATCGGCTGAAATCCGGTCCGTGAACGTCTGCGGGGCCTCACCGGCGGCCTGCGCGGCCTGCTCGACCTTCTGGCCATGCTCGTCGGTGCCGGTCAGGAAAAATACTTCGTCACCGCACAGACGATGAAACCGTGCGACGATGTCCGCAGCGATGGACGAGTAGGCATGGCCGATATGGGGCGCGCCGTTTACATAATAGATCGGGGTCGTGACGTAAAAACGGCCGGTCATGTCCTGCTCTTCGTTAAGACTGCCTGTCTGGATGGCAGTAGGGTGGAGGCTCACTCACTACGATGAGACGCCGCGTGATCCTGCCTGATGGTGCCGTATTCATATCGGATCAGCGTCCATGAGGCGACCCCCGGCAACGGCAAATCCACCCTTTTCAATCAGGCCGCTCAGCTCTGGCGGGTCTGACCTGCAACAGTCAGCGCTTCAATAATCGCTTCCTGCTTGTCGAGATTGAAATTCTCGGTCTTGGCCCGGATCGCCGCGACTTCCCGCCATGCGTCCGCCAACCGGATGCCAGTGCGCAGCCCGTCTTTCGATACGGCACGCGCCTCTTCGGCAATGGCGCTCCCCAGCAGAGTGAAGAACAGTCCGAAACCGGCGTCCCCTGACCGGGACAGGGTTTCCGCCGCGTCCAGAATACGTCCGGTTGGCATACCTCTGACGGCTTCATGAACCAGAGCGTCGATAGCACCACCCTTGTCCGCCAGAAGGGCTATCGCCCGTCCTGGCGATCCTTCGGCCAAAGGCACGACACGTTCGATTTCACCCGGCTCGGCGTCGGGCACAGTCGCCCTCAGCACAGCGCGGACATCGCTTTCCCGGAGTGGCGCGACCGACAGCTTGCGCACCCGGCTGCGAATGGTCGGCAGCAATGCGCCGGGCGTGGCGCTGGTCAGGATCAGAATGGCGCGGACAGGTGGCTCTTCGAGAATCTTGAGCAGCGCATTGGCCGCGTTGCGGTTCATGGCTTCGGCGGTATCCACAATGACCACCCGCCAGCCGCCTTCCGCCGCAGTCCGGTGCATGAAGGCGTTGATGGGCCGAATGTCATCGGCGACGATCTCGCCCCTGAATTTCTGTTTTTTCTCGTCGAAGGCGCGCCCGACTGCCAGCAGATCGGGATGGGAACCCGCGCTCACCAGACGTCCGGCTGATGAATGCCCATCCTCCGCACCAAGCAGTCTGCGCGCCATCCGGAACGCCAGCGGAAGTTTGCCGATTCCCTCCGGGCCGGTCAGCAGCCATGCATGATGCAGCCGCCCGGACGCAAAAGCCTCGTCGAACGCTCTGAATGCATCGTCATGCCCCACAACATGCAGCGAGGCCGCACGAGCCGCATCCATCGGAGAAACGATCGCGTCAGGATCAGCTTCGGTAGCGGATGTGACGCGTCGGGCCGCCATGATCTAGCGCTCTTCGAGGAAAGTCTTGAGCAGGTCCACAACCCGTTCAGTGACGGCTTGCACATCCTCGCTTTCGGATGAAACCGTGACAAAACGCCCGGGCTCGGCATCGGCAATCTCGCGAAACCCGGCCGCAAGCCGTGCATGAAAGGCACGGTCCGCGCTTTCATACCGATCAAGCGGAGCATCCTGTCCTGCCAGAGCTGCCGCACGGGCCGTCATACGACGGTGGCCGGTATCCAGACCGACCTCGAACAGCACGGTCAAATCCGGTGTCAGTCCGACAAGATCACGCAGGGAACGGATCATCGCAATCAGGGATGGATCGCCCTCCCCGCGTCCATAGCCCTGATAGGCCATGGTGGAATCGAAGAAGCGGTCACACAGAACTATTTTTCCGGCTGCCATGGCTGGCCGGATGACCTGATCGACATGATCGCAGCGGGCCGCGAAATGGGTCATGATCTCGGCACGGGCTGAAAGATCGTGCTTCCCGAACAGCAGCAGTTCCCGCAGGGCTTCCGCACCGGGAGAACCACCCGGCTCGCGCGTCGCCACAACCTCGTAGCCGAGCGCCTCAAGACGAGGCGCCACAGCCCGGAGCTGCGTCGATTTACCGGCCCCTTCTCCTCCTTCAAAGGTGATGAAAGCACCGGGGCTTTTGCCTGCAACGCTCACCGTATCAGTGACGCTTCATGCCAAGATGGGCGGCAATCCGGCCACCGAAGCCCAGTTTGGCCACAGCCGATCCTGCTTCGACGGGAACCGTGATCACGGTCGCCTGTGGTGCCGGAGCGGCGGGAGCCGCAACGCCCGGCACGACAGCGGCAGGCACCACTGCGGTCTGGCTGGTCGGAAGCGTGACGGTCAGTTGCCCGAGGGACTGGCCAACCGTGACCGGAGCGGCGACAGGCGAGAGATAGTCCACGGAAATATGCACGCGGGACTGCCAGCCATGCGGCAGAAGGAACGTCACGTCACGGGACGCCACGACTGGCACGGTCGCGTCCTGTCCCATCCACACAGGAGCCTGATCAAGCACCTGTCCTTTGCGCGCAATGACGGCCAGTTCGAAGTTGGCGAACGCCCAGCCGAGCAGACGCTCGCCTTCGTGCGCACGGATATTCGTGCTCGCCATGCCGTTGATGCCCATTACCACGCGGCGACCGTCCCGCTTGGACGAGGCGCAAAGACCGAAGCCGCCCGCATCCGTATGGCCGGTCTTCAGACCGTCAGCGAGGCCCTTATCGACCAGAACGTTCCGGTTGCCCTGATTGATCTTGTTGAAGGCGAACGAGGTCTCAGAGAAGAAGTGATAATATTGCGGGAAATCGCGGATAAGGTGCGTCGCGATGGTGCAGACGTCCCGCGCCGACATGTAATGCCCTTCAGCGGGCCAGCCGGTCGTGTTCATGAAGTGGGAATTGCTCATTCCGAGCTTGGCGGCCGTGTCATTCATCACGGCGACAAACTGCTCTTCAGAGCCGGAAATACCTTCAGCCAGAACGATGCAGGCGTCGTTGCCGGACTGGATCAGCATGCCCTGAATCAGATCCTGCACCGGCACGCTCTCGCCCAGCGGCACGAACATCTTCGACCCCTGCATGCGCCATGCCTTTTCGCTGACAGGCAGCGTCTGGTCCAGCTTGAGGCGTCCCGCGTTCAGCATGCCGAACACGACATAGGCGGTCATCATCTTGGTCAGGGATGATGGCGGCATATGCTCGTCAGCGGCTTTTTCCAGCAGCACCTGTCCGCTGTCGAAGTCGGTGATGCAGGCCCAGCGGGCAACCGTATCCACGGGGCCGATCGGGGTCATGGCAGGCGTCGAATCAGCGATCGGCGTCTGGGTTTCAGCAACCGGGGCCGCTTTCCCGCCATGCCGGGCAGCATGGTGGGGTTTTGCCGCGAATGCCGCGACACCATTCAAAAGGCCGGCGCCACCGGTGATGGCGGCCGCGCCGCTGGCGAGAAGTATCCGACGGGTCTGCACGTTCCCAATCCTATTCGACGACAATGTGGGCCCCCGTTAACCCGAGGGTCAGGGCTTGGTCCAGTGCCGCGTCCGCATCAGCGACACTGGTGAATGGTCCGACGCGCACGACCCAGCCGGGACCGTTATTGTCAGAGGCGTAACTCACCGTTCCTCCGGCGCGTGCCGCTTCTATCGCCGCATAGGACCGCTGTGTAAATCGCCCGACTTCAATCCAGAGACTTCCCGGGGTCGCCCAGCCCTGTGTGTAGACGACAGGAAGGGACGGCAGAGAGGCAGGCTGCACCTGCTGTGCGCCCGTTTCCGGCTGGCTGCCCGGAACCGTTTTCGGTGCGGCAGGCATATCGAGCGATTCGGTCTGCACTGTGCCGACGGGTGCGGCCTTCATGTCCAGCAACGGACCACCCGGCAGCGTTTCAGCGAAGAGTCGGCTCGGCAACTCGTTCTCGATCACTTCGACACGCGCCGGTCCACGCCCCATCCCGAGAGCCGCCGCCGCCTGCGGTGTGAGGGAAATCAGCCTGCCGCGCTGTTTCGGCCCTCTATCATTCAGACGCACCTCGATCTGACGACCATTATCCAGATTCCGAACCGTCACCTGCACAGGCAACTGAAGGGTCGGATGCGCCCCTGTCATCGCCGTGGGATCATAGATTTCGCCATCCGCCGTGATGTGAGGAGATGTGTCAGCATCCACCACCGCCAGACCGCTCTCCCGCCATGCGAATTCCTGTCGCGGATAAAGCCAGACACCATCCTGTTTATAGGCAGCTCCGACTTCGTAATGGATGTGGGCAGGCGGCAACTGCGGTGCAGGCCTGTGGCATGCCGTCAGGAGAAATGCCGTTCCGGGAACGAGCCAACGGACGACAGACAGACCTCTGGCGCGAGAGACCGGACATTTCATGTTGTAAGATTGCCCATCAACCCGACGCCCAGCGCGTAATAGTCGGATGGATTATAGCGGCGGATCACGTTGAAATTGTGATAAACCATGAAAGCGTCGCCGCCCGGCCCGTCAGGGCGGACGATGGCCCCTTCCACGTCCGGTCGCCCGAAATTCGAACCATCCCTGCGACGGACTCCGGCATCCATCCATGCCTGTAGCGTGCGTGTATGATCACGCCCGACGGATGATTGCGGCAGGGAGTCTGGCACGGTGATTTCCTGTCCCCAAGGCTCTCCCGTCCGCCAGCCGGATCTGGACAGATAGTTACCGATGGACATCAGCACATCCGGCACATTTTTCCAGATATCGGCGCGGGAAGAGCCGTCGAAGGCACGGGCATATTTCAGATAGGCGCTCGGCATGAACTGCGGCTGCCCCATCGCACCGGCGTAGCTGCCTGTCATGGAGGCCGGGGGAATCCGTCCCTCACCAAGGATTTGCAGGGCCTTCAGAAGCTCGGAGCGGAAAAAGGCGGCGCGACGACCGTCGAAAGCCAGTGTCGCCAGCGCGTCGATCACGTTGAAACCACCAGTGATACGACCGTAATAGGATTCAAGCCCCCAGATTCCCATGACCGGCTGCCGGTCCACGCCGGTCGTCGTCTCGACCCTGACGAGCGATCCGTGCTGTTTGGCGTAAGCCGCCCGCCCCGCGTCGATCTTGGCTTCTGTCAGCACCTTCTCCCGATACTGCGCCCATGTCAGCGTGAATTCAGGCTGATGACGGTCAAGCTGCAATACGCGGGCATTGGGCTGGTGCGTGAGGGAAAGGGCCTCGCTGACAAGAGAACCCGACAACCCCATTCCGACAGCCTGACTGCGGACGCCTTCCAGAAACTGCGCATAGGAGCCGGTCGCATGACCTGTTGCTGCCCGGAGCAGTGCGGGACGCAGGAAAACCGCGCCGCCAAGCCCGCCGAGAAGCAGACCACGCACTGCGGAACGACGGTTGATCATGCAAGTCATGCCGGCACACTCTCCAAAATGCTGCACTGCCTGTCAGATGGCGGCTGGAACATCCCGCCTCAGCCATCCACGCTTTCCCTTACTGCGATCGGTGGGGCTTCTCCAGAGGGGCAGTGAAGCTATTTTACGACCGGTCCAGCAGGCTTCAGGCGGCGGCGCTCCGCAATGCCGAAAAAGATGAAATGTTCGAACGGATTTGTGGAGGGATCGACATCCGGGTTGGCTGCAAGGTAGGCGCGGCCATCGAAATAGGGATTGGGATTTCTCCCCTCACGCCAGCCTTTTTCCATGTAGTGGCGGCTGGGGTCGATGCCGGCATGTCCAACATCGGGGTGCTGACCGAGATACCATTCCCGATCAAAGAAGCGAACGGCTACGGGGAGCGCTCCGGCTTCTGCTTCGGTCATCCGCAGCACCGGCTGTGACGGCGCGGTCACTGGCGACGAGGTTATGGGAAGGCCGGGCTTTCTGGTCGACTTCACGATGGAACGACGCCGCACCCCGAGAGCGGCAGGCGCCGGGCGACTGCCTATCGCAGACCGCAAGGCGGCCAGTCGCGCAGGGCCTGTGGCAGGCAAATTCGGAATTTCACGAGCAAGATCGACGAGTGAGCACAGCTTTTCTGACAAGATTGTACCGTCCTGCTCCATGAATGACATAAAGCACAGTAAACATAAATCACCGGAAGTTAAGCTTTTTTAATCAATTTTTTCCGTCAAAACCGGGTTTGACTGGCCGCTGTGCGTTTTTGGAAACTGGAGTTCAGTTTCAGCCCGTGTAAAGAACTCGCGATGTCCTTCGATCTGCCCAGCATGCTGACAACCGGCCTCACAACCGCCGCGCATACTCCCCTGTGGCAGGTTGTGACGATCATCATCGGCACATTCATTCTTGAAGACGGCGCGACCATTCTGACCGCGATTGCTGTCGGAGACGGAGCCGTCGCGCTTCCCCTCGCCCTGCTCTCTCTCTATGTCGGGATCGTCACGGGAGATGCGGGACTGTATGGGCTGGGTCGGCTGGCCGCCTTCTGGCCTCCCGCCCGCCGCTGGGCGCCCGCAACGACTGGAAAAGGACATGCGTCCGGTCCGAAATGGTGGCGTGGAGCGGCTCTGTTCCGGGTTATTTTCGTGTCCCGCTTCATTCCGGGAACCCGCCTTCCCATCTACACGGCAACAGGTTTTTTTGACGCAGGGTTCAGGGTTTTCATCCTCGCAACGGCTTTGGCCACGCTTTTGTGGACAACCGCATTATTTGCGCTGTCGCTGAAAATGGGTCAGATTCTGCTGGACGAACTTGGCGCCTGGCGCTGGGTCGGTGTCGCAGGGTTTGTTCTGGCTATCGTTCTTGTCGGACGTCATGTCGCCCGCATGCAATCGCCATCTGCACGAGGTTAGGGCGAAATGGATCACTTGGATGGAACAGGTCTCTCGGACCTTGTCGCGGATACATCGACGGACTCAGACCACTCGTCGCAACCGGCTTCGTACGCCACACCTTCTCCTCTCCGTGGCCCGTCCGCCTCAGGACTGAAACATCAGCCCACTCCTTTCGCGCCCCCCCCGACTGACAACAAAAAGCTCTCCTTTGTCAGCACCCTGATCGCGCATATACGGGGACGGCATATCGAGAACGCGGAGCCTGTCAGCTTTTTCGAGTTCTGGCCGGGCTGGCTGTTCTATACGCCGATCGTCGCTTACTGGCTCGCTCTGGGCGTGCGTTACCGCGATATGGGCATGCCCACAGCGGCCAATCCGCTGATTTCGACCGGCGGTCTCTGCGGCGAGAGCAAAAGCTCGATCCTCGATATGGCTGGCCCGTTTGCAAAAGGCTTCATTGCGCCCTACGCGATTCTGGATACGGATCGTGACGATCAGAGACGTGCCGAAGTGGCCATGAAAGCCGTGGGCATCACCTGCCCTGTCGTCGTCAAACCAGACGTGGGCTGCAACGGTACAGGCGTGAAGCTCGCCCGCACTCAGGCTGATCTGGAACAGATTCTTCAGGAATACCCGCGCGGTGTCCGTCTCGTGCTCCAGCGTCTGATCCCATGGGAGCACGAAGCCGGGCTTTTCTATATCCGCCATGCAGGAGAGAAGCAGGGGCGGATTACATCAATCACCTATAAGGATGTGCCTGTTCTGCTGGGTGACGGAAAATCGACCGTCGCCGAACTGCTGGACCGTGACCCACGCACCAGACTTCTACCGCAGATCTACCGCCCCCGGCTGGCCGACCGTCTGAACGATGTGCCTGCCGCTGGTGAAGGGCTGCCGCTGGTCTTTACAGGCAACCACTGCAAGGGTTCGGTTTTCCGGAATGGCGCTGCCGACATCACTCCGGAACTCACGGCCGTTCTGGATCGTATCATGCAGGATATTCCGGAATTCCATTTCGGACGCGTGGACGTAAAGTTCCGTTCTCAGGATTCTCTCCGACACGGCGAGGATTTCGAGATCATCGAAATCAATGGTGTGGGCTCGGAAGCGACCCATATCTGGGATGCCCGCACGACGCTGCGGGAAGCCTACGCCGCGCAGTTCCATCATTATGGAGAGGCGTTCCGAATCGGCGCTGAAAATCGCAGGCGCGGCTGGAAATCAACACCTCTGCCCGCGGGGTTTCGTCTCTGGTTCGAACAGCGCCGGCTACTGCGTTCCTATCCGCTGAACGACTGATCAAGCCGGAAAATCTGACCATATCAGTTCTGGCCGTATCAGTTTGCGGGCAGACCACCGTTCCCGAAAATGTAGTTGCTCACCTGCTGTTCAAGACTCAGAGGCTCACGGGTATTGGTGAGAACATCTCCAGCCTTTGTCATCTGGCTGGACTTCCCCGGCTCGATCATCAGGGCGTTATCGCCTGACATGGTCGTCGAACCAACGCTCAGAACGCTGTCCACAGGAAAGTGCAGCGTGTCGTTGACCTCAAACCTGACGACAGCCACCTGTGTCTGGGAATCAAGATGCACGTCGGAGACACGTCCGACAGACACTCCCGCGATATCGACCGCAGCCCCGGGGTTCAGACCGTTGGCGGAGACAAAGCTCGCGGACAGGGGGTAGCGGGAAACGCCAAAGCTTGTCTGCGTGCCGTGAGCGTAGACAGCGAACCCTATCGTGGCAGCCAGAACGCCAAAGCTGAAAACGGTGGTGCCTGTCTGTCTGTTGCGGGCCATTCCTGCGTCCTTCTAGAGCGGCATCCATTCAGACTGGATCACGGATGCCGCTCCAACTCATTGTTTATCGAGCAACTTTATCCGACCAGACGATTCCGTCTGATCGGACGTTGCTCTAGCGGACATTCCTGAACGCCCGTCATGCTTCAATAAGGCTTTGCAGCCCCACACGGTCAAGCCGACAGGAAAAAAGAATAACGCCTTGATACCAAAACGATCATAAACGCAGTATCCCTGCCGGATAAGGCGCGGTAATTTTACCGCAAATATTCAGACGATTCACATGCAAGGCATATCTGGGTCGTCAGGTCTTTCAGGAAACGGATTCACTCTATGTCATTGCTGCAGGCCCTCATCATTGCAATTCTTCAGGGGGCAACCGAGCTCTTCCCGGTCAGCAGTCTGGGTCACGCGGTGCTGCTGCCCGCTTTGCTGCACTGGCACTTTGACGAGAATGATCCGACTTTTCTGCCTTTTCTCGTGATGCTTCATCTCGGGACATCCGTTGCACTGTTCGTGTTTTTCTGGCGCGACTGGGCGGCGATCATTGGCGGGGCGCTCGGACTGCATGGCAGACGCTACAGGCTGGAAAGCTTCCGGATTCTCTTCCTGCTGGCCATCGCCACTGTCCCTGCGGTTATCTGTGGCGGCCTGTTCGAGCATCTTTTCCGCCATCTGTTCGGCTCCCCCCTGCCTGTCGCAGGGCTGCTTGTCGCAAACGGCGTGATGCTCCTGATCGTGGAGAAACTGCGCTCACGAATGTCCACGCAACGCGCTGAAGAGGCCGAGGCCGGACGGCCGATCGCCAGTCTGACTGCACGGGACGCTCTGGTTATCGGCCTGTTCCAGTGTCTCGCCCTTTTTCCGGGTATGTCCCGTTCCGGCGCAACCATCGCAGGCGGTCTGCTGCGTGGACTGCATCACGACGTCGCCGCCCGCTTTTCGTTTCTGATGGCGGAGCCGATCATTCTGGCGGCCACGGCGCATCAGATTCTGAAGATGCGCCACGTTCCCGTCACGCACGAACAGATCCATCAGGGCGCAATCGCTGCCTGTGTCGCCGGTGTAACCGCTCTGATCTGCACTGGCATCCTGATGCGTTACTTCAGCCAGCATGAGAAATGGGCTCTGGCTCCGTTTGCCTATTACTGCATCCTGCTCGGTCTGGGGTCGCTGGCTTATCTGAGCGGCGTCCTTTAACGGACACCATCTTTTTCACGGCTCTGTTTCCCATGACTGATTTCCTGTCGTGGGAGCGTGTCGGCCCATAACGACTGCTCGCTTGCAGACCGTTTCTCCAGATAGCAGCAGGTCGTCAGAAACATGACAGAACCACGACGTAAAGAGGTTGAACAGGCCGTGCAGGCCAGTGAGACGTCCGGCCTGCGTCGCACCATGGGGCCTTTCCACCTGACCATGCTGGGTGTCGGCGCGACTGTCGGCGCGGGTATCTATGTGATGGCGGGCACGGCAGCAGCCAATTATGCCGGTCCCGCTGTCGTACTCTCTTTTATCATCGCGGGTCTTGCCTGTCTGTTCACTGCCTTTTCCTATGCCGAACTGGCCTCTTCCATCCCGGTTTCAGGCTCAGCCTACACCTACGCCTATGTGTCACTGGGAGAACGGGCGGCTTGGTGGGTGGGATGGTTGCTTCTTCTTGAATACGGCATTTCCTGCGCGGGCGTTGCCTCCGGCTTTTCAGGTTATGCCGTCAGTTTTCTGCATGATTTGGGCATTATCGTTCCTGCTTCCCTGCACGCGCCAATGATCACGGCGTCCATGACGCCCCACGGAACCACGCTGTTAGCCGGATGGCGCATAGACCTGCCTGCAACACTTTCCGTTGTGGCCGTAACAGCCATGCTGATGCGGGGTGTGACAGAATCCATCACCATCAACACGGCGATTGTTCTGCTCAAGACGATGACCCTGCTGATCTTTGTCTCGGTCGGACTGACAGCCATCCATCCGGACTACTGGCACCCTTTTCTCCCCCCCTCGGAAGGCGCTTTCCGATACGGCGTCACGGGAGTCTTCCGGGCCGCCTCGGTCGTATTTTTTGCCTATGTCGGCTTCGAGGCCGTCTCGACCGCTTCAACAGAAGCCCGTTCGCCACGTCGCGATATCCCCATCGGCATCATTGGATCGCTCCTGATCTGCACTCTGATCTATCTGTGCGTGGCATTGGTCCTCACAGGTGTCGTTCCCTGGCGTCAACTGGATGTGTCTGACCCTCTGGCGCTGGCCGCTGACGCAATCGGCTCCCCATCTCTGGCGTTGCTGGTGAAGCTGGCTGGCGTGATTGGGCTCTGTTCGGTGCTGTTCGGCCTGCTCTATGGTCAGAGCCGGATCTTTTTCACCATGGCGCAGGATGGTCTTCTGCCGCCTGTTTTCAACAGGCTTCATCCCCGCTTTCATACTCCAGCAGCAGGCTCTCTGCTTCTGGGGATGCTGGTAGCTCTGGCCGCGGCGACGCTCCCCATCGACATCATCAGTGACCTCGTGAGTATCGGCACCGCCGCAGCTTTTGGCGTGGTCAATCTGACGGTCCTCAGGGACCGCTCAGTCCGCCCTGAAGCGGAGCGCCCCTACCGCGTTCCGCTCGGGGCCATACGGGTCGGCCGCATCTGGTTGGGTCTCACTCCTCTGCTAGGAATTCTGTTCGCGGGTGTGATGATGCTGCCGCTTCTGATCGAACTGACCAGCGGCATTCTCTCAGGCAACCGTCTGCCAGCGATTCTTCTGGCGATATATTTTGCTTCAGGTGCAGCCATTTACCGTTTTTACGGACAGTCCCATTCAGAATTTGCCCGAAACAGACAGATATGACGTTATGAGGTCTGATATGGGTTGACGTCGCCATCACATCTGGATATTTCAGCGCTCATCGGCGCGATGGCGGTGTAGCTCAGCGGTAGAGCAGGGGAATCATAATCCCTTGGTCGGCGGTTCAAATCCGTCCACCGCTACCATCGGCCGGTTTTTCCCTTTAAATTGTATCATTATCTCACAAATAATGAGGGCTTAAAATGCCCATATGGGAAATTCAGATTCTTGATTGATAAATACACAATTCCATATCTTCAATTAAGAATTTAATCCCGAACCAATTTTTATTTTCTCTTAAATTAATTCCATTTTGAAAACATATTATTTTTTAAAAAATAATCGAATTTTATCAATGGCCCCATAAAGAAACCAGCATAAAGCTCCAGTCTTGATGGTCACTGCATTCGCGCCAATACACAATGAAGTTCCAAAATAGACCGCCATCATGGATTTCATGATCATGGCTTCCGAGTTGCCGGTTCTATGGAAAGCAATCACGGCAAACAAGACAATAGATAAAGGCAGACCAAGATTATTGAAAAGATAGGCGTATCCTGTATCTGCGGTATAAACTGGAGAATCAGCGAAACCAAACCAGTGCACCAGACTCCAGTCGTCAAGAAGACGACCCGAGAACAGAAGACGTCCTTTAAAATCATCGCTCAAAATGCCTGGTTTAGTCCCAGAAATTTCATATCCTGAGCCTACCACAGTCAAAGTCACCATGATGAGGATCGGTAGAATAAAAACAAAGAAAGACGAGCGCGCAAGAGGCAGCAGACGCACTAAAACAAGCAGAACACAGCATCCTGTAGCAAAACGAGAGTCGGTTAGTATGATACAAAGAAATCCAAGCGCCATTAGTAAAATAGAGTGTTCATTTCGCCTGTTTTCCCATGTAATCAACCCCCATGCGAAAACAATAGTTGCAAAATTACCCATTGAAACCGGCTCAAGAAATACTGATGAGATACGCACAGGTCCAAGCAGAGAGGGAAAATACGTACGAGCATCCGTTCCTCGTGCACCACTTACAAATGATGTTGTCTGGCGATAATTGATAACATCTGAGCCGACGGCGCCTTTATCCACATAATACTGCCAGATATTGAAAAAATGACCATATAGATCAAAAGCCAACAACTCAAAAAACGCAAAAAACAATACCAGAGATATTGAAATCCACAGTGTTTCCCTTGCCGTTTTAATGGATGTCATGCTCCCCAGAAGGTAGAAAACATACGGAATCCAAAGATCGTGTAAGATTTTAAGTGTGACGGCCTGATTGATGAGATGAGCAGCAATCACATAACCCGATATCAGAATTGACAGAATAACTGCTATTGATGTTATGTTTTTTCGTACAATCCATGTAGCGGCGAAGATAATAAAAAGTTCAGATATTACAATAATACCATTAGATGCATGCAAAATTCCCTTCGTGTCCAGAAAACACAAAAAAGGATTGAACATAATACTGGCAATAACCAGCCATTTTCCAGCTGAAAAACTCGATGACGACACAGCCTCACGCCGAGACTGCTGCGGCTCTGCCTGCCCGCCGAACTGGGAAATCGTAACAGTCATGGCATCCTAGAGTTTATTGAAAAAACTTGAAGAGTGTACGAAAACGTCAGCAGCATATTATCTGCCATCAGTATGACAGCTTTAGTCAGAAAACGAATATTCGCATGCATCCCTACAATTCAATATCGTCTACTGAATTACAACAAACTCAATCCGGAGCGGGATAACTACGCGGATAAACAATCTCGCTGTCTGGCCCCGGAGGATGAGGCGCCCCTTTCTTACCGCATCCCGCAAGAGGAACCGTAATACAAACAAGCGCCACCAGTGCTGTGAATCGACGGATCATCAGTTCTGGTGCCCTTTTCCAAGCCGCTTCAGCCATGCTTCGGCTTCCCGATGCACGTTGCTTCCCGCCGTGCCACCTTCACTCACACGCGATGCAATCGATGCCTCGACTGTCAGCACGGAATAAAGATCCTGTGTGATGCCCGGCTCCACAGACTGCATTTCCGCAAGGCTCAGATCAGAAAGATCGACACCCTTCTTTTCTGCCATGGCCACCAACTGACCAGTGACGTGGTGTGCGGTCCGGAACGGCACCTTGAGAACACGAACAAGCCAGTCGGCAAGGTCCGTGGCCGTCGAGAACCCGGAACCCGCATATTTGCGCATCTGTTCCACATTGGCGGTCAGATCACGCACCATGCCGTCACAAGCAGCAAGCGTGAGCGCCATCGCCTCCGTCGCTTCGAACACAGGAACCTTGTCCTCCTGCATGTCCTTGGCGTAGGCCAGCGGCAACCCCTTCATCACCGTCAGAAGACTGACCATCGAGCCCAGCACACGCCCAACCTTGGCGCGCGCCAGTTCGGCGGCGTCAGGGTTGCGCTTCTGCGGCATGATGGAGGAGCCCGTGGTGAAGGCGTCCGTCAGACGGATGAAACTGAACGGCGACGAGCACCAGATGACGATTTCTTCCGCGAAACGCGACATATGCATCGCCATAATGGAGAGCGCCGAGAGATATTCGAGCGCGAAATCGCGGTCCGACACGGAATCGAGCGAATTGGCGGTCGGACGGTCAAATCCGAGCGCCGCCGCTGTCATCCTGCGGTCGATGGGGAAAGACGTTCCAGCCAGAGCCGCCGAGCCGAGAGGACACTCGTTCAGGCGCTTGCGGGCATCCGCCAGACGGCCCCGGTCACGCGACAGCATCTCGACATAGGCCAGCAGATGGTGGCCGAACGTAACCGGCTGGGCTGTCTGGAGATGAGTGAAGCCGGGCATCGCCGTATCGGCATATTCAAGAGCCCGCGTGGCCAGCGATCGCATCAGCGCCTCGACCTGCCCGCTGATCCCGTCGATGGCGTCGCGCACCCAGAGGCGGAAATCCGTCGCCACCTGATCGTTGCGGGAGCGGCCGGTGTGCAGACGCTTGCCCGCTTCACCAATCCGATCGCTCAGGCGCGCTTCGATGTTCATGTGGATGTCTTCAAGCGCTTCATCAAACGGGAATGATCCCGCTTCGATCTCGGCACCGATTTCGGACAGACCACCTTTGATAGCGGCTTCATCGTCGGCGCTGATGATACCGACTTTCGCCAGCATGGCAGCGTGAGCGAGCGATCCGGCAATATCCTGCCGCCACATAATCTTGTCGAACCCGATGGAGGCGTTGATTTCACGCATAATGGCGGATGGGCCGCCTGCAAACCGGCCGCCCCACTGCACATTCGCGCTATTTTCTGTCGGGCTTTCTGTCAGCTTGCTCACTGCGTTCTGCTCGTCCACACTCATCAAATGCCTCAACATCACTTTCGCCACCGCATCCCATCCGCGAAACTGAAACTACAGCGGCGTTCCATCCTTATGCTGGCGGGCACCCTAATCGCAGGCATGACGCCGCGCAAACCTCTTCATGCACAAGATATCACGGATACTCCGCTTTCGCTCGCAACACTGATAAAAGAAACACCCCAGCCTCTGACCGGCCAGACTGTTACAGACAAGGACGGGACGGAGCACGCCCTTGACGATTTCCGTGGAAGACCAACTGTCGTGCATCTATGGGCGACATGGTGCGGTCCATGCATCAGTGAACTCCCTGCCCTCGCCCGAATCACTCCTGCACTGACGACGAGCGGCATCGCAGTGCTTCCTGTATCGGTCGATCATCGTGGCCCCGAAGTCGTCCTGCCCTTCCTCAGAAAGCTGCACATGGAAGATTTCTCTTCCTACTATGACCAGCGGCGCGCCATACCAGCCAGTCTGGAAGAAAGCAGCCTGCCCCTCACGCTTTTCATCAACCGGCAGGGCGAACTCGTCTGCCGCCACGCAGGCCCGCTTCTATGGAATACTCCTGACGCAGCAACAGTTCTTCTGCGTCTGATGACATAAAGGAAATCACCATGAAACTCAGCGCACGCAACCAGATCCCCGGCACAGTGACAGCCATTGCAAAAGGCGCCACCACGTCTCACGTCAGCATCGATATCGGTGGAACAACGGTCATGGCCGCCATCACCAACGAAGCCGTGGCCGATCTTGATCTGGCGGTCGGCAAGCCCGCCTACGCCGTCATCAAGGCCTCGGACGTGATGGTCGGCGTGGAAGACTGAACCGCCAGAGTGCGGCCTCGGCAACATCCCGGCGGCGCATGATCTTGACCGGGCCGGTTGGTCCTCTTCATAACGTCCTGCCCCTTACCGGGACGGGACGTAAGTCCATCATGAATTTTAGCGAATGACCAAGCGGGAACGATGACCGGATCGGACAAGACGAACACGAGCAACGCTGAGGCAGACGGTTTTCGCGAGACCGTTTTCCTACCGAAGACCTCGTTCCCTATGCGCGGCAATCTGCCGACACGGGAGCCGGAGCTGCTCGCCCGCTGGCAGGAACTGGATCTCGACGGCAAGATTCTTGCCCAGAGTGAAGGCCGACCGCTGTTCGTGCTGCATGACGGTCCTCCCTACGCCAACGGCAACCTGCATATCGGTCACGCCCTGAACAAGATTCTCAAGGACGTGATCAACCGCAGCCATCGTATGACGGGGTACGCCGTCCATTACGTTCCCGGCTGGGACTGTCACGGCCTTCCCATCGAGTGGAAGGTTGAAGAGGAATATCGCAAGGCGAAACGCGACAAGGATTCCATCCCCGTTCTCCAGTTCCGTGGCGAATGTCGTGCATGGGCCGCGAAATGGCTTGACGTGCAGATGGGCGAATTCCAGCGGCTCGGCGTGCAGGGCGAGTGGGGCCACCGCTATTCCACGATGGATTACAGTTCAGAATCCGCCATCGTTGGAGAAATCGGCAAGTTCCTGCTGAACGGCGCACTGTATCGCGGCCTGCGCCCGGTCATGTGGAGCCCGGTCGAAAAGACCGCGCTGGCGGAAGCCGAGATCGAGTATCACGATCATACCTCAACGACGATCTACGTCGCCTTCCCGATCATCACCGACCCGACATCAGCGGAAGCGCTCCGCGACGTTTCCGCCGTCATCTGGACGACGACCCCGTGGACGATTCCGGCCAACCGCGCCATCGCCTACAATCCTGAAATCACCTACGTCGTCCTGCGCGCTGATGAAACGGCGGCAGATGCGGCCATCGCACCGGGCATGAAACTGCTGGTCGCCGAGCGCCTTGTCGGGCAGGTCTGCAAGGATTGCGGCATTCTTGAACACCATATTCTCTACACCATGCCGGGTTCCGCTCTTGATGGAGCCGTTGCCTCACATCCTTTGCGCGGTCAGGGCTATGAGTTCGACGTGCCTCTGCTGTCCGCCGAGTATGTCACTGATGACGCGGGCACGGGTCTCGTTCATATCGCCCCCTCGCACGGCGAGGATGACTTTGCCGTCGGCAAGGCGAACGGGATCGAAATCCCCGAACTGATTGCCGATGACGGTCGCTACGTGGACCATGTGCCGCTGTTTGCCGGTGTCCATGTGTTCAGGGCGGCGGACCCGGTCTGCTCCGCCCTGTCCGAGAGCATGACCAAGGCTGTTGCAGAAGATTCCGCGCCAAACGGTCTTCTCGCCCGTGGCGAACTGGTCCATTCGTACCCGCATTCATGGCGGTCACGGAAGCCGATCATCTACCGCGCCACGCCCCAATGGTTCATCCGCATGGATGGCGAAAACCGGATTCGTGAGAAAGCCCTTCAGGCGCTCGGTGACGTGACCTTTGTCCCGGCTCAGGCCCGTAACCGTCTGACCTCCATGGTCGCTGACCGTCCCGACTGGTGCATTTCGCGGCAGCGCGCATGGGGCGTTCCCATCGCCGTGTTCGTGAACAGGCAGACCGGCGAAGTCCTGCGGGACGCCGCCGTCATGGACCGTATCGTGGCAGCCTTCCGTGAGGACGGTGCGGACGCCTGGTATGACAGCGATCCGTCACGCTTCCTCGGCAACGATTACAATGCGGCCGATTTCGAGCAGGTTTTCGATGTTGTCGATGTCTGGTTCGAGAGCGGCTCGACGCATTCTTTCGTGCTGAACAAGCCCGGCCTGCGCTTCCCCGCCGACCTGTATCTGGAAGGGTCTGACCAGCATCGCGGCTGGTTCCAGTCTTCCCTGCTGGAAAGTGTCGGAACACGTGGCGTTGCCCCTTACAGGACGCTTGTGACCAACGGCTTCGTGCTCGACGAGCAGGGTCGCAAGATGTCAAAATCTCTGGGCAACGTCATCGCGCCGCAGGACGTGAACGATTCGCTCGGGGCTGACATTCTCCGCCTGTGGGTGATGAATTCCGACACCAACGAAGACCTTCGCATTGGCAAGGAAATCCTCAAGCAGCAGGGCGAGCTTTACCGTCGTCTCCGTAACACCCTGCGCTGGCTGCTGGGCGCGCTGGAAGGCTACACTGATGCAGAAGCAGTTCCGTATGCGGAACTACCCGAGCTTGAGAAATGGGTGCTGCATCGCCTGACCGAATTTGACGGCATGATGCGTCAGGCGGTCGAGACGCATGAATGGGTGGGCGTGTACCCGGCCCTGCACGGTTTCTGCACGACTGACCTTTCAGCGTTCTATTTCGATGTCCGAAAGGACGCCATCTACTGTGATGGCACCGACAGCCTGCGTCGTCGCGCGGCCCGCACAGTGCTGGATGTCCTGCACCGCTGCCTCGCCACCTGGCTGGCGCCGGTTCTGGTCTTCACGGCTGACGATGCGTGGACGGCCCGTTTCGGCAAGGACTCTTCCGTGCATCTGGAAGCTTTCTCTGTCGTTCCGGAAGAATGGAATGACCCGGAACTGGGCGACCGCTGGACGACACTGCGTGCTGTCCGACGCATCATCACCACAGAGATCGAGACTGCCCGACGCTCGGGACAGATCGGCTCTTCGTTACAGGCGGTGATCGAACTGCCGGTCTATGAGGATCAGGTCTCCCTGTTTGACGGTGTTGACTGGGCCGATCTGGCCATTGTCTCGCAGGCTGAATTTTCCATCATTCCGGAGACCGCGCCCAAGCCTGAAAATGGTGCAGGCATCCCCTGTGGCGTCCCTGTCGTGAGCGTGGCTGAGGGTGAAAAATGCGTCCGCTGCTGGAAGGTCCTGCCTGAAGTCGGACAGAATGCAGCCTATCCGACGCTGTGCGTGCGCTGTGCCGATGTTGTCGCAAGCGGGCTGTTCTGCACTCCCGTATCTGGCCACTGAGAAAATGCGGCTGCATTATCGCTCTCAGGCGGTCGGTCTGCTTTGTGCGGTCACCGTCTTTCTGATCGACCAGATTTCCAAATACTGGATTCTGTTCGGTTTCCGGCTGCCTGAAAAAGGGTCGGTGGCAATCTGCCCCGGCCTGAACTTCACCATGGTCTGGAATCACGCCATTACCTTCGGGATGTTCGGGGGAGCGGGAGCCTCAGGCAGGATCATTTTTTCCGTCATTTCGCTCGCCATCGTCACCGGGTTGCTGACATGGATCGCCCGGACCCCCCGCCTGCTGATCGCGGGTCTGGCCGGGTCGATTACAGGTGGCGCGGTCGGAAATGTGCTTGATCGGCTCCATTATGGCGCGGTTGTCGACTTTATCCATGCTCATGCTTTTGGCTGGTCATGGTATGTCTTCAATATCGCTGATGCAGCGATTGTGTGTAGTGTAGCAGGTCTGATACTGGACAGTCTGTATCGGGAGCGGCAGCATCCTTCCCAAGAGGGTGATGTCCGGCCAGTCGAACGGAGCGCCGGGGACAAGTGAGGCAGAACAGAATGCGAGTAATCGTCGGATTTCGACATGTGGCTCTTGGACTTGGACTAAGCGCCCTGCTGACAGGGTGTGCAGGCAGCGATGTAACCCGCGCCTTTGGCCTCCAGCGCAATGTGCCGGATGAATATACGGTCACGACCCGTGCGCCGTTGTCCATGCCCCCCTCAACCGAGCTGGTGAAGCCCGGCGCTGGCATCAACCATACCCGCGACGAAAGCCAGCGGATGGAAGCTCTGGAGACTCTCTCTCCCGACGTCGCCCTGCACGGAACGGCCGGCCCGGACAGTTCAGGCCAGACGATGCTGATCAACGAGGCGGATGAGGCTGCCGAGCAGGCGGATCAGGGCGAACTGGGCAAAGCCGGAGAAGGCTATGTCGATGCGCTGCTGTTCTGGAAAGGTGGCGGCGCCGGTTCCGTCGTGGATGGTGATGCTGAAAATCGTCGTCTGAAGGCGAACGCCGCTCTGGGCAATCCCCCGACCAAAGGCGCTACACCGACGAAAAAAGTGAAAAAATCCAAAGTTCTCGGGGTTCTTTAATCGGGTTACAGATTAATCCGGTTTTTCTGAAAGTCCGATGTGCAAAAGCAGCTCTTATGGAGCTGCTTTTTTGTTTCCACACCCAGAAATGTGAAAACAAAAATTTCGCCATCCCATGGCGCTGATACACGCAGCCTGAAGACAGCTTTCTCTCGCTGCCAGATTTAAAACACGCGGGAAATATCCATTTTACTGCTCCCGGCGACTGGCAGAATCTGCAATCCAAGGATTGCCATCATCAACCACACAAATCTCCAAATGAAATAAAAAAACACAAATCAGCATTGAATTGCAAAATAAAATAAAAATAAATTATTATATTGTATTATTAATTTTATACTTTTACTTACTTAGTTTTTACAAAACAATACAGTTAAAAAATTTCATTACATTATGAAAATAAGCGATCCGTCTCCTTATACCTCCTAATTCAGAAAGCCCTCCTGCGCTTGAATATAATATATCATTATGTGATAAATATGAAAACAAGATCAAAAGCCTATCAATGGCTCGGCGAGTGGTATGAAAAATCAGGTGCAATCCAGATCATTTCTTGGGAATAATGGCTCGCTTGCGGCGCGTGTGAAAACTGCCCTTCTTCACCAGAAAAGCAGAGTTGCGCTGTTCACTGTCACAGCGTTTCTTTCTCCCCTGTGTGACGGTGATGCGCAGGCGGAAACAACGCTGGTGTCCGCCAAGAACGTTACGATCATGGGCGCGCTTGATATCGGTGGGGCGGCTTTCTTCCTTCCGAACACCAATTTCGGTGCAGGCTCATATGAGCCCCGAAAAGACGGAAGTTATGTAAAAAACAAGAACTCTTCCTACGGAGAACTATACGGCAAACCTATTCTGAGCGGCCGTTGGGACACCCCTTGGGGTTTCAATGTCTTCGGCATGATTTCCGCAGTCGGGTCCACGACCCTCGGCGACGGCGATGCGGAAAGCATATCACAGACATCCGGCACTCCCCGTGCTGTTACACTGGAAGACGCCAATCTGGGTGTTGAGATCCCGCTCCATCTGCTGAAAGGCAAACAGAAACTGATCATTGAAGGCGGGCGGCAGCGTTTTCAGATTGATGACGGTTTCATGGTCGGTAAAGGCGCCTACAGTTCAGGCAATCGTGGTGCCTGGTGGTATGCGCCACGATTTGCATTCTCCGGTCCCGGCGTTGTGAAGTTCGAGGCCGATTCAGTCCGTGCAGACGTTTTCATGCTTGAAAGTAGCAGCGACAACGATCAGGACCGTGGTTACGACCGCCCAAAGACAAAATTCGAAGGTTTTGACGTCTCCTGGTTCAGAAGCAAGCCGGGAGGACATGGCGCCTCACTTTATGAGGATCGGGCCGCCTATGTGACATTGACCTATATCCATGTCCGGGATTCCGACAGTTCATCCCACTATAATTACAATTATCGTGGCAGCCGCGATGGAATGAACATTGCGTCGCTGAGCTGGGGCGGCACTCTCCTCCCTGTAAAAGCCCTTGGCATATCGAAAAACTTTACGTTTTATGGAGATTTCGTCGCGGAACAGAACAGTCACGCCCGCAACGGATATCAATCCACTGAAGCCTATGGAATGTATTTCGAACCCGGCTACGTTTTTTCAATGTTGCCTTGGGCGCCCCATATTTTCTACCGTTACACACGTTTTGGCGGTGCCAAGAACTCTCATGGTTCTGTCAAGAGAAATTACGATCCGTTCTTTCTCTATGACGGACGTCGTTATACATATGGTGGTTACTGGCCCGGTGAAATCGTCGGCATGTACCTGTCGCCGCTTTCCGATGTTGAAATCCATCAGTTCAACATAACCGCAATTCCTCCCGTGCATATTCTTCGGAAAGACGATGAACTCACCATCGGAGCACATTTCTACGATCTCCGCCTGCTGTACCCGGGTGGAATGGGGTTACCCCAGAACACGAAGCGTCATATCTCTGACGAAATTGATTTCTCCGCCGAATACAAATACGACGAGACCCTTTCAGGGGCTGTCGCGGGTGGCGTCGCTTTTTCAGGCCCAACTGCCAAGGCGTTCGCCAGATCGGGTATTCCGGACGGGTACAGCGCGCCTTCCATTGGGAACCATGCCGGGATCATTGAAGCGTATTTCTACAAACACTTCTAAAGTGGTATTGCGTTCCTTGACCTGAGTCGAAACCTAAACTGTAATGACTTCAGAACAAAGGAGAAGCAGATTTTCTCGTTCAGCAATAATGCTGGCTTATCATCAGGAGTTTTTCTTTCTTCTGCCAGGCAGAGGTGACGGAAACAGACAGCGACAGAGGATTTATCTCTACATGGCAGAACAAGATAACGCAGTGAGCACGCTACAGGAAAACGGCCTGAAAAACCGTCACATCATGATGATCGCTCTTGGCGGCGTCATTGGTGCAGGCCTGTTTGTCGGAAGCAGCGCGGCGATCGTGGCGACGGGGCCAGCCATCCTTCTGGGTTTCCTCATGGTCGGCGTCCTGATCTTCATGATCATGCGTATGCTGGGGGAAATGGTAATCGCCGATCCGGGACGCGGTTCCTTTGTGGAATACATCCGCAAGGCTCATGGCGATCATGTCGGTTTCACCTCCGGCTGGCTCTACTGGTTCTTCTGGGTCGTGGTTCTGGGCAGCGAGGCGATCGCTGGCGCCATGCTGTTACAGGACTGGATCAATCTGCCCGTCTGGGTGCTGTCTCTTGGCCTGATTATCGCCCTCCAGTTGGTGAACTTCGCCGCTCCCCGCATTTTTGGCGAATGTGAGTTCTGGCTGTCCGGCATCAAGGTTCTCAGTATCCTGCTTTTTGTCGGCATTGCCCTGCTTTACGTTTTTCACATCTTTGGTCCGGGTGTGCCCGCCACTGAGAATTTCTTCGGTCATGGCGGCTTTTTCCCACATGGATTCATCTCCGTTCTCTCCCTGATCCCCACCATCCTGTTCACCATGATGGGGTCGGAAATCGCGACAGTCGCGGCGGCTGAATCGTCAGAGCCCGGCAAGAACGTCGCCCGTGTGACGCGCAGCGTCGGCATCCGTGTGACGCTGTTCTATCTCGCCTCCATCACGATGATCCTGCTCGTCATCCCCTGGACATCCGTCGTCGCCGGAAAATCGCCTTTCGTGACAGCCATGGATGCGATGGGCATTCCCGGCGCGGGCCTCATTACCCGTATCGTCATCCTGAGCGCGGTCCTGTCCTGTCTCAATTCCAGCATGTACATCACGTCCCGCATCCTGACGGAACTGGCCGACAAGGGCGATGCGCCACAGACTCTGACCCGTAACTCCACGGCTGAAGCCCCTCGCCTCGCCATTCTGGTCAGCAGCATCGCCGGAGCGGTGGTCGCTTTCTCATCCATCCTTGCCCCGAAAACGGTTTTTGCTTTTCTTCTGAACTGTAGCGGCGGCCTGATCCTGCTGATCTACTGCCTGATTGCCTCGTCTTACATCGTTGCGCGTCATCTGGCCCGCAAGGACGGAACAGAGAAAGAAAACTTCCAGCTACCGCTGTTTCCCGTGATCAACTATGTAACCATCGGTGCCGTTATTCTGGTTTTCATCGCCATGCTGATTGATCCGGAAGAGCGCATGACAGCACTCAGCTCTCTGCTGACCGCTGTAGGGTGCTATATTCTGGCGCGTATTTTCGCGAGCAAGACTGCGTGATCTGAAACGGACCATATCGTTCGTTTCCCACGGGAGAAGGAGAAGACGGAACCCCCGTCTTCTCCTTTTTCATTATGAGCTGACTGTCCGCCTCACGGCCCTTCAAATGGTATCGGCCGCAGGACTCGCTCATTGATGTCCGGAATCAGACGGTGATTCAACGGTGGGAAAGCCCGTGACCGGCAGTCTTCCCAGTCACACAGATGACAGGAAATACCGATTGAGGTCGGGTGTGCATCCAGATTGAGATGATCGGAATACACCAGTTCCCGCGCCCGCGAGAGGTCGCAGCCAATGGTGATGGTCCGTATCGGCCGCGCATCCCCCCATCGCTGGGCCATGCCCATCGAACTTCTGGCGATGGACAGGAAGGACTGCCCCGTCGTGAAGGTAACGATCTGCGTCTTGATCTGGCCAAGCGTTGTAAAAGCCGTGCAGGCATTCCACTGGGGACATGGATTACCCTGACGCGGAATGGGGAAACCGCAGGCTGAAAAACTTTTACTGATATTGCCAGCCGGGTCCGTCCTGACAAAGAAGAAGGGCACGCCACGCGCTCCCGGACGTTGCAGGCTGGCAAGACGCTGGGCCGCCTGCTGGTATGACACGCCAAAGCGAAAACTCAGCACTTCCATATCATAGCGGTTGGCAACGGCCATTTTGAGAAAAGCCATGTAAGGCATGAGCACTGCCGCCGCAGCATAATTGGTCAGACCAATCTGAAGGAATGTCCGGGCCTCCTTGGTGCTCGGCTCCATTTCCGTCAGAAGGGCCTCGACCACATCCCGGGCTTCCAGCAGCATGAGCTGAAAAGCCAGTTGGAAGCCACGACTTTCACGAGGCAGAAGGTCGGAAAGAACAAGCTGGCGTGTGACAGGATCATAACGCCGCAGCGCGTCGTCGAGCGGCAGAACCTGCACGACCACACCGTGTTTCTGACGCAGCCGCGACGCCACAGCATGATTCACCTCGGCCTGTGGCAGTCCTTCCCCACGGACAGAGCCCATATCCCGCGCCATTTCCTCCCGCACGACCTCGGCAATTTCCTCCAGCGCCGGAAAATAGCTGCGATGTTCGTCATAGACTTTCCGCACTTCTTCCTGCGGCAGGACAAGACGACGCCCTCCCGGCAACGCCATACCTTCCGCATCGTGTCGTGCGGCTCGATAGGCCTGATGCAGCGCCAGAATCGCCTTGGCGACATGCGCCTGCGACGCCACCGCGGCGACTTCATGGGCCGTTCCCTCCATGTCGTTGCCCAGTTCCGGATCTGACAAAGCCTCCCTGAGCTGGGCCTCAAGCTTCTGCTCCTCCGAACCCGACAGCGCCTCGATGCTGACATCGAGAGCGCGTGTGAACTTGATCAGCAGGGTGGCCGTGACACTCCGCTGATCATGTTCGATCAGATTCAGATAACTCGCTGAAATGCCCAGTCTGGCAGCCAGAGCCTGTTGGGACAGTTCTCTCTCCTGCCGGAGACGACGAACAATACGACCGATGCGTGTTGAAGATGATCCAGCCATAACAGATTTTACAAATATAGAGTTATTTTTGTAAACGAATTTACAGCATTCATTGGAATCTGTTCCTTTTCTGTAGAAGTAATCAATGAAACCATCTTAACTGAAAACATCACAAACAAGAAGGAACAACGCCATGTCCGTTGAAGCCATCGAAAAGTTCATGAGCGACAAGACCCGTTTTGCCGGCATCAAGCGGGATTACACCGCGCAGGATGTGGCGAAACTCTCCGGTTCGTTCACCGTCGAGCACACGGTCGCACGGATGGGCGCCGAACGTCTGTGGAAACTGCTGCATGAAGAACCCTACATCAACTCTCTTGGTGCGCTTACAGGCAACCAGGCCATGCAGCAGGTCAAGGCCGGCCTGAAGGCCATCTACCTGTCCGGCTGGCAGGTTGCGGCGGATGCGAACCTAGCGGGGCAGATGTACCCCGACCAGTCGCTCTATCCGGCGAACTCCGTGCCGAACGTGGTGTCACGCATCAACAACGCCCTGCGCCGTTGTGACGAAATCGCGACTCTGGAAGGGAAGGGCGACAAGACCTACTGGATGGCGCCGATCGTGGCCGACGCCGAAGCGGGTTTCGGTGGCGCGCTGAACGTGTTCGAGCTGATGCGCTCCATGATTGCGGCTGGTGCGGCTGGCGTTCACTTCGAGGACCAGCTTGCGTCCGAAAAGAAGTGCGGCCATCTCGGCGGCAAGGTGCTGATCCCCATTTCACAGCACCTGCGTTCGCTGAACTCCGCCCGTCTCGCAGCGGATGTCGAACGCACGCCAACCCTCGTTGTCTGTCGCACGGACGCCCACTCAGCCCAGCTTCTCACGTCCGACGTGGACGAGCGCGACCGCCCGTTCCTCACTGGCGAGCGCACGTCGGAAGGCTTCTTCCGGATCAAGGAAGGCCTCGGCGTTGAATACGCGATCGCCCGTTGCGAAGCCTATGCGCCGTATGCCGACCTGCTGTGGTGGGAGACGTCCGAGCCGAACCTGAGGGAAGCCGAGCAGTTCGCCGAGGCGATCCACAAGAAGTTCCCCGGCAAGCTGCTGGCTTACAACTGTTCGCCTTCATTCAACTGGAAGAAGAAACTGTCCGAGAAGGAGATCGCCGACTACCAGAAAGCGCTCGGCAAGCTGGGCTACAAATACCAGTTCGTCACGCTTGCGGGCTTCCACGCACTGAACTTCTCCATGTTCCAGCTTGCGAAAGGCTACGCCGAGCGCGGCATGGCGGCCTATTCCGAGTTGCAGCAGGCTGAGTTCGCGGCGGAAGTGGACGGTTACACCGCCACACGCCATCAGCGTGAAGTGGGCACGGGCTGGTTTGACGCGGTCGCCACGACAGCCAGCGGCGGCCAGTCCTCCACCACAGCCATGAGCGGTTCCACCGAACACGACCAGTTCAACCATCACTGAACACTGACCTCCTGCGCCGGGAGCCGATCCGGCGCGCATCGTTCCGTCCAACTGCGGAGACGGGCGGGACGATGGTCCTCATTCATCGAAGAATCCGTGACGGTTTTCCGGTCCCTATACATCCAGACAGGGAGCTGCCGACAGACCGTCACGGACCCGGAGACACGACCATGACCACGCATATCCAGATTGAAGGCATCAGCATCGACTGCGGTCTTCATACGTTCGTCAACACCGAAGTTCTGCCGGAAACCGGCGTTTCACCGGAGACGTTCTGGGCGGGCGTTTCCGGTCTTGTCGCCGAATACTCCCCCAAAATTCGTCACGCGCTCGCGCAACGTGACCGACTCCAGAAGGCCATCGACAATTTCCTGATCGGCAGCAGCGGCACGGACATGCATCTCCGCACCCGCTTCATGCGCGAGATCGGCTATGTCGAGGAACTCCCACCCAAATTCACCGTCTCGACGCAGAACGTGGATGCGGAGATCGGCCGTGTTGCCGGGCCGCAGCTCGTGGTGCCTGTCAACAACGCCCGCTACGCCCTGAACGCCGCCAACGCGCGCTGGGGCAGCCTGTATGACGCGCTCTACGGCACGGACGCCCTGCCCCAGAACGCGCCTTTCCAGTGCGGAACGGACTACAACCCGCTGCGAGGTCGTATCGTCGTGCGCCGCGCCAAGCTGTTTCTTGATGAAACCGTGCCGCTGCTCATCGGTAGCCACGCCGACAGCGTGTCCTACTATGTTCATCACGGCGAACTGCACGCCAAGCTGGACTGTGGCCGCACGACCGGTCTGAAGCACCCAACGCAGTTCGCCGGGTTCGCGGGATCGCCTTCAGAGCCGCGCGCGGTCCTGTTCAACAATCGCGGCCTGCATATTGAGCTGAAGATCGACCGCTCCTCCCCTGTCGGCAGCACGGACAAGGCTGGCATCGCCGACGTGATCGTGGAATCCGCGCTGAGCACCATCATGGACTGCGAAGACAGCGTGGCCGCCGTGGATGCGCAGGACAAGGTCATCGTCTACCGCAACTGGCTCGGCCTCATGCGCGGCACGCTGACGGCGGCGGTTCCCCGCAACGGCAAGGTCACGAACCGGTCTCTGGCGCAGGACCGCAGCTACACCGCACCGAATGGCGCGCCGCTGACCCTGCATGGCCGAAGCCTGATGCTCGTGCGCACGGTCGGCTATCACATGTTCACGGACATGGTGCTGGATGCCGAGGGCAACGAGACACCGGAAAACGTGCTCGATGCGATCATCCTGTCGGTCATCGCTCTGCATGATCTGCGCGGCAACAGCGCCTTCCGCAACAGCCGCATGGGGTCGATCTATCTCGTCCGCCCGAAGATGCACGGTTCGCAGGAAGTCGCTCTTTCCGACGCCATCTTCACCTCGGTCGAGGAAACCCTCTCCCTGCCCCGCAACACGATCAAGATGGGCATCATGGACGAGGAGCGCCGCACGAGCTGTAATCTTGCCGCCTGCATCAATGCGGCGCGGGAGCGCGTGTTCTTCATCAATACCGGCTTCCTCGACCGGACGGGCGACGAGATCCATACCTGCATGAAGGCTGGCCCTGTCGTGCGGAAAGGCGACATGAAGAAGGAGCCGTGGATCAGAGCTTACGAGCAGCGTAACGCCGCCATCGGGCTGGAATGTGGTCTGGGCATCGGCCCGCGTGGTCATGGACAGATCGGCAAGGGCATGTGGGCGATCCCCGACCGGATGGCCGACATGCTGGAGCAGAAGGGCGCGCAGATGCGGGCGGGCGCCAGCACGGCGTGGATTCCCTCTCCGACGGCGGCCACACTGCACGCCCTGCATTATCACGAGGTCGATGTAGCCGAGGTCCAGAAGGAACTCAGATATCACGCGCCCCTGCCGATGGAGGATCTGCTGTCCCTGCCGCTGGCGCATGGCGCTCACTGGTCTGAGGAAGAAATCGCCGCCGAACTCGACACCAATCTCCAGAGCATTCTCGGCTATGTGGTGCGCTGGGTGGATATGGGCGTCGGCTGTTCCAAGGTGCCTGATCTCAACCATGTGGGGCTGATGGAGGACCGCGCCACCCTGCGGATTTCGTCACAGCATGTCGCCAACTGGCTGATGCACGGCATCGTGACGGAAACACAGGTCGAAGCGGCTCTGACCCGGATGGCGCGACTGGTTGACGAGCAGAATCAGGACGAGGCCGGATACGTCCCGCTTTCCACCCATCAGGATGGTCCGGCGTTCATGGCGGCCCGTGAACTGGTGTTCGACGGCGCACGTCAGCCGAACGGCTATACGGAGAGCATCCTGCACAGGCGCCGCAGGGAAGCCAAACACCGTCACCGTGTCGAAGGCGTGACACAGGAGGACATGGAATTCGCCGCCGACTGAAGGCGGTCCATTCCCTCCAATGTGACGAGACGTTTCGACCGGGTCCTGAATCTGGCCCGGTTGAAACAGGCTTCTTTAATCTGATGAAAAGCCTCTATTAACAACGCCCTGACACACTGTTTATCGAGCAACTTCATCCGACCAGACGATTCCGTCTGATCGGATGTTGCTCCAGAATCATTCTGCTCAACCTGCGTTCAGTGGAATGATTCCATGAAACGGAACGCCTCCCCGTCAGGGAGTGCGCGCAAATGTGGTTTGCCAGTCATCGGGTTGCGGGCAACATGGGCTGACGCGCCCTTTCGTGAACCGGGGAGCACCATGCCCGGATTGCAGCTTTTCCGGTTCGGGCATCCGATGCACCTCCAAAAAGAAGAAAAACCATGCCGGAAGCTTTCCTCATTCTGATTCTGTTCCAGTTGCTGGGGTCCGCGTTGCAGATAACTCTACGCCTCCCCGTTCCCGGTCCGGTAATCGGCATGTTCCTGCTCGCCGCCGCCCTGCTCTGGAAACGCAGCCGGACACGCGCAGACACGCGAGTTTCCTCCTTTGATACCCCAGCCCTGTCCTCTCTGTCCCGCAGCCTGATCGCCTGCCTCGGACTGCTATTCGTCCCTGCCGGTGTGGGACTGGTCACGCAGATGCCCGTGCTGCTCGCCAATGGCCTGCCGATTGCGGTGGCCCTGTTCGGTTCCACGCTTCTCGGACTGATGGTGACGGCGTTCGTAATGCACAAGGCGACGCATGACCGTCCTTCACCCGAGCGGATTCCCGATACCGGCGGACAGGTGCTCTGACAATGCAGTCTCTTTCTCACACGCTCCATCAGATTTACGCACGCTTTCTGCCGGAGCCGAACATGGAAACCCTGTTCTGGCTGAGTGTGACGCTTGCGGTTTTCGCGCTGGGCGTCCGGTTGCAGATCCGGCTTGGTCGTGCGCCCTGGGCTAATCCCGTGCTGTTCGCGATCGCTTTCGTAGCACTCGGACTTCTTCTGACCGAAACGCCCTACGCGACGTATTTTCAGTCAGTCAAAATCATCAATTTTCTGCTTGGCCCGGCCACGGTCGCTCTGGCCATTCCGCTGGCGGATTCAATTCGCCTTGTGACGCGCAGTCTGCCTGCCATGACACTGGCCCTTCTGGCCGGGTCCGTGACGTCGGTAGTCAGTGGCGTGCTGCTTGTGCTGCTGCTTGGCGGCTCACACGATGTCGCCCTGTCCATGGCTCCCAAGGCTGTGACGACACCGATTGCCATCGCCATCACCACGCAGATCGGCGGGATACCGGCACTGACGGCGGCCTTCGCCATTCTGGGTGGGATCATCGCAGCGATGATTGGCGAGGCGACCCTGCGACGGTTGGGCATTACGGACTGGCGGGCGCATGGACTGGCGGCAGGAATTGCCGGTAGCGGAATTGCGGCGGCTCAGGTCGCGCAGCGTGATCCGGTAGGGGCTGCTTTCGCGGCGCTGGGCATCGGCCTGAACGGGCTGGTGACGGCGATTATCGTGCCTCTGATCCTGTATTTTCTGCCCGGATAAATTGGAGGATTGTCGGAATGCTGCTTTTTGCAGCGGCATTTCCCTGAATGCTCAAGAGTTTAAAATAATTTTTCACGGCTCTTTTTATTATTGACCATATCCGCTGAAGCGAACGGATTTTGATGTGTTTTTAGAATCGCAGTTTGTAAAAATACATACTAATCACTTTTCTCGTCATTGTTTTTTTCAGCCAACACCCTCTCTCTGGCAAGCATTTCAGCACGCAGGGTAGAGATTTTCCGAATGATCTGTTTTTTTACTTTAGACAACGCCGCGACAAGAATTCGGTCCATGCCCGTCTTTCGCAGCACCAACCTGACATGAAGAGGCAAAAGATCAATAACGAGGTTGGCCACCCTTACGATGATCAGTTCATCAGCGATGATTTCAAACGCGGCTGAACTCGCGATTTTTGAAATCGCGCGCTCTATGTAGGGCCAGTATTTTCTGATGAGCGCAGCTTCTTTCAGAGACAGGGTCTTATCCCTGAACCAGGCTGCGTTGCCTCTGATATCTGCGATTTTCCGCAAGGATTCTGAAACATTCAAGCGCATTGGCTGGCCTTCATCTTTCTCTTCTTGATGTAACTACGCATCAGAAACTCTACGAAGTCCCACCTGCAAATCACCCAGTCTTTCCATCTGGCGGAAGCACCCGGAAAATATTGCTCCGGGCAAGACGTCAGATCAATTGCGCCGCATCAGCAGGCAAAAACAAAAAAGAGGAGCCAAGAGCTCCTCTTTCATCATCCCCAATACAGAAAGACCGTATCAGTTGTGTGTCTGCTGATGGACCAGCACATCGCGGATATCCTGAAGCAGAACTTCAGTCTTGGTCGGCTCCGCCGGAGCAGCCGGCTCTTCAGCCTGCTTCGTGTGCAGCTTGGACAGAAGACGCACCATCCAGAAGATGACAATGGCGACGATCAGGAACTGGATGACAGCGTTGATGAAAACGCCATAGTTGAGGGTGACGGCGCCCGCTTTCTGGGCTGCGTCGAGCGTCGGCTCAACAGGACCTTTGAGCGTCACAAACAGGTTGCTGAAATCAATACCACCCGTGGCCAGACCAAGCACCGGATTGAACACGTCCTTGACCAGACTGTTCACAATCGCTGTAAAGGCTGCGCCGATGATGACACCGACGGCCATATCAACGACATTGCCTCGCATGATGAAGGCTTTGAAGTCATTGACCCAACCCGGCGTATGCACAGCAAGTTTCTTGTCTGCCATGAGATCCTCTAAAAAATGATGTAACCTGTCTTAACGACTGTCCACGCAGATTTACAATGTTAGATTAATCTTATGGCAACAAATGGGCGAAGGCGTTGGTTTTACGCCACAGGAAGTAAAAAAACCATCAAGCGGTTTTTCGGTGAGACGTTATCCGCACTATGCGGAAAATTGCCGTTTTTCGCCGCTTTCCTCGTTGCCTTGCCTGTCTGATCCGCCTATATGTGCGCGATCCATTCCCGGTCGGCATCGGGAATTTTTTCTAGAGAGCGTTGAAATGAAACAGAATATCCACCCCGACTATCACGAGGTCAACATCATCATGACCGACGGTACGGAATACAAGACGTATTCGTGCATGGGCGCTGCTGGCGACACCCTGCGTCTTGATATCGACCCGAAGTCTCATCCGGCATGGACAGGCGTCCAGCGCATGATCGACAGCGGAGGCCAGGTGGCCAAGTTCAACAAGCGTTTTGCTGGCATCGGCAAGCGCAGCTCCTGAGAAAAGGATATTCGTGGGAAGAATTTTTCTTTCCACGGGTGGAACAGGAAAAACCCTGCCCCGTAGCCCGGTGGCAGGGTTTTTCTTTTTGAGCCTTATCCTCGTGCTGCTCTCCCCATTCGCCCGGTTGACGATTTTCGCTTGACCCCATCGCGAGCGGCGGCCATTACCGTACACAACAGCGCGCCGGCAGGCACGCAGGGACGGGTCGGTAAGGCCCTCGCCCAGACAAGCCGATCCCGGTGCCTGCGTGAGCGCCAAGAGACCACGCAGCAACAGGATCGACGATGAGCACGCTTCCTCTTATGCCCAAGGCGACAGCCGTCTGGCTGATCGAAAAAACGGCTCTGACCTTCACACAGGTCGCTGAATTCTGCGGCATGCATCCGCTGGAAGTTCAGGCCATCGCGGATGGCGAAGTCGCGCAGGGAATCGTGGGATATGACCCGGTTGCCAACCGTCAGGTCACAGCGGAAGAAATCAGCCGGTGTGAGGCCGATCCCAACGCGAAACTGAAGATTCTTGCGACGGTCAATTCTGTAAAGCGCCGCGCCAAGGGCGCTCGCTACACCCCGGTTGCGCGTCGCAATGACCGTCCGGACGGTATCGCGTTTGTTCTACGCAACTTTCCGCAGGTTCAGGATCAGCAGATTGCCAAACTGCTCGGCACAACCAAGGACACCATTGCCAAAGTTCGTGACCGTCAACACTGGAACAGCCAGAACATCAAGCCGCGTGACCCGGTAACACTGGGGCTGTGCAGCCAGATGGATCTCAACGCCGCTGTGACTGCCGCCAATGAGCGTCTGACGCGCGACGGGCAGGAAGTCCCCCAGCCCATGCCGATTGAAAGCGAAGACTGAGACACTCAGAGGCTGCGCCTGCTTTTACAGACGCAGCCTGTCGAGAAGCATTCCGTCAGGACGTGGCCCTGACGCGATCCATCTCTTCCTTGACCGTGAGTTTCTGCAGTTTGAGGCGCATCAGGACATGCTGGTCGGGCATGGGACGATGCCCTTCGTCATGGATTTTCGCATCGAGGACGGAATGACGGCGGCTGAGGCTTTCAAGGCGTGATTGCTTGCTCATTGTTTCACTCTCCGATTTGGATAGTTGCAACGAGACGATGCTAGCGCCGTCTGTCACCAATCTGACATGAAAAATTGCTCATGTTTCACGGTTTATTTTTCATCGCGGTCCACTTCTTCCTTCCGGAGAAGATTCTGGGCACTGGTGCAAGACAATCCGTTGGCTTAACGTGACAAAGATCAGGGCTGATGGTCTTACGGATGTGTAAAGCAGGTGCTCGTGGTGAATATCACTGGACGAGAATGCCGGAGGTGCGATGCTGAGTGATCGGGAGAGTATGCTGCGCAGGCTTCATGAGCTGCGGAGCGAACATCGTGATCTGGATACGGTCATTGACCGTCTGGTTCATGAACCGATGGATCATCTCCAGCTTCAGAGGCTGAAGAAGCGCAAGCTCCTCCTCAAGGATGAAATTGCGTGGATCGAAAGTCATCTTATTCCGGACAACATTGCATAACCGCAATAGTCTGATCAGGTTCCGAGATTTGAGAGATCATGGATAATACTGAAAACCAGCCTGAATCGGCAGCCGATGATGCTGTGAAGCAGGGCTCAGAAGCGCCCCGTGTGGGAATCATCATGGGAAGCCAGTCTGACTGGGAAACCATGCAGCATGCCACGCTGACTCTGGATGCGCTGGAAGTGCCTTATGAGACAAGGATCGTCTCGGCGCACCGGACTCCCGACCGTCTGGCGGAGTATGCCCGCACGGCCTCCGATCGCGGCCTGTCTGTCATCATCGCCGGAGCAGGTGGCGCGGCCCATCTGCCGGGCATGTGCGCGGCATGGACACGGCTTCCGGTTCTGGGTGTGCCTGTTGAGTCCAAGACTCTGAAAGGCATGGACAGCCTGCTCTCCATCGTCCAGATGCCCGGCGGCATACCCGTGGGCACCCTTGCGATTGGCAAGGCGGGAGCCATCAATGCGGCCCTTCTCGCCACCTCCATTCTCGCCATCTCGGATGCGGAACTCGCGGCCCGTCTCGACACATGGCGCGCACTTCAGACTGCCTCGGTACGCGATGAACCTGAACAATAAGAACGGTTTCCTGCCTCCCAACTCGGTTCTTGGTATTGTCGGCGGAGGCCAGTTGGGGCGCATGTCCGCCATGGCGGCCGCCCGCCTTGGCTTTCGCTCCCACATTCTCGCGCAGCATGAAGATGAGCCGGGTGTTCAGGTTTCTCACGGCGCAACCATCGGCTCGTTCAATGATCCTGACGTGTTGAAGCGCTTTGCCGAAGCCGTTGATGTCGTCACGTTCGAATTTGAGAATATCTCGGCAAACGGGCTTGATCTGCTGTCCGGTCTCAAACCCGTCCGTCCTTCCGGCGCCATTCTCCGGATCAGTCAGGACCGTGAGCAGGAAAAGACGTTCCTTGGTTCCATCGGTATTCCGGTAGCTCCCTGGAAAATTGTCACGGATGCGGAAAGTCTCGCGGAAGCCGCCGAGACAGTCGGTTATCCCTTCATCCTGAAAACCACCCGCATGGGTTACGACGGCAAAGGCCAGTTTCGTGTCCAGAACGCCGACCAACTGACAGAGGCTCTGACGACTCTCTCGCCAAAACCGCTGGTTGCGGAAGGGATGGTCGATTTCGCCATGGAAATCAGTGTCATGGTTGCGCGGGGTGTCGATGGGACCACCTGCACATTTCCGGCGACTGAAAACCGGCATGTTTCCGGCATTCTGGATCTCAGTCTTGCCCCTGCCCGCATCAGCGAGGAACTGGCAACCGAAGCGGGCAGGCTCGCCTGCCGCATTGCTGAAGGTCTCGACCTCATCGGGATCATGGGGGTCGAAATGTTTGTTGGGCGCACCGGCGCACTGCTTGTCAATGAAATCGCCCCCCGCCCCCACAATTCCGGCCACTGGACAATGGACGCGTGTTCCTGTGACCAGTTTGAGATGCATGTCCGCGCTGTGACCGGATTACCTTTGCCTGAAGCCGTGCGTCACTCGGATGCAGTCATGAAAAATCTCGTCGGACCTGATGACATGGCCTTGTGGCCTGAGATCGTCGGGAAGCAGGGGCTGATCCCGCATCTTTATGGTAAACAGGAGGCGCGCCCCGGTCGCAAGATGGGCCACGTCAACGTGCTTTTTCCTTGCGGTTCCCTACCGGGAGAATTTGGCGTGCAGGCCGCGCTGGGGCCTCTGGCCGGTCCACGATAGTAACTGTTGCCAACAACGAGCATGTAGATAGGTGTTTAAGAGCGACTGGCAGGAAATATAGAAACTGCTTCTGAGACTTTAATTCCCCGGCTTTATTCGTAATAAACCGGGGAATCCCCATGCAAAAACCAAAATATTTTCCGTGACCATTCTGAAATTCGCGCCGAATACAGCAATCTATTCATCAAAAACAAAAAAATATAGAGCCGAATCCCGTTGGTTTATGGGCTCTTTTATGTGTCCGTATGCCGGAATTATACTACAAAACTGACACCAAATATGGTTACCGTTACTTTTCAGAGATAGATTTATGCTTTCAGTGTTTGTGTTATTCTGTGTAACGATATCCGGCGCAAGATATGAAAACTCCAAATTTCCCAATGGAGCTTACTCCTTGAAAAAATATTTTCTTATTATCCCATCCATACTTCTTTTACATAATACTACAGTTTTTGCAGAAAATACTCGAATATCAGAAATAACCGGATGCAACTCTTGGCCCATAGGGATGGCCATAACATATCTTCAGAATGAAGAAATCATACGGCCCGGAAGTATAGACGAGAAAGCCGTCACATCCGATCTCCTCTCGGTTCAGTCTGTGGGGAAAGGCCTGTATAGCCAGATATGGAAGCTGACGATAAAGCCAGAAAGCGGCTCTCCCATTACCGTCATTACGAAAAATACTTTTTCACTTAAGGAATGCTCGGAAAGCGGTGTCGATGTGTGGATTGTCAGCCAGCATCTGGGTGGCCCCAATGACTGAAGTATAAAACAGCCGAATATCTTCAGAAATCTTCGCAGAGCACGCAAGCCACCACTATTCGGCATCCAGATAGATCGGCAGCACATCGGCAGGCTTGCCATCCATCACAATCTTCCCCTGCTCCATCCAGATTACGCGGGTGCACCACTTCTCGACAATGGACGGCATATGGCTGGAAATAACCAGAATTTCCGCCCCTTCCACCAATCCGGCGATCCGTCCTTCCGCCCGCTGAATGAACGTGGCGTCGCCCGCCATGAACCATTCGTCCATAATCAGGATTTCCGGCATGATCGCCGTCGCCAGTCCGAACGCCAGACGCAGACTCATGCCGGAACTGTAGGTCTTCAGCGGAAGGTCCATGAACGCGCCAAGATCGGCGAAGGCTTCCACATCCTGTTCGACTTCCCGGATAGCCCTGTCGGACAATCCGAAAAACAGTCCACGCAGACGGATGTTCTCCCGTCCTGACAGCTCAGGGTCCATGCCGAGCGATGTATCCAGCAGAGTCCCTACCCGTCCCTGCACAAGAACATGCCCCTCGACGGGCTCATAGATACCGCCAAGCGCCCGCAGGAGCGTCGTCTTGCCGGCTCCGTTCCGCCCGATCAGCCCGAGGCGCTCACCCGGTCTGAGGGAGAAGCTGACATCTGTCAGCGCCTGCACCATGATCCGGTTGCGGGCATCACGGGAGAAGCGGCTGGAAGGCGCTTGGCCTTGCAGGACTCCCTTCATGGTCTTCTTCAGGCTGCGCGCATCGCCGTGATAGAGCGGAAACGAAATGGACAGGTTCGTGACATCGATTCCAGCCATGTCGCCTACACCCAGTACGCCAGCCGACCGCGCAGGCGGGCGAACAGCAGAAAGGAAACGCACCACAGGACAACACTGTATGCCACAGCCATCAGCCAGATGGATGGCCTGACAGGCGTGCCCATGAACGGACCGCGCACGATCTCGATCAGCGGATAACAGGGATCGAGCAGCATATATTGCCGCCCCGTATAAATCAGGTCGGGTTTCCAGAGGATCGGCGTCACGAAAAACAGGATCTGCATGATGTTGGCGGCAATCGGCGGCATATCCCGAAAGCGCGCGCCCAGCACACCCAGCAGAAGGGTGATCGCGTAAAGATCAGCAAACCAGAGGACGACACCCGCTGGCAGCGACCAGTTGAGTGTCGGCATGACGCCGAAAACCGCAAACAACACCACGATCACGCCGACACTATGCAGAAAGGTCAGAAAATTCCGGACCATGACCCGCATGACATGGACCGTGAAAGGCATGCGGATCGAATGAATCAGATTCACCGTGCTGGTGAACGCACAGCAACCATCCGTGACGGTTCCGCCAAGATAGGCCCACAGCACGAGGGAAAAGCACAGGAACGGCAGATAGGCCTTCAGGTCCGTGTGCAGGAGTGTGGCGTAGAGCACTCCCATGGCCGCAACCAGAATGGTTGTGGAAATGGTGACCCAGAACGGCCCCAGAAGAGAACCGCGATAGCGCATTTTTATATCGAGCCAGCCCTGCATCCAGCCCAGACGGAACAGCCGGAGGCTGCCGGACAGGTCGTTCAGCGCATGAACGATACGGGCCGTTCCACGTTCAGGCCGCAGATCCATGACCGGCATGTCACCATGAGCCGCCAGCTCTGCGGCAACATGCGGCTCGTCCGTGATGGGCTGTGCCAACCCTGTCGGTTCTGACGTCACGAGAGGCTCCCTCTCCTCGCCCGGCCGTTCTACGCTGTTCATGCTTGCGCGATAGACAACCCCGGACAGAAGCGCAAGGTCATGGACCTCGCACGGCGGCTTCCGCCTGCCGCGCCAGTGCGAAGACACCTGCGCTTGCCTCAGCGCCAAACCCCTGAATGGTGTCCAGACTGAACCAGTCCGCCTCAAGAGCATCGTCGGCAGCGACAGGCGCGGGTGTTTCCTGAGGATTCATCAGTTCGCAAAGAACCGCGACAATCACATAATGAAACCTCAGAGAACCATTTGCATGGCGGTGGATCGAATCAAACGCCGTCAGCACGCGGACGCCTTGGGTATCGAGGCCGGTTTCTTCCGCAAGCTCACGGCTCGCAGCGGTCAGCAGATCTTCACCGGGCTCGATCCGTCCACCGGGAAATCCCCATAGCTCCGCATCGGGAGGATTGGCGCGGCGGACCAGCAGAAACCGTCCGTCGAGAGGATGGCGGCAGACGGCAATGACCGCGCCTCTTGGCTCAGGTGGCGGGTTTGATGTCATCGAGCCGATCCAGTTCACGTAGCCCCGGGAAAAGACGCATCCATACCCCCGTCACAATCAGCGTGCCGATGCCGCCGATCACCACGGCAGGAACCGCCCCGACACAGGCCGCCAGCATACCGCTCTCAAACTCGCCGAGCTGATTCGAAGAGCCGATGAACAGCATGTTCACAGCAGAGACACGCCCTCGCATTTCATCAGGTGTGCCGAGCTGAATCAGCGCTCCCCGGACCATCACGCTGATCACATCCGCAGCACCCAGCACCATCAGCGCCAGAATGGAAAGCGGGATCGAGCGGGATACGCCGAAAACGAGCGTCGCCAGCCCGAATATGGCGACAGACAGAAACATGATCTTTCCGGCATTCCGGCGAATGGGCCAGCGCGTCATGATGAGCGCCATCAGAACGGCGCCCATGGCGGGACCGGCCCTGAGCAGGCCAAGCGCTACAGGCCCGGCGTGCAGGATGTCGTCGGCATAGACCGGCAGAAGCGCCGTCGCGCCACCAAGCAGCACGGCGAACAGGTCTAGAGAGATGGCGCCGAGCATGGGACGCTGCCTGCGCAGGAAAGCGATGCCTCCCATCACGGAGGCCAGCGTGATGGGCTGACGACGACGTTCCGGAAAACGCATCTTGATTGACGCTGTCGCGAGAGCGGAGGCTGCAAACCCGACGCAGCACAGCGCATAGCAGGTGTCCGGACCGAAGCCGTACAGCACCCCGCCAAGAGACGGTCCTGCGATACAGGCCACCTGAAACAGTGAGGATGACAGAGCCGCCGCCTTGGGAAACAGCGGTGCCGGGACGATAGCAGGAAGAAATGTCTGCTGTGCGGGCATTTCGAAGGCGCGACAGGCTCCGAACAGCGCCACCAGCAGATAGAGCGCCCACGGTCCAATCAGATGCTGCCATGAGGCAATCGCCATGCTGAACGCCGCACATGCCTCGACCATCTGGCAGGTAATCACGATCCGGCGGCGATTGAACTGATCCGCCACATGCCCGGCGGGCAGCGTCAGCAGCATCATGGGAAGAAACTGGGCCAGGCCGACGAAGCCCAGCGAGGCTGAACTATGCGTCAGGGAATAGACCTGCCACGCGACGGCAACCGCCTGCACCTGTGATGAGAAGGCCGAGAGATTGCGACCGGTCAGGCAACTGATCAGTCCCGGTTGGCGCAGCAGGGCAGGACCGGGAGAAGGAGGGACGGAGACATCGGACTCTGACATGGAGCCGTCTCTAGCAGGTGATCATTCGGCTGACACCACCCGCCTTGTCACGTTGCCAAGACGGATTGCGGGAGGCAATACAATCGTTACGCCGCCATAAGCCTTTAGAGAGCCCTTGGCGCAGAGACTGAGATCAATGGAGACGCGGTGCGATGGCGACGACTTATGCAACAGTGACCTGGGACCAGCTACACCGCGATGCCCGCACTTTGGCGGAAACCCTCATGTCGAAGGGGCCTTTCAAAGGCATTGTGGCCATCACCCGCGGCGGTCTGATCCCTGCCGCCATTCTCGCCCGTGAACTCGATTGCCGTCTGATCGAGTCAATTTCCGTTGTGACCTATGATGAAGAGTCAAAGGGCACTCCAGAAATAATCAAGGATCCTCAGGCTGCCGGAGACGGCGAAGGCTTCCTTGTGGTGGATGATCTTGTCGATTCCGGCATCACCGCGCGCGTCGTCCGCGAGCGTCTGCCGAAAGCCCTGTTTACCTGCCTTTACGCCAAGCCGACGGGCAAGCCCCTGACCGACCTGTTTGTCATGGAAGTGCCGCAGGATACGTGGGTGCTCTTTCCGTGGGATACAGCGCCCCTGTTCATCGCGCCTCTCGCCAAAAAAGCGACGAACGGGAACTGAGGCCGATGACCGCCTCCCTGCCCGCGACGGAGAATGCAGACCCAGCCTTTCTGGAGTACGACACATGGCCCGTCGCAACCCAACTGACAGCGCTCTGGCAATCCCAGCTTGCGGCAGCGGCGGTTGTGTCCTCCGCCCTGCCCGCTCTGACTGCTGCGGTTGAAGAGGCCCTGCCCCGCCTGAAAGCTGGTGGACGGCTGGTTTATGCTGGCGCGGGCAGTTCAGGTCGTCTGGCGGCACAGGACGGAGCGGAGTTGGAGCCGACCTATAACTGGCCGACCGAGCGGATGTGTCTTCTGATAGCGGGAGGCCGGGAGGCTCTGCTCAATGCCGTTGAAAACGCCGAGGATGACGCGGCGGCGGGCTGTGCTGAAGTCGAAGCGATTGTACTGACCCCCAATGACGTTGTGGTCGGTATCGCAGCCAGCGGCAGAACACCCTACACCGTTGCCTGTATCAAGGCGGCCCGGGCTGCTGGCTCGCTGACCGTGGGCATCGCCAATGTGCCAGACACAGCCCTCCTGCTTGCTGCGGAACACGCTGTTTTCGTTGGCACCGGGGCCGAGCCGATTGCAGGCTCGACACGCATGAAGGCCGGCACAGCCCAGAAGATTGTTCTGAACCTGCTGTCCACCTCTCTCATGACCGGACTGGGCCGTGTCTACAGGGCGCGGATGGTCGATATGCGCAGCCGAAACGCCAAATTGCGTGAACGCGCTGTCCGTATGGTTATCAACCTCACGGACTGTAGCGAAGAGAACGCCCGAATCGCGCTTGAACAGACAGAAGGCCATGTGAAACCAGCGGTTCTGATAGCGCTTGGCGCCGGGAAAAAGGCGGCTGAGACAGCCCTTTCCCAGTCTGACGATAATTTGCGTGTCGCTCTGAGCCGATTGGGGCTTGCCAGAACCTCTCTCTGCACATAGGTTCCGCCGCAGGTTCGGGGCGTGGCGCAGCCTGGTAGCGCGCCTGTTTTGGGTACAGGAGGCCCCCGGTTCGAGTCCGGGCGCCCCGACCACTTTTCGACACGGTCTCGTTGAAAGCAACGGAGTGGCGAGTGATGACAGCAAGAATTTACAAGCAGCCTAAAAGTGCGGGACAGTCTGGGCTTTACGGTGCCCGCAACTGGATTTTCGAATACGGCCAGTCCGCTCCGCATCGTCCAACTCCCCTCATGGGATGGACCGGAAGCAGCGACACCAAAGCTCAGGTGAGACTGAAGTTCGGGAGCCGTGAAGAGGCGGAGGCCTATGCCCGCCGTCACGCCATTCCTTATAAGGTTGAACCGACAGTAGAGCGTATTCGCGTTCCCAAGGTTTATGCGGATAATTTCGCAACGGACCGTATCCAGAACTGGACGCACTGAAGTTTTCCAACGGCTCTTGTTTTTTCTGCTGGAACAACGGATAAAACGCCAGCCGGTCTTCCAGACGGTTCTGTGCGCCCTTAGCTCAGTTGGATAGAGCAACAGCCTTCTAAGCTGTGGGCCGCTGGTTCGAATCCAGCAGGGCGCACCAGTTTTCTGCGGTTTTCTTCAGTAAAATTTGCACTTGGTTTGCAACGGCGATGGGTAACCGTTCCATATCTGCTCATTTTCTCTGAAATCTGCCCTCTCCTACCGCTACGAATTTCAGGGTCTGACAAACCTTGTGACGCTTCCATGTCGGCAAAACCTAAGTGCGGCATGATCACGTCACTCATTGTCCCCCCCCCCCCCCCCAGCGGCTCATATACATCAGGTCGATTTCACTAAATTGTGGTTACGGCCAGCAAGTGCTTGGTTTGCTTCTGCTATCTGTTTCGTCAATTTACGGTTACGCCATAAAATCCATGCAGTAGCGATGTCGGACAAATCGTAGATATTGCTAGCCAGACTTCTTTCGTCTGTTATCAAGGCTTGTCTGGGTTAGTTATCCCTTCTTCGCTTTGGAGATATTTGCTTCTGACGTTCAGGATAACTCTGGTAAAAAATCCTCATCAGAAAGAACCGATGATTTATAACCGATTCACCAGTTTAACTTTATCCATTCAAACTAAATTTTTTCTGCCCGCCTCGGACAATGTTTGTAAGTAACTGAATTACAAAACAAAATATTCAATCATGAAATATATACACAAATAAATCTATTTAATTAATATACTAAAATTTATCACAGAAATTATTTAAACCATTCCAAGCAAATTCCAATTTCAATTATTACCAACAAGTCGCAAGGAAACATCATTCATGATGGAACTGAATATCGATGAAATAGCATTTTTAATGGCGGGACCATCATCTGCTTCAAAAAAATCTTCAGGGGCTGACGCGCAGGATTGCATGGTTCCCTGCATCGAACCTGCCCCGGTCCCCATAAAAGGATTGACCATATAATCATTAATTGAATAGTACGTGGCCCATACAGAGAAAAACTTTATACCGCTATCCTTGATTTTTTGGCAGGCTGAACTGTAGTCCACATTTACAACACGATAGCGCGTATTGGGGTCACTGTAGACATCGGTATAACCATCCCACACATCCTGAGCGCCATCAGACAGAAAGACGAAGTAAGTTTTTTTCTTTTCCGATGTTGATCCATCTCCTATGTTACTTATCATTGATAGAGATTTATTTAAATATTCGGACATATTTGTATAGCCGTAGTTATAATTTTTGAAATCAAAAGGAGCGCTGCCACTGTTTTGCGCGTTCGACCACTGAGTCGCGTTTTCAACATCAATGGACGAGGCTGCACTGACGGCAGATTGCATGTCTGATGTCGGAGAAAGTATCTGATTGAAATTTGTACCGATCGTGCTGATACTGACAACGATCTTGTCAGGATATTTTGCAGAATACTCTGACATATCCTGCATAAATTCCTGTATGGCCTGATTGACGTAATCTATCTTAAGATTGATCCCCTGCTGTTTTGCATAGGTCCGCATATCGCAAGGCCATTTTCGTGATGATGATTTACGCGATCCCGGAGCATAGCAACTTTCCGTAGATACCCCATAACCATTGGGATCATGGCAAGCGAAGACACACTGGCTGCTACCGTTTTCCAGAGTCGAAATGGCCGCCGGATCTCCTCCGATCGCCATGGAATTGGAAATGTCCACAACGAAGACAATCTGGAAATAGGACTCACCTTCATCCATCGCCGCTGTCGATTTTACTGTTAGCGGACTACCGGCGTAATCAAGCAGGTTCGGAATCAGCAGGCTGGGTGTATACGAAAGGGAAACGGATACTGAGCCGGAAATGGAAGAAGCCGGAACATACTTCACGACAATCGCTGGAACAGGAGAAATTCCAGCGATCTGGGCGTTCTGGGTTACAGACTGGGTAGCCGTCGTCTCAGCAATCTGCTGGGCTGCCGCTTCCGCCCCGCTATCACCCATATGACTGAACATGTAGTTGTTGGCAGCTTTTGTCGCAGACAAGGCGGCTGAATCGGTAAAGGCCTGCAATTTTGTTTTTGTCGCTACCAACTGGGAATAATCAATTCCAACAGCTATCGCAGTCATAATCACAAGAGAGCCGAGCGCGGCGAACACAATAACGCCGCCGGACTGATCCAACAGAAATTGTCGCAATAAAAAATTTCTGAACAAGACTGCATCCACATATAAAACAGCTTGTTAAGATAACGATTTAATTATTAACGACTAGATAATTCCATGCAGTTTCTTCTGTATATTAGTCAGAAAAATCCAGCGTTATGACATGTTGCCGGTCATCGACAATAATAAGTCCGGACAGCGCCAGCCTTGCGCCATCATCCCTGAAACGCAAGGTCAGCAGACCATCTGACATCCGATCCGTTCGGGCAACGGAGACCTGAAGCATCGCCACTTCACGTCGCACCGCCGTCACGGTCACAGCCCCCTGCATACGGATCGGGTGAGCAAGCAGCAGGCCGAGCGGTGTATGAGAGAGCCCCATACGAGTCACTGCGCCTGTCTGGGGATTATCCAGAACGAGATGTCCATCCCCCGCCGTCAGGACCATTCCTTTCGGATTGGTGTAATCCAGCTTCAGATGTCCCGGCTCATAATGAAGCATCCCCGCACCCTGATTTCCATCTGGCCAGGTCTGCACAAACGAAAGATCCAGATGGGTCAGGCCATTCAGATACTCCTCCACCCGCGCTACGGCCTGCTGCTCCTGCACAGTCAGGGCGAACGGAGACGTCTGAGCACAGGCCGTCAGCGCCAGACCTGACAGCAGCAGGCTTCGGCGGGAAAGCAGCCGTATCATGCCGTCACCTCTGAGGGCGTGTTCAGTGTCAGGGCCAGCGCGTGCAGACCATCGGCGAACTCGGAATCGAGATATTTGTGAACAAGCCGGGAGCGGGCAACACGCGAAAGCCCCGCAAAGGCGTCGCTCACAACCGTCAGGCGAAAGTGCGTTTCAGACGCTCCTTCCTGCGGCCCGCGTGGGCGTGCGATGTGATGCGCATGCCGATCACTCTCGTCGATAATCTCGATACGGGCTGGAACAAGCTTCTCCTGAAGAAGCTCCATCACGCGCTGCGCCCTTGGACCTGTCGCCACACCTGCCATCGCCTTAATCTCCTGCCTTCTGTATGCCACTCTCCGTCAACAAGCCTCTTGCATCCGGACCATCGTGGCACACATAACAGGCTGCATGAGCAGACGAAACACACGTCATCGGGCATTTGACCCCGATCCGGATGCCCCGAGGCAATGTTGCGACGCCCCCGGCTGCGAGCAGGAGGCAGGCTATCGCGCGCCCCGGTCCCGCGATAGCCTGAACGAGTATTTCTGGTTCTGTCTTCAACACGTTCGCGAGTACAACGCACGGTGGGACTATTACAAAGGCATGAGTTCGGCACAGATTGAAGCCCATCTGCGGGCCGACATGTCGTGGGACCGCCCCTCATGGAAAATCGGGCATATAGGTCAGAAAGGATTCAACGAGGAAGACGTCCTCGATCCACTCGACATTCTCCGGGCCTCCCGCGCCGATCGCGCCCGCCGCCATCGCCAGTCCCGCGAGCCGAAAACCCCGGAGCCCCTGCGCGAACCACTCGTCGCAATGGGATTGCGCTGGCCCGTGTCCCTTGAAGAAATCAAGGCACGCTACAAGACACTGGCCAAAAAGCACCATCCGGATACCAACCACGGTGATCCACACGCCGAGGAGCGCCTGAAAGTCATCAACGTGGCCTATTCAGCCCTTCGCGCGCATTTCACCTCCAACATCGACAGTAACCTCGAAAAATCTGCCTGACCGTGGCAGGGTTCCCCCCGCACATTAACGAACGGATGCACCATGAACGCTGAGTCTGCTGACCTGATACCAACATCTGCGATCTCGGTCCCTGACCTGGAGGTCTCGGCGCGTGAGGTTTTCGGAATTGACAGCGACCTCAAGGTTCCAGCCTTCTCGATCCGCACCGAGCATGTGCCTGAGATCGACACCAGCTACCGGTTCGATCACGACACGACACTCGCGATTCTGGCGGGATTCGCGTTCAACCGCCGCGTGATGGTGCAGGGCTTCCACGGCACCGGCAAATCCTCCCACGTCGAACAGATCGCCGCCCGCCTGAACTGGCCGTGCGTCCGCATCAATCTCGACAGCCACGTCTCGCGTATCGACCTGATCGGCAAGGACGCCATCGTCCTGAAAGACGGCCAGCAGGTCACCGAGTTCCGTGAAGGACTGCTCCCGTGGTGTCTCCAGCACCCCTGCGCCCTCGTATTCGACGAATATGACGCAGGTCGTCCGGACGTGATGTTCGTCATCCAGCGCGTGCTGGAAGTGGACGGCAACCTGACCCTGCTCGACCAGAACCGCGTCATCCGTCCCAACCCGTTCTTCCGCCTGTTCGCCACGGCCAACACTGTCGGCCTCGGCGATACGACCGGCCTCTATCACGGCACGCAGCAGATCAATCAGGGACAGATGGACCGCTGGAACATCGTCACCTCCCTGAACTACCTGCCACACGAGCAGGAAGTGGCGATCGTCACCTCCAAGCTGGGGGTTTCCGCCGACGACAAGAAGATGCGCCAGACCATCGACAACATGGTCGCTCTCGCCGGGCTGACACGGTCGGGCTTCATGGCCGGCGACATCTCCACCGTCATGTCGCCGCGCACGGTCATCGCATGGGCCGACAATCTCCGCATCTTCGGCGATCTGGCCTTCGCGTTCCGGGTGACGTTCCTGAACAAGTGTGATGAAGCCGAGCGCAGCATGGTGGCTGAGTATTACCAGCGCTGCTTCAACGCCGATCCTTTGGGCAAGCGCAAGCACTGACGACAGGAAAAAGACAGGACATGGCCGAACGTCCCCGTTCTTCCCAGACTCCTTCCACGGTGAACGATGCGGCTGACAAGGCCGAGGCGTTCCGGCGTGCGACGGTCGGGGCCATTCGCGCCATGGGCGGACGGCCTGACACCAATGTCACCTTCCACTCCGGCAACATGCCGCCGGGGCCGCTGGATCAGGAAGGACCAATCCGCCTGCCCCAGCCGTCACGCCATGCGACGGATGAGGAAGCGACCCGCATCCGTGGAGCCGCTGATTCCGAAGCGCTGAAGATCAGGCACCACGACGCGGAATTTCATCGGTCCCACCAGCCTGACGACGGAGCGGCCCGCGCTGCGTACGACGCGCTTGAACTGGCGCGCGTCGAAGCTGTCGGCTCCCGCCACATGCTTGGCGTGGCGGCCAATCTGGACCAGAAGCTGGAGCAGGAATGCCGCGACCTCGGCGTGTCGCACATGTCGAGCAAGGAGCAGCTTCCCACTGCCTTCGCTCTAGGGCTTCTTGCGCGCGCCAAAATCAGCGGACGGCCTGTGCCGGAGATTGTCCGTCCTCTGCTTGACGACTGGAGCCGTACGCTTTCACCCGATGCCCTGAAAGCGCTTGAGGCGCTCAATGCCGTTCAGGATGATCAGGCTGCCTACTCCAGAGCCTCGCAGAAGCTGATGGCCGCCTGCTCTCTCGTCGAACTCGACAGCGAGAAGCCGGAAAACGATGAAGACGGGCAAGATGATGCGACCGGAAAGGATGAGGACGGCGCGGAAGAGCCATCTGCCTCGCCGGAAGAACAGCCTCCCACTGATGAAACGGAAGAAGATCAGACGGGAGCCGAGCCACAACTGATGGATGGCAGTGGCGAAGCTGGTGATCCGGATGAGACTGCTGAAACCGAATCCGGCGACACCGATGGTTCCGGAGATCCTTCCGGTCCCAATGAAGGACGGCCCGCCACTCCCGGTGATACGGCTGCCGGGTATCACGCTTACACCAGTCAGTTTGATGAGGAAGTTGCCGCAGAGGATCTGTGCGACGAGGATGAGCTGACCCGCCTACGCCAGCAGCTCGACATTCAGCTTGCCTCTCTGACGGGCGTGATTTCCAGACTGGCCAATCGTCTCCAGCGCAAGCTTCTCGCCCAGCAGACCCGTTCATGGAATTTCGATCTGGAAGAGGGCATCCTTGATGCCGGACGCCTGTCACGGATTGTCGTCAACCCGACCCTCTCCCTGTCCTACAAGCAGGAAAGTGAAACGGAGTTCCGTGATACCGCCGTCACACTTCTGATCGACAATTCCGGCTCCATGCGCGGACGGCCGATTTCGGTAGCCGCGATGTGTGGCGATATTCTCGCCCGCACGCTTGAGCGTTGTGGTGTGAAGGTCGAGATTCTCGGCTTCACGACGCGCGCGTGGAAAGGTGGTCAGAGCCGCGAGAAATGGACAGGTGACGGCAAGCCGAAAAACCCCGGCCGCCTGAATGACCTGCGACACATCATCTACAAGGCGGCCGATACTCCTTTGCGACGCGCCCGCCGCAATCTCGGCCTGATGCTACGGGAAGGTCTTCTGAAGGAAAATATCGACGGCGAGGCGCTTCTGTGGGCGTCCCGTCGTCTGCGTAGCCGTCCGGAGCAGCGGCGCATCCTGATGGTCATCTCCGATGGCGCGCCCGTGGATGACAGCACTCTCTCGGCCAATCCGAGTTCCTATCTGGAAGACCATCTGCGTGAGGTCATCACAGCCATCGAAAGCCGCAGTGAGATCGAACTGATTGCGATCGGCATCGGACATGACGTGACCCGTTATTACCGCCGCGCCGTCACCATCACGGATGCTGAGGAACTCGGCGGCACAATGATGAAAAAACTATCCGAACTGTTCGACGAGGGCACGAGACGCTCAGGCAGATAAGCCTGAGCGACGTTTTGCGGCAAGGCTCAGAACGGCGTCCACCATCCGATCAACATCCGCCGCCATTGTCCTGTGATTGACGATGGCGGCCCGTATCACAAGACGCCCGTTGACCCGTGTCGTCGAAGGGACCGCCAGACCGGACTCCTGAACGTCCTTCACCACCTCGCCGTTCAGATGATCAAGCTGTTCATCCGTCAAGGCAGGATCAAGAAGCCGGAAGCAGACGATATCCAGCGTAACGGGCGCCATCAGTTCAAGTGCCGGTTCGGATGAAACCCGGGACGCAAGGTGTCGGGCAACGGCGCAGCAATGATCCACCATCCGGCCAAGCTGATCTGTGCCGTAAACGGACAGCGTCGCCCAGACTTTCAGCGCCCTGAATCCCCGTGAGAGATCAGGCCCAAGATCACAGAACCACGGCGCACCCGCCGCCACGCCCCGATCCTCCCGCGAGAGATAGGACAACGTCTGTGCGAAGGCCGCAGCGTGTCTGGCCGGGTCCCGCACGATTACACAGCCGGCGTCATAGGGCACCTGAGCCCATTTGTGGAAATCGAACGCAAGGCTGTCCGCTTTTTCAAGACCTGACAGAGCCTTCCTGAAATCCGGAGAGAGTGCCGCCATAGCCCCGAAAGCACCGTCAACATGGAACCAGAGTTTTTCCTCGGAGGCGATTTTGGCAATGGTGTTCAGGGAATCAATCGCACCCACATCAACGGTCCCCGCCGTTCCGACCACCAGAAACGGTTCCAGACCGGCTTTCCTGTCTGCGGCAATCATGGTCCTGAGAGCCGCCGTATCCATGCGGAAAGACCCGTCGAGAGGAACCAGGCGGAGCGCGTCAGAACCGAGACCGGCAAGATCGAAGGCCCGGCTGACGCATCCATGAGCGCTGCGTGCGGCATAACCCACCAGCGAACGCCGACCCACACCGTGTTCTCTAAGGGACAGGCCATCTTCCGCGGATCGGCTGGCGACGATGACCGCGATAAAATTCGCAATGGAAGAACCTGTGACAAACAGACCGGACGCTGTGTCCGGGAACCCCATCAGGGTCGCCGCCCAGCGGATGACCATGCGTTCGACTTCCACGGGCGCATGATCCCGGCCTCCGAGATTGGCATTCAGCCCGGCCGCCAGCATCTCCGCCAGCATGCCTACAGGCGTGCCGCCTCCATGCACCCATCCCATAAATCCCGGATGGCGATTTCCGACACTGTAGGGAAGGACCTGCTCCCTGAATGCCTCCCCAAAAGCCGCTATGTCCATTCCATGATCAGGGACCGGCGCATCACGAAAACCAGATCGTATATCGGTGGGCAACGGCTGCCAGACAGGCTGTTCCCTGATATCGCGAAGATTATCGAACATCATGTCGAGCAGGTGATGTCCTGTGGCCCGAAGCCTGTCCCAGTCTGCTCCCTGCGGGTCGAGAGAAAGGAACGGGTCGGTATCATCCATCATAAAAAGGCTTTCGCAAGAAATGGGCTGGCGGGAAACTTAGCCGATCACTACGCTTTCATACAGAACTGAGCTGATGGAAACCAATGCAGGCCAGCATGATGCCTGTATTGGTTTCCACAATCTGGAGCGAGGCCATACATGCTGTTCGACGGTTTTGCTCTCACTTCCATGACTGTAAACGGCGTTTCTTACCGTTTCTGTCTTGGTGGCAGCGGGTCTCTGCTCGTGCTTCTGCATGGTCGGCCGGAGACACACGCCATGTGGCACAAGGTGGCCCCTGCCCTTGCCTCGCACCACACGGTACTCTGCCCGGACTTGCACCCGGAACGCTCCCTATCCCAACAGGCGGAAGATTTACTCGCTCTCGCGGACAGTCTCGGCCATGACAGCCTCATTCTGGCGGGACAGGATTATGGAGCGCGGGTCGCGTGTGAAGTCGCCGAGTTGGAACCATCTCGTGTAAAGGCGCTGATTCTGCTGGAAGCCCTGCCCGGCCCTGACCACACAGGCCGTGACGATATGGCGTTTTCCCTTGCACAATATGAGAGCTGCTGGTTCGGTCAGCTCCATCCGAAGCCCGAGGCCAACGCCGTCCAGATACCCGCCGAATGGCTGGATACCGCCCCTGTCGGCGACAGTTTCTTCTCTCCCGAGGCGGTTAAGGATTATCTCTCCGCACCGATATGGCGAAGCAGGACGCCGTTTTCATGGCCAGTGTGCCGTCCGGACCTGCACTGTCCCGTTCTTGTTCTCTGGGGAGCAAAAGGCCGTATTGGCGGCTGGTACAACCCTGTCCTCCCGTGGGAGGCCGTCTCAACCAGCATGGTGAAGGGACACGCACTCCCGGGCGAGCATTTTCTTCCAGAAGAAGCACCGGAAGAGACGCTTTCGGCCATTCAGGACTTTCTGACCACGTTACCTGTGAACTGAAGCCGAAATCTTTCCGCTCAGAACACCTCTGCTCTTCCCCGCTCCTAGCCGAACAGCGAGGTGACCAGAGATGTGCCGCTGGAAGTAATGCCGAACAGGCTGAGAGTTGGATCGCTGGAACCATCCGAACCATAAAGCGACAGCATTGTGGCTGGCTTGGTGACCGTCTGCGGATTGAACTGAAGGATCGCCAGATAACGCTCTGCGTATTTCTGGATACTCGCCGCAGATGAAAAATCCGAAGCCTTGTATGTTTTTTCAATCAGGCGCTTCTGTTCGTCATAATCCAGAACACCAAACTGCGTTGGATTGTATCCACTGACAGTTTCAACAACTTTCAGAAGCGTGGAGTCAGACATGATCTGATTGACTGACATGCCTGTCGTCATTGTTCTTGTGAAATAAAGGGCGTTACCAACGCCAGACGTGCTCTGCTGAGCTTCCAGCGCCGTTTCATAAGATTTTTCTTCATATTTCGTGACAATCGAATCAATGGCCGACTGATCAGCGAAAGGCGATGTCGTGGACGCCGAGGAACCGCTTGTGTTGAAGGCTGAAAAGGCTTTTGCAAAGGCCGTCCAGGCCGCATTCCCTGACTTGGCGGACACCGACTTGGAAGATGTCGGGTCCTGCGTGAGCAGGTCTTTCACCAGCGCTGTGGAGTTCTGGATTGACCCAAGCCCATAGGCCCCGAGCACAACGGAAAGCGCCTTGTAATTTTTCATCAACTCGGCGGCGGAGGTGATCGTCACGGCATCCTTCTCAAAGGATGAGGTGTAGTTTGTCACCGTCGCATCTGTTTTGGCGTAATCGGCTGCTGATTTCGCCTCGTCCTTGAGATCATGCTGATAAAGGGCGACAGGCGAAAGACCGGTGATAACAGACATTGCAGACCTCCATCAGCCGGCTTTTCCGGCGTTTGCGTCCGCCCGCAGATTGCCGCGCCCGTATTAACAACCAGTTAAAGTCATATGCGCAAAACAGAGGCTCAGGATTAATTTTGAGCTTGGCGACATGAAATTTTCTTGCTCTTCTGCAACGAACTTCTCCCGGCGGGCTACGTTTTCCAGGAGAAAAGCGGTCAGGAGCACGAATGGGCAACTCTACGCACAAACAGACCGGGCACAAACAGACCGGACCTTCCCCGACAGTCAGCGGACTCTCCGCGACAACGCCGTCTGAAGGCCTGTTCTCCACTTACCAAAACGGGCATTTCTTCTGTGAACTCACCAACTCCGGAGCGCCGCTTGATCCCCGGATAGATCTGCTCCGGCAGCGACTGAACGCCCTTCCACTGGACGATCTCCGTGCCCGGGCGGCTCAGGCCGAACAGGAACTCTACAATCTCGGCATTACCTTTACAGTCTATTCCGAGAGAGACGCCATTGACCGTATCCTGCCATTTGACCTTGTTCCCCGCGTCCTGACCCAGCCTGAATGGCGTCATGTGGAAGCAGGCGTAAAACAGCGGGTCAAAGCCCTGAACATGTTCCTGTGGGACATCTATCACGACCAGAACGTTCTCAAGGACGGAATCATTCCGCGCGAACTGGTCGTAGGAAACGCCAATTTCTGCAACGCCATGATGGGACTGGACGTTCCCGGCGGCACCTATATCCACATTGACGGCACGGACCTTGTCCGCGACGAAACCGGCCGTTTCCTTGTATTGGAAGATAACGGCCGCACGCCCTCCGGCGTGTCTTACGTGATTGAAAACCGTCACACGACTCTTCGTGTCATGCCCGATATCGCGTCAGGCATCGACCTCATGCCCGTGGATGAATACGGCATGCGGCTTCAGAGCGCCCTCTGTCAGGTCGCTCCCGACGGCGTGGACAATCCTCAGGTCGTGCTCCTGTCGCCGGGCATCTACAACTCCGCCTATTTCGAACATGTTTTCCTTGCCCGCGAGATGGGAGTTCCCCTCGTGGAAGGACGCGATCTCGTCACGGAGAACGACCGCGTCTACATGCGCACGACGGCGGGTCTGCGACCGGTCCATTCCATCTACCGCCGTCTCAACGACGATTTTCTTGACCCGGAAGCCTTTGATCCATCAAGCATGCTCGGCGTACCCGGACTGGTGCAGGCGTATCGCAAGAGGAACGTGACCATCGCCAACGCGATCGGCACAGGTGTCGCGGACGACAAGGCCGTTTATGCCTACATGCCGAGAATCATTCAGTATTATCTCTCCGAAGAACCGATCCTTTCCAATGTGGAGACGCATATCTGCGCCGAGCCGGAAGGACTGGCCTACACGCTGGCCAATCTCGACAAACTGGTTGTCAAACCTGTCGGTGAATCGGGTGGATACGGTCTCCTGATAGGTCCTCACGCGACAAGGGAGGAACTCGCCGAGTTCAGTCGCAAGCTCATGGATGATCCGGCGAATTATATCAGTCAGCCTGTCGTGCAGCTTTCCGTCTGTCCGACGCTCTGCGAAACCGGCCTCGAAAATCGTCATGTCGATCTGCGGCCTTTTGCAGTCACCGGCAAGGACACATGGGTACTCCCCGGCGGCCTCTCCCGTGTCGCCCTGAAGCGTGGCTCACTCGTCGTCAACTCGTCCCAGGGCGGTGGCTCCAAGGACACATGGGTACTGGCATCATGACCATTACTGTCGATCCGATTGCAACCCTCCCGCCCCAACCGCTGCTGTCGCGCTATGCGGAATGCTCCATGTGGCTCGCCCGCTACATGGAACGTATCGAAAATCTGGCGCGTATCATCGATATCACGGAGACCTTCGTCCGATCCGGCGCGACGGACGGCTGGCAGGCGATCATCCAGATCAACGCGGATGAGGAGACCTTTTTAAAAGCGCACGGCCAGTATACTGCCGAGCGGATTATCTCCTTTTATGTGATTGAGAGGGATAACCAGACTTCGATCGCCGCGCTGGCGCATGCCGCCCGTGAAAACGCCCGCTCCCTGCGTCCGATCATCTCAGTGGAAATGTGGGCGCAGCTCAACGTCTTCACCAACTTCATTCGTGACCTGAAAGCGAGTGACATTCGACCCGGAGAAATTTCAACCCTCTGCACGAAAATCAAGGAAGAGTGCCAGACCCACACCGGCATTACCGAGGGCACGCTCTATCGCGATCAGGTCTCGGTTTTCTACAATATCGGGCGCTTCCTTGAGCGGGCCGACCAGATTACACGGCTGATCGACATCAAATACCACACCCTTCTTCCGTCAGAAGCAGGCGTGGGCTCAGAGGTCGATATCAGCCAGTGGTCCGCCCTCCTGCGGTCGGCTGCCGGGTATCATGCCTACAGACGCGTCATGGCTGGCGACATCCGCCCTTCCAGCGTCATCGGTTTCCTGTTGAAGAGCGCAGCCTTTCCGCGCTCTCTCACCACCAACCTCAGACTGCTCCACAACGGCCTGACCCAGCTCCGTCGGGATTACCGTCTTCTGGCCTCATCCAACATTCTGGAACGTGTGGAGCATCTGTCCGCCGTTCTGGAAAGCCAGACGGCAGACCAGATCATCGTCAGCGGACTCCACGAGTTCTGTGACTGGGTCCAGAGTGAGCTTCAGCAGGTCCAGAACGAGATCGCTCAGGCTTTCTGGCCGGCAGAACCTGTCGTGGTGAGACCCCTTCAGTCACTTCCGCCACTTGAGCCTTTTCCAGCTTTTTCATCGCAGACACAGAGCCACAGTCAGGCCTGAGCGGAGCAGGCGCACCAGATAGTCCTGCGTGGCCGGGCCAAATGCCCGGCCATAGCCTTCTCAGAACACCTTACAGCAGCTTCGCCTCTGCAAAACTCAGCCATTTGCCGTTTCCAACAATCACGTGATCCCGCACCGTAATGCCCAGCACGCCAGCAGCAGCGGCAACCTGTCTGGTCATCGTGATATCCTCGGCAGAGGGTGACGGGTCGCCGCTCGGATGATTGTGCACGAGAATCAGGGCGGTTGCTCCCAGTTCAATCGCACGCCGCACAACCTCTCGGGGATAGACTGGCGTGTGGTTGACTGTGCCCCTCGCCTGCGCTTCATCAGCGATCAGCACCCCATTCCCGTTCAGAAAAAGGATATGGAACTGTTCGATAACCTCCCGGGCCAGAACGGCTGAGAGATAGGCATAAAGCATTTTCCGGTCCGACAGAATTTCACTGTCGGCAAGTCGGGAGCGCTGAATCCTGACTGCGGCCTCACGAAACACGGTTACGGCCGCAAGCATGTAAGGACCGATCCCGGCCACGGAGCGCAAAGCCTGTGCGGAAGCCGTCAGAGTGCCTGCAAATGTTCCGAAACGGGCGAGAAGCACCTCCGCCAGCAGCTTAGGTTCCTCGTGCTTCGGCATGGCCAGACGCACCAGAGCGGACAGAGCGTCAATGTCGTCCAGAACAGGATGGTCGGTGACGAGCCCCTGCTCTCCGGGGTCTGACTGTTCACTCCTGAGGAGCGCTCTGGTTGGGTCCGGCGACAGTCGCGCATCACGAACATTCAGGTTGCGGAATGTCGCACCATCCGAAAACCCATTATTCACGAGAGACCTCGACGTAAATGGAAAGCGTCGCAAGTCTACAGTCATGAACCCGAAGTGAATACTCTTTATATTTGTTTCTTTATATAAACAATAACCAAAATTATAACTTTATACAATAAAAGATATATTTATAAAAATAGACTAATTATCGAGAAGATCATTCAGACGCGGCAGATCGAGCCAGAGGCTGCGGGCATCGAGCCGTTTCACCAGCCCCTCTTCTTCGAGTTTCCCCAGCATACGGCTGACTGTTTCGACGGACGTGCCCAGATAATCGGCAATATCCGAGCGATCCATGATCAGGCTGAGAACATTTCTTACAGGATCAAATACTTCCTGTTGCCGACTGCATTCACGCAGAAAATCAGCAACCCGCTTCAGCGCTCTCTGATGTGTGACAATCAGAAGATGCCTCTGGGACAGCCTTAACTGCGCCATGGCCCCCACGAGACAATCCTGCTGCAAACGAGGCTCATGCTCGCACAGCGCGTCCAGAGCCGCACGGGGCACACGAACAAGAAGACAATCAGTCAGCGCACAGGCGGAATTCAGATAAACGCCGTTCTCTCCCAGCCCGAACGGCTCGCCCGGCATATAGAAGGCAACGATCTGATTTCTTCCATCCGCAAGCTGATGGGAAACGCGGACAGCTCCAGAATGCGGGACGTAGATATATTGCTCAGGCGCTTCCTGAGCGTAGATATGTTCTCCGCATTCGTAAGAGACCAGTGAGGCGATGTTAGCGATTTCTTTCTGAACCACATCGTCCAGAATCAGAAAGCCATCCCTGTCGATACGGTCAGCAGGCCATTGTCCCACGGCGCAGATACGGACTTTCGGCAAGGTGACGGCAAGAATCTTCATCGCAACCTGTCTGGCTGAAAAAACTGAAACGCAAAAGCCGACACTTGAAAAGTGTCGGCTCCCTGAGAATGATCAGATTTATCCGCGGAACGAATTCAGCAGACGCGGTGAACCCAGTTATGCGTGTCTTCCACACGACCGCGCTGTGTGCCGATCAGGGCTTCCCGCAGGGCGCTGGTCACCGGACCCGGCCCCTTTCCGTCAGAAATCCTGACTTCACCGCCATCTTTGCTGCGCACCGCGCCAATCGGCGAGACAGCCGCCGCCGTGCCGCAGGCGAATGTCTCGGTCAGACGGCCTGACTTCGCGTCTGCCAGCCACTGGTCGATGGAATAGGCTTCCTCCCGCACCGTCATACCCTTTTCACGGGCAATGGTCAGGATCGAGTCACGGGTAATGCCCGGCAGGATAGTCCCGGTCAGGGGCGGCGTGCTGATGGAGCCGTCATCAAACACGAAGAAGATGTTCATGCCGCCCATCTCTTCGATGTAGCGATGTTCTACGGCGTCGAGGAACACGACCTGATCGCAGCCCTGCGCCTTGGCTTCCGCCTGCGCCAGCAGGGAGGCGGCGTAATTCCCGCCGCACTTCGCTGCGCCCGTGCCACCGGGAGCCGCGCGTGTGTAGGTCTCGGAAACCCAGACGGTCACGGCGCCGGAACTGAAATACGCGCCAACCGGCGCCGCGATCACCAGAAACAGGTATTCCGATGCAGGTTTGACCCCCAGAAACGCGTCATTGGCGAACATGAAGGGGCGAATATACAGGCTGGCGTTCTCGCCCGACGGCACCCAGTCACGATCCGCCTTCACCAGTTCATCGACAGCACGCATGAACAGGGCGTCCGGCAGTTGCGGCATGGCCATGCGCTCGGCCGAAGAACGGAAACGACGGGCATTGGCGTCCGGACGGAAGATGGCGATGCCACTATCCTCGGTACGGAAAGCCTTCATGCCCTCAAAGATTTCCTGAGCATAATGCAGGACCGCTGCGGACGGATCGAGCGTCAGAGGACCGCGCGGCATGACTTTTGCGTCATGCCAGCCCTCGCCATCCTTGTAACGGATCATGACCATGTGGTCGGTGGCAATCCGCCCGAACGCGGGATTGGCCATAAGCTCGGCCCGCTTTTCCGGGGACGTGAGATTGGGATGAGGAAGGGTTTCGAAACTGATGTCCTCGGCGCTGCTCACGGCCTGCTCTCCTGCCCTTTTCAACGGGCTTGCTGTGGTTTCATGGCCCTCAGGGCCGGTATTGCGCGACACTTGAGCGGAAATTGTCGCTTTGGGCAATCCGGTCGCGGCGCAATCCTGTCTGCTGTTTCCGATGCAGTGACCGGCTGGTCAATCCCTGCTGAGCCGGACTTCAGGCATGAACATGCTTCAGGGCGGCCTGAACCTGCGCGGAAACAAGACGTGGCAAGTCGGAGGGTGTCGTGGCGATGGCGTCCGCGCCCGCCTCGATCAGCTCCCCGTCTCCACCGTAGCCCCATGCGATGCCGATTGCCCGGATGCCGTTGGCGTGGGCGCCTGAAATGTCGAACCGCCGGTCTCCAAGCATGATGGCATGATGCTTTTCGATCTGGTGATCCGACAGGACAGAGGCGATCAGCTCAGGCTTTTCCGCGCCGCTGTCATCAGGACGGGCACCATAGACCTCCCGGAATTCCGATAGAAGATCCGCGCGCTCCAGAATGGCGCGGGCCAGCATTCTGGGCTTGGAGGTCGCAATATACAGGGTGGCGCCCGTCTCCCTGATGGAGGCGATCGCTTCCCGCATTCCCGGGAATACCGGCGTCCTGAACATGCCCTCGGCCTCATAGTGCCGACGATAGGCTTCCATCGCCTCGTCACAGCGATCATCGCCGTAATGTCGGAGAACCTCGCCGATGAGATCCCGCAATGGCGGTCCGACGACCCAGGTGAGATCCTGATCCAGATCAGGTTCATGACCCAGTTCGCGGAGCACTTTCCGGATTGTTCCGATGATCCCGGCGCGGGAGTCGATGATTGTTCCGTCCAGATCGAAAAGGACCGAGGAACCGGCAAGAGGATGCGCTGTCATTTCTCCAGTTGAATACGCATCCGCCCGGTCGTCAATGCAGCGTCTCCGCTCCGGCGTCTGACAGGGCTTGTATGACCTTACGGGCTGCCTGTAGCGTGCCGGCCGTGAATGCGTGCCCAACAGACCTGCGGACATATCGCAGGTGTCAGGGCGCATCCGAAACTCGGGAGATCGACCATGTTCAGCCACATCATGCTTGGCAGCAATGACATCGAAAGGTCACGCACATTCTACGACGCGATCTTCGCGGCAATCGGCGGCGCGCCGGGAACCCTCAATCCCAAGGGTCGTCTGGTTTACAGTCATAACGGCCAGCGCCTCGTCATCGGCAAGCCCCTCAATGGCGAGCCCGCCACGGCAGGCAACGGTTCGACCATCGGTTTCGCCATCGAGACGCCGGAAAAGATTGACGCCTGGTGGAAAGCTGGTGGCGAAAATGGCGGCGCCCAGATCGAGAACCCACCCGGCGTGCGGCAGAATCCGGCTGGCGACATGTATCTCGCCTATCTGCGCGATCCGGACGGTAACAAACTCTGCGCCCTGCACTCGCTGTAACCTGCGTCCCAGCCCGATATCGGACCAGCATTTTCCGGTATCGGGCTGGCAGTCCATTGTGACCCGAAACGACAGCGCGGCTCGTCCGTCGGGTCCATACGACCGTAGATGCGGCCCAGATCGCCACCGACACGCGCCAAGATACGCCCCAATTCAGCCCCGCTGGTCCTCGCGGCTGAACTGACTCTCGCCGGACGCAGCCTTCTGACCGTTATAGACCCGGACACCCTCGACGCACGCCCTCTCCCCGGACTATTTCTGTCCCGTTTCAAGAAAGGATGACGCAGCGTCATCCTGACTGAAGGGAGACCGGCCTGCGCCGGGAAGCATGCTCATGACCGCTGCCATTGAACGCCGCTTTGAAGCGGCACGTGCCGTTGTGGACGATGCCGCGCGACTGGCCCTTTCGATGAGACCGCCTCCGGGTGGGCCGGTCGGCACGCAGAAATCCGCGCAGGACTGGCTGACGGAAGCGGACGGCGCGGTCGAGGCTTTCATCTCGCGACGTATGGCGGTTCTTTTCCCGGATGACGGATTTCAGGGCGAGGAAGAAGGCGCGACCCGCAACGGCAGCCTGCGCTGGGTTGTCGATCCGATCGACGGCACCTCAAACTTCGCGCGTGGACGCAATCGCTGGTGTGTCTCACTCGGCCTTCTGGAGGAGAACCGCCCCGTTGCCGGGATCGTCTGCGCGCCAGCCCTCGGCGAGACCTATACGGGTCTGATCGGCAAGGGCGCTTTTCTGAACGGCAAGCCCATCAAGGCGTCGCCTGTGAGCGACCCGCGCAGCGCCATGATCGAGATGGGCTGGAGCAACCGTGTTCCGAAGCCGGTTTTCATGGAGAAGATCGGGGCCATTCTGGACTCCGGCGCGATGCCCCGTTCAGGTGGCTCCGGCGCACTGGCGCTGACCGATGTGGCCTGCGGTCGTCTGGATGCCTATATCGAGATTGTCATCAATCTCTGGGACGTCGCGGGCGCACTCCCCATTCTGGCGGAAGCCGGGGCGAGGGTTTCCCCTTTCCTGCGCGATGGCGGCCTGACCGGAGGCGCAACCATTCTTGCTGTCGCGCCGGGCATTGCGGAGGCGCTCGCTCAAGCCGTGGGGATTGCATTGGACTGATGCGCTGACAGCCGGATGGCGAATGTCATCCGGCGGCCTGCCTCGATAGCCCTGCCTTGATATCCATCATGTAACAGATGGCTACAAAACTATTACCTTTCATGTCTCAAACAGGGTTCTCGCCGGAACCCACGCACGATAACCTGTGGTCACGTCATTCACGAATGACGACAAGGAGTTTGAAACATGAAGAAAATTGCACTCTCTCTCATGCTGGCAACCGGTCTGGCGACAGCACCGACATTCGCTCATGCGGCTTCAGCCCATGTGGCGTGGGAGAAGTACAAGGCAGGTCATGCCCTGAAAAACCTGTCCGCTGACGGTCAGCGCGCTTTCGGCGATCTGCTTCAGGCCCATGACCTGCTGGCGGCAGGCAAGACGGAGCAGGCCATCCCATTCCTTTACGACGCGAATAAAAGCCTGGCAGCGGCTTCAAAGGCGGATCACCGGTTTGTCGCGGCTGAAGCCTCTTTGACTCCAGCCCCGCAACATCCGGCGGCCCCGGGCCACACCCCTTCCACCACACAGGAAACCTGGATTCCGGTCGGCGGTGAGTTCGTGGAAACGGAAACGCTGGCTCCCGAGAAAAAAGCCGCCATCGCAGCCGCCAACGGCCAGATCAAGAGCGGCATGGCACCTCAGGCCGCCGAGACCATGCAGGTCGTTGATGACAAGCTGGACTTCATCGTGGCTCTGGCACCGTTGAACGCGACACAGGGCGCGGTAAACCGGGCGCAGGTGTTCACCGAGGGCCGCGATCCGCAGGCAGCACTTGAGGCTGTCACGCAGGCTCTGAATGGCCTCGTTTTTGTCGATGACGGCCTGCTTGATGCGCAGGCGGTTCCGGCAGGATCGTCCGCCCCGGCAGTTGCTGCGACCAAAGCAGGCCAGACGACGCAGCCTACCGCCAAGGCTGCCCAGTAAGTCTGACATAATGCTTCCTGATCTTAGCATGAATGATCAGGAAGCATTTTTATATTTTACACAGACGATAGATAAAACAGCGCTGAAGTATTCCGGTCTACTTCAGTAAACCAACGACAAAAGGACTGTTATCTTTCGCGGCATCAGAAGAATATCCTGACAGTTCGAATCTGTATTGTTATGCCAAGACAAATCTCTGTTCCACGTTTTCAAAAACGCTTCGATGCGGCAACCACCGCCGCCTTCGCGGTTTCATTGGCGCGTCTGGCCGCCAGCTTGCGTTCCTTGCGCTCCCGCATGGCCATCCGTTCGTAGCGGATACGCTGGCGGACCCAGTTCAACACACCCGAGAACATCAGCACCGTGATGCCAACGAAGGTCCAGCCATCCAGAGGCTCCCTGAAAACGATGTAGCTGAGCACGACACCCCAGACCATCTGGCTGTATTGGGGCAGCGCCACACGGTTTGCCGGAGCCTTCGCCGTCGCCATCATCATCAGCAACTGACCGAACGCCGCAAGAAATCCATAACCGAACAGATAGAACCAGTCCCTGAAGGAGTCTGGCCATGTCGCATGCACGCCCATCAGGATGCCGTTTCCGACAATCGGACCGATAAGGCTGGAACCGAACAGGGACAGACGGGTCTTCTCACGGTCGGCAAGCCGGTAGGTGATCACGCTGCCCGCATTCGCAAACGCCGCTAGCAGGGCGCACAGATGTCCAAAATGCAGGGCGCGGAAACCGGGACGGAGAACGATCAGCACCCCGACAAAGCCAAGAATGACCGCGAGCCAGGCCCAGAAAGTGACCTTTTCTTTCAGAAAAACGACAGAAATGATCGTCACGAACAGCGGCATCAGAAACATCAGCGACATGGCTTCCGGCATGGGCAGAAGCATGAAGGCTTCGACGCTCGCCGCCGTCGCGACAAACACGCAGATCGCCCGGAGCAGCCACATCGTCCACAACTGGGGACGAACGACATCAAGATAGGACTCGCCCTTCTGCCGGATGAACGGCAAAATCAGGAAGCCGAAGACACCACCGGAAAAAGCGACTTCAAACGGGTCGAGCGAGCCGGCCAGCAATTTGGAGAAAGCATCGCTGATGGAGAAAGCCGCATAAGCCCCAAAGGCGAGCGCCATTCCTGTGAAGAGGTCTCTGGGAGTCATGGAGTGCTCGGCGCTCGTTCTGTTGGAAAAATGACAAAAACCGTCACAGGCTGTTCAGGCTGGCGCACACGCAAAACCATCACGCCACACGCTTTTCTGCATCACGAAATAGGCGTGATCATAAAAGGACGTTTTTATGTGCTTGAAATAACATCATTCCGGGATACCTGCTCTGTCCAGTCAAAACCAGAGTGTGTCTGACATGCCTGACACACGCTCCCCAGAATATTCCTACCGTGAACGGCTCAGAGAAAACCCCTTCGAGGTTGCGGTCACACGCGTCTCATCCCGAAGCGCCTTTACCAGATCAGGCGTCAACGACATCCCGATTACAGTGATCTGCGACCATTCAGGATAGTGTTCCTGAACATTCCAGATCGCTCCAAGGACCATGTCGGAGACATTTTCACTGTTCCGGAACGTGAACAGGGCACTCTCGCCATCAAGACCTGTTTGCCGTTCAAACCAGCGACGATTTTCAGGGCTTTCCACAATCCAGACAGACCCAACAGAACTACCCTGAAACACCGTCTCGAAAATGATCGAAACGTCCATATCAGCCCCTGTTGCCCGACAATGATCAGGGAGTGTTGCCCCCCCGATCATCGGCCCTACTCGACCGTGACCGACTTCGCCAGATTGCGCGGCTGATCAACATCCGTCCCTTTGAGCAGGGCTGTCTCATAGGCCAGCATCTGCACGCCGATCGTCTGGATGATGGGCGTGACAAACGGATGCACCGTCGGCAGCGCAATCGTCTGCTCGGCGATGGCGGACAGCCGCTCCCTGCCGACTTCATCGGTAAAGGCCAGCAGACGGCCCCCACGGGCTTTCGCTTCCTGAAGGTTGGACAGGGTTTTATCGAAAAGCGCACCTGACGGAACGGTCGCAACGATGGGAACCGTGCGGTCGATCAGGGAAATCGGCCCGTGCTTCATCTCACCGGCGGCATAGGCTTCCGCGTGGATGTAGGAGATTTCCTTGAGTTTCAGCGCCCCTTCCATGGCCACAGGATAGGCGCTGCCTCGACCGAGATAGAGCACATCCCGCGCCTCGGCCACGACGGACGCCATCTGACGGATGGAATCGCCATGCGTGAACACGTCCGCAGCACGACTGGGCAGATCAAGCAGAGCGGAGACCAGTTCTTCCTCACCGTCCGCATCAAGCTCACCTCGGGCGCGGGCAATGGCGATGGTCAGGCAGGCCAGCACCGTCAACTGCGCCGTGAACGCCTTGGTCGAGGCAACCGAGATTTCCGGCCCGGCTACCGTGCCCAGCACGGCATCGCTGTCACGCGCCATGCTGCTATGTTCTGCATTCAGGATAGACAGGATCGGCAGACCGGCGTTTTTGAGACCACGCAAGGCCGCCAGCGTGTCCGCCGTCTCCCCCGACTGGGAAATGAGAATACCCAGTGAACCCGGCGTCAGCGGCGGGTTGCGGTAGCGCATCTCGCTGGCGACATCGATATCCACGGGAAGACGAGCGACTTCCTCAAACCAGTAACGCCCGACGACACCCGCATAAAACGCCGAACCACAGGCGGTTATGACGGCTCGCGGGATATTGGCGAGATCGAAAGGCATCTCCGGCAGCACGACCTTGCGGGTCGCCGGGTCGATCATGCGCTGAAGGGTCTGCCCGATCACCAGCGGATGCTCGTGCAGTTCCTTCTCCATATAATGACGATAACCGTCCTTGCCGACCGCACCGGCGATGAGAGCCGTCGTCTGGATGCTCCGTTCGACACGTTCGCCGGAATGATCGAAAAATTCCGCCCCCTCGCTGCCGAGAACGACGCAGTCGCCATCATCGAGATAGGCGATACGGCGTGTCAGTGGAGCCAGCGCGAGACTGTCCGAGCCAAGGAACATCTCGCCCTCGCCGAAACCAACGGCAAGCGGCGCGCCATGACGCGCGCCGATCATCAGCCCTTCATGCTCGGCGAAGATCATTGCGACGGCATAAGCGCCTTCCAGACGACGGATCGCGGAAAAAGCCGCCTCGCGCGGAGACAGGCCTGCGCCGAGATAATGATCGACCAGTTTGGCAATCGTCTCGCTGTCCGTCTCGGTCTCGAAGCTCTGGCCTTCGGCCTCAAGCTCGGTCCGCAGCGTCTCGAAATTCTCGATGATGCCGTTATGCACGATGGCGACCCGCGCCGTGCCATGCGGATGCGCGTTGGTTTCAGTCGGTGCGCCATGCGTGGCCCAGCGGGTGTGTCCGATGGCGGTCCTGCCGTGCAGCGGAGCCTGCTCCAGCACCTTGCCGAGATTGTCCAGCTTGCCCGCCGCGCGACGACGCTCAATATGGCCGTCAGAATTCAGTGTAGCGATGCCAGCCGAGTCATAGCCCCGATATTCCAGCCGACGCAGACCTTCAAAGACGATCGGCGTTGCCTGTCTGTGTCCTACGACGCCACAGATACCGCACATCAGCCCTGTTCCTTCTTTGCCCGAAGCGCTGCACGGAAGCGTGCGGCCCAGCCAGTCTTGTTTGTCTGCACCCCGCGCGCAACCGCCAGAGCATCCGGCTCCACATCACTGGTGATGACGCTTCCCGCCGCCACCAGCGCGCCGTCGCCAATCGTCACCGGCGCGACAAGGATGGAATCCGAGCCGATGAAGGCGTTCGCGCCGATGGTCGTGCGGTGCTTGAACACGCCATCATAATTGCAGGTGATCGTCCCGGCCCCGACATTGGTGGAGGCCCCGATGCTCGCATCGCCGAGATAGGTGAGATGATTGGCCTTCGCGCCGTCGCCCATGGTCGTGGCCTTGAGTTCGACGAAATTACCGACGTGGCAGCCCTCACCCAGCGTCGTGCCGGGCCGCAGTCGCGCATAGGGGCCGATCAGCGACCTTGCTCCGACTTCGCACTGTTCGAGATGGCTGAACGCCTTGATTTCCGCGCCGGAACGCACCGTCACGCCACGTCCGAAAACGACGTTCGGCTGCACGACCACATCCGGCTCCAGCACCGTATCGAACGAGAAGAACACCGTCTCCGGCGCGGTCAGGGTCACGCCCCGTTCCATCGCCTCACGCCGCAGACGGCGCTGGACCGTCGCCTCAGCGTCCGCCAGTTCGACGCGGGAGTTGACGCCAAGCAGTTCGCTCTCGGGTGCTTCGACGGCGCGGACGATGCCACCCTGCCCCCGCACGATGCCGACCACATCGGTCAGGTAGTATTCGCCCTTGCTGTTCGCATTGCCGACCTTGTGCAGCCACTCGCGGAAACGGGTCGCATCGGCGCAGAACACGCCGGCATTGCACAGATCGACAGCGCGCTCGGTGTCCGAGGCATCGGCCCATTCGATAATTTTTTCGACCGTACCATCCTGATTCAGGATGACGCGACCATAGCGACCGGGATTGACCGGGCGCATGGCCAGCAGAGCGAGGTCTGTCCGTTCGGTGTCACTACGGCGCGTGTCGAGCATGCGCTGGAGTGTCTCTGGCGTGATGAGCGGGTTATCGGCGTAGAGAACCGCCACATCACCGTCGCCGAACAGGTCTTCCGCCTGAAGCGCTGCATGGGCCGTGCCGAGACGGTCGTGCTGGATCACCGTCGCATGAGGAGCCGCGCAACGGGCGAGATCATCCATGTCGGGACCGATGACGATGACAACACTGTCAAACACCTTGGCCGCACTGGCGATCAGGTGGCTCAGCATCGGCTGCCCGGCCAGCGGCTGGAGCGCCTTGGGCAGGGAAGAGCGCATCCGCGTGCCGAGACCGGCTGCGAGGAGAACGGCTGTGGAAGAACGGTTTGCAGGCGATTTTGTCATGGTTTTCTGGCGGTAGGCCACTGACGGAAGACTGTCAAACCCGTGAGGTGTGTTTCTGTTTCACTTCGCGTTACTCTCATTTTCCGAACAGGACTGGTGATGAAGGAATACCTTATGCGACTGGTGGTTTTTGACCTCGACGGTACGCTTGTGGACTCCCTTCCGGACCTTGCGGATTGTGTGGGACTGCTGCTTGCCGAGCACGGACTTCCCACCCCTTCGCAGGAAGCTGTCCGAAGCATGATCGGCGACGGTGTCGGCAGGCTGGTCGAACGCGCGCTCGATCACGCGGATGGACAGGATGTTGATCGTCAGGTCGCCGTACGCCGCTTCATGGAACTCTACACGCCACGGGCAACCAACCGCTCCCGCCTGTTTCCGGGCACTGAGGAAACGCTGCACCGTCTTGCAGGCGACGGCTGGACACTGGCTGTCTGTACCAACAAACCTGTTGCCGCCGCGAATGATATCCTACGGACCTTCGGTATTCTGGGCCTGTTCGCCGCTGTTGGCGGTGGAGATTCCTTCTCTGCCCGGAAGCCTGATCCATTCCATCTGCTGGGCACCATAGCGCTCGCCAAGGGCACAGCAGCCCGCTCCGTCATGGTTGGAGATCATGCCAACGACATTCTGGCGGCGCGGGGAGCGGGTTCAAGATCGATCTTCGCCCGTTGGGGGTACGGTCTTCCGGCCTACGCCGAAGGCGCCACGGCAGAAGCGGACAGGATTACGGACGTAGCAGTCATTGCCGATACGCTCGTGAGTGGTTCCTGAACGACACTCCTGCCCTGCTTTACGAAGGAACGACAAGGGCTCTCCGGGAACCGAGCCTGTTTTACAGAGAAGCACGCTGACCGTGCAGGCGTGCGTTCAGCAGGGTAAGGGTCAGCACCACAAGAGCCGCGCCGCCAACCGTCAGCATCAGGGCTGGAGCCAGACCTTCTCCGGACAAGGAAGCCATCCGGGTCTGGAGCAGCGCATTGCTCGCGGCGATCAGATTGCCGCACTGATAGGCCAGCCCTGGAAATGTGGCGCGGACCGAAACTGGTGACAGTTCGCTGAGATAGGCAGGCACTACGCCCCATGCGCCCTGCACACAGAACTGAACGCACACGGCGCCTGCCGCCAACCAGACGGCAGAATGAGAGAGCGCCCAGACCGGAAGAAACGGCACTGTCAGCAGAGCCGCCAGAGCAATGCTGTACTGCCGCCCGATCCTTTGGGAAAGCATGCCGAAAAACAGCCCGCCCACGATGGCGGCAATATTGTACAGCACGACAATGAGCGTAATGGTGGGATGAGGCAGCCCCCGTTCCAGTCCCAGAAATACTTTCGGGTACAGATCCTGCGATCCATGACTCATGAAATTGAATGCCGCCATCAGGGTCACGGCGAACAGGCACAACCCCGGATTATCCCGTATCACCGACCACAAGGCGGGCGCATGGGAGGCTGTCTGTTCCCGTCTCGCTTTCAGCCATTCCGGGCTTTCAGGCACACGCAGCCAGATATAGACTGCGGCAACCAGCGCGCTGCCGCCCAGAATGAACAGTCCGCGCCATCCCATGACGGGCAGCAGAAGGAAGACGAGAGAGGCGAGCAGATACCCGGCGGGATAGCCGGCCTGAAGAATCCCGGATGCCGCGCCCCGCCATGAAGGCGGAACGCTTTCCATGATCAGGGACGTTCCCACGCCCCATTCGCCGCCCAGCGCAATGCCGAACAGGGCGCGCAGGATCAGAAAAACCGTCAGGTTGGGAGAAAAGGCTGATAAAACCTCGATCAGTGAATAGACGGTGATGGTCGTCATCATCACCGGTTTGCGGCCATACCGGTCAGCCGCACGACCGCATAAAAACGCGCCCACAGGACGCGTCAGCAGTGTCAGGGTCGGCGCAAGCAGCACGCTTTCCAGCGGAACGTGAAAGCTCGCAGCAACATCATCGAGCGTAAAGAGAACGATAAAGAAGTCACAGGCATCGAGCAGCCAGGCCAGCAGGGAAGCCATGACGACATGACGTGCGGTTGTCAGGTCATACTCGTTCCCCGCCTCCGTTACGGAACCTGAGGTACGGGCAATTGTCTGGGTCACCATCCCGGCCATGCACATTCTCCGGCGGACACCACCCGGCAAGCTTTTCAGTCAAGCTTCTGTCAGCGTTCGGTCCCGCTCATTTCTGTTCTATCCGGATCAGGCAGACGGCCTAGAACGCAGCCTGCACCCGTCCGGCAAGAGCATTGCCACTCCGCCCGAGGATATTGAAGCTCTGGCTGTTACGGCTGACAGAGAAGTGAGAATAATCCAGTGCAAGACGGAAATGCTGGTTCAGATACCAGTTCAGGGCGCTCTCCCATGTCGTAGAACGGCCTCCCCGGAAGCCGGTGAGCGTGCCGGGATGATCGTTGAGATTGGTTTCATCCCAGCGGACTGAAAGCTCCATGGCGCCCCAGTGATTCTGGAACGGGTCGAAGTCTTCCGTGACGCCGGGAGGCAGGAAGGACGCTCTCTTGACATCGAAGGCGCGGGCGTGACCGAACAGGGTATAGCTTGCCGTGACGTACCATCCGTCAAAACCAAGGGACGGCTGGGCAAGACCGGCGAGCGGAGACCGGTTGACGCCGATATGGAAATACTCGCCTTTCACCAGCAACCGCTTCCACCTCACGGCCAGTTCAGGACCGACTGACCAGACGGAGCTGGCGTTCGGGATGCTCGCGGTCAGCAGATGATCCTGAGAGAGCGGCACGTTGCCGGTCGGTGGCGACATCCTGAACACACGCCCGGACGCGCTCTCGTTCCTCTTGAAGCTGTCCGATGTGCCGACACCGACCATGACGTCGATGTCCCGACTGACATAAGGACGGCCGACGGCACGGGCGACCACCCCCGTCTGGCTGTCGCTGATCGTGGTGTCAATATTCCGGTCGCCGTACTGCTGGCCCGTGAACCATGCGCTCACGAACCACTGCTTTTCATAATGCAGTCCCCCGACACTGAACCGCCAGGCATTGGCTGCGATATTGCGTACGATATCGATGATCGACGGACGTTCAAGTAGTGTCAGGCCACCCGAACGTTCGGCGCTTTCCTCGGATTCGCGTGGCTCATAATATCCCACGGTCAGTTCGGTGTTACGCAAACCGGCGTAATTGAGATTGGCCTCATAGAGTCCAACCTTGCCGTCCGCCGTGCCCGATCCGAAATCCGGCGTCACATTCGCCACCCAGTCCTTGTAGCGGAAGGTGAGGAAAAGACGCATCCGCCGCGCATTCTCGGTAAAGCCGGGAAAACGTCCCTTTGGCTCTCCTCCCCGGGACGCCATACCGAGATAGCCGCCAAAATCCTCCTGAAACCCCAGACCGGTCGAGAAAGCGTAACGACCATCTTCTGTCGCGATGGTCGGGCGACCATTGGGAAAACCGACTCTGAGACCTCCGACCTGCACCACTTCGGATCGTGCGGTCGCCGCCCTGAAGTCCTTCCATGACGAGACAATTCCCGAATCGGGAGGCGTTCGCCTGATGACCGGAGGACCAGCGAAGACGGGCGTTGCTTTTGCCGCGACGAAACGTATTCCCGGCTCGGGAACGCCGTTCCAGTCGTGGGAATGCGTTACGGCAGAAGCAAGAGAACTGTTCCCGCCATGATCTGCGGGAACAGCAGGATGCGCGCTGCCGATGGCGCGGCGCATTTTCCTCAGTTCCGAACGCATTTCAGCGACTTCGCGACGCAGCGCGACAATATCCGGATCGACGCTCTCAGCCTGAGCCGGTGACGATAAAAGAAAGGCCCCGCTCCACAGGATCGGACAGATGGCGGTCAAGGTATCTGCGAGAAAGGTGGCCGTGGCTCTTCGCCTTGTGGAGAAACAGCCAAAGAGACCATGTCTTTCCTGAATTTTTATTTTTGCCGACATTGCCTCGTGACCAGAACATCTACCTGACAGCGTTAACGGAGCGGAATGAACTGTCTGGCGAAAAGCCTTTCACATTTCTTCCCGGCTGGAGCAATACTGCTGTCGGCTGCTGAGTAATAGCCTGTGTCCCCTTCTGAACAGGCACCCTGTCGTCACGAAGTCGTCACCCTGTCTGCATACGGTTGTCCCGGACCGTCAGTGACATTACCGAAGAGATCAAGGAACGGGGATATTTTCTCCTGATGGATATCAGGGGACACAGGGCTTTCTTTGCTGAAGAAAGAAGAGAGTGTTTCAGGACATTCATTACCGATTATGGAATATCTGGTGTTATTGCATAAGTTCCACACAGTGACATTCAGGCTGAGCCATTCATCGGGATTTCCCGCCAGAGCTCCGTCGAACGAAGAATTAAAATAGTTACTGAATATAAAAAGAAATTACCAAAATATTATCAGACATATTAAACGATCTGCAATATCCTGAAGATAAGCTGGTCCGAACAGATCAAGGCCGGACGAGTGCAACCTTCCCATATTTCCCCTCATGTTTTCATCGCCACGCCCTGTTTCGGCGGACTGGTCACGCAGATTTACATGCAGTCCATCATCGGCTGCATGGCCATGGCGCAGCAGCACGGGATTGAGCTGACCCTCTCGCTCGTGGGAAATGACGCACTGATCACACGTTCACGCAATACATTGCTGTATCAGTTCTATGCCCAGAGCGACGCGTCCCACATTCTTTTTGTGGATAGCGATATCGGCTTCAGCCCGGATGCGGTGCCCCGTCTTGTGGCGACCGGAAAAGACCTTGTCGCCGGGCTTTATCCTCTCAAGGATCGCTATTGGGATTCATTCACGAACATTCTTACGAAAAGAGGCGAGCCGACTGAAACCGCGTCCCTGCGCTATGTCGGTGAAAGCACTTCCCTTCATGAACATCCCCCCGGCGAGGGCGCGGACAGGGGACTCGTCAAGGCTGGCTATGCTGGGACAGGTTTCATGCTGATCTCCCGACAGGTCGTGCAGCGCATGATCGAGGCCTATCCGGAAACTCGTTACAAACGGATCGACGCCCCGGTTGGACAGGACAATTCGTCCGCCGTCGAGACGGAGGCCCATGCGCTCTTTGACTGCATGATCGACCCTGAAACCGGCACCTATCTCAGCGAGGATTTTACCTTCTGCAAACGCTGGCGCGATATCGGTGGTGAGGTATGGCTCGATACCGGAGTGGAACTTTCCCACACCGGCGCATCAACCTTTACCGGTGATCCTTCGCTGCGTATGGGCATTGTCAGAAACAAATAAAGAGGCCGAAACGTGAGTTGCTCGATAATCAACGAGTTAGAGCAAACTCACTGAGACTGCGTTCGGGGAGCTTGCCCTAGAAATCCGGCATCGCTCCCGACAACATGCCTCCCTGCCGCAAGGGGGCCACCCTGCGGGCAAGACCGGTGGTGTCATCGGTCTCGACCATCAGGCCACAGACCGTCGCCTCGCCTTCCGCCGGTTGCAGGCGCTCACCCGGCATCTTGCGGACAAACCGCGAGACGGCGGCCTCCTTCTGCATACCGATCACGCTGTCATAATCACCGCACATGCCAGCATCGCTCTGAAACGCCGTGCCAGCCGTGAGAATACGGTGATCAGCGGTCGGCGTATGCGTGTGCGTGCCGACCACCAGCGAGACCTTACCGTCCAGCACATGACCGAGCGCCCATTTTTCGCTGCTGGCTTCCGCATGCACATCAACGACAGCCGCCTGCACCGTGACACCCAGACGATGTCTGGCGAGCAGTTCAAGCGTCATGCGGAAAGGATCATCGAGAGGGTCCATGAACAGACGCCCCATGACATTGACCACAAGAGCTTTCCGTCCATCGGCAAGCGTGACGACCGTGCTGCCCTGTCCGGGCGTGCCGGGAGGAAAGTTCAGCGGTCTCACCACCTCCGGCATCCCGTCGATTTCCCCGATAAGGTCCCGACGGTCCCATGCGTGATTGCCGAGCGTGATGACATCGACACCGCAGCCCATCAGATCGCGGGCAATGCCGGGAGAAAGTCCAAATCCGTGACTGGCGTTCTCGGCATTGACGATCACCAGATCAAGAGACAGCTTCCGGCGCAGTTCCGGCAGGCGTGCCGTCACACCGTCACGACCGCTCCGCCCGACGATATCTCCCAGAAACAGAATTCTCACGACATGACTCTCACAATAATCTCCGGTTTTCGTGGTGCTGATGGTCGGGAATGACACAATGCGACGCGGCCTGCTTACGGAAGAAGACCGTCCGCAGGAACAATGTCCTCTTTTTCGGTGACGATGACCGGCAGCGGCACATCAAATGGCCCCACCGGGATGTGGGGCACTTCCTGCACAGAAAAGGCATAGCCTATGGGACGGGCATCGGGCAAAGCGGCGAGAGTGCGGTCATAATACCCGCCACCATAACCAAGCCGGTATCCACGACGGTCAAAAGCCAGCATCGGCACGAGTATGACGTCCGGCACATCGACCGGACCATCCGGATGGACCGTCCCGAATCGCCCTTCCTGCATCGAACACGCAGGCTTCCACTGCCGGAAAAGCAGCGGAGACCCTTTGGGCGGTGTTTCGGGCGTCAGAATCTGCCAGCCCTCCTCACAGAGACTATGAAAGAGCGGGCGCAGATCAACCTCATCCCCCATCGGCCATACGCAGCCAATCCGCGCCGGAGGGAACATGCAAAGCAGTGCATGGAGACGGTCGCACACTCTCTCAGAGACCGACGCATCAGCATGCCGCAGCGCTGTTTTCATCGCGAGACGAATGGCCCGCTTGTCATCTGCTGTCTGGGGGAGATCTCCAGAGCCTGTCATGGAGTCGGGAGAACCGTGTGGAGCCACCCTGGCCGTTGGACTTTACAACCTCCAGGACCTGCTAGTGCAGGTGGGCGCCGGAATACCATGACCAAGATCACGACAGAGCCAGCTCCCGAGGAAGTGCTTATCGGCCCAGGGGATGAATTGCCTGACGCACCGGGCAGCTCCACGCACATAACCTAGTGCGCCTCAAGCGCCGCCGCAATGGTTTCCGCACGTTCAGCCAATAAAGAAAGTTCATCCATGAGACGCGCATTCTCGCGCGCGGCGGCCTCACCGGCGGCGATAGCCTTGCTGGCTTCCGTGGAAATCAGTTCGGCTGTGAGATCCGAGAGCTCGTCAGCCATCAGAAGGGAAGCCAGAACCAGAATTTTGGCTTCTCCACTGAAGCCAAGCGCCCTAACCCGCGCCACCCGCTTGCTGACTTCCTGCGCCATATCGAGCAGATGACGCTCTTCTCCGGGCTCGCATCCGATCTGATAGGCATATCCGTTGATGCGGACTGTTACCTGCGGCATGAATCAGTATCCTTCGCCGTGCTGTGACGCATCATGAGCGGGAGTGTGGCCCCAGTCATCGTAAGCGGCCTGCCCCTCCGGCATCCAGTCGCGGCTTTCATCAGACAATTCCTGCGACGGAACGTACGTAGAACTTTCAGGCGGTGTTTCCAGCGGATGAGCCGGAGCCAGATTGCCCAGAACGTTTCTGACATCAACCATCAAGGCATCGAGCGTCGCCAAAGCTTTCTGAACGTCCGGCTGCGGCTCCTCGACGATAGTTTCAGGAGCAGATGGCGGAACCTCCTGCCTGCGATACTCAAGTGCGAAGGCGATCCTGTCCAGCGCGGAACGAAGCCGTGTAACAGGGTCGACGGGCCTATTGTTGTCCGGCTTGTTCTCGCTCATATGCGACACTTGACTCCGCCTTATGCACATCTTTGGAATTTTGTTAGAAATCACCCGCAAAGGATTGAACGTCAAGCATGATCCGGCAAATCTGCCAGCATCTTTCCACGGAAAATGACGATAACAACCCCGACTGTGTCTTCATGGTTTCGACTTTACGGGAAGCCTGTGGCGCGCTCAGGGCAGTTCAGGGCAATGGCTGCTCAAAAGTTATACTCATCTCTCCTCCGGCAGCAGCCGGTTGCATGGGCGGTCCCTGGTGGATGGCGATGATGACACAATGCAGAAGCTTTCAGGATCAGGAGCTGGCCTCCCCTGCCTTCGTGGATATTCTCGATTGCGGCAGTCAGGCAGGCAGGGCCGTGTCAGCCCTGACACGGGGACAGAAACATATCGTGTTCGACCCCGCCTCCCCGCAAAGAAAAGCTGTGGAGATGCTGGCGGCGTCACTCGGCGCCACTGTCCTCTTCCAACGTCCAGATACGATTCAGCCTTCCCCTCTTGGCATCGTCGGTCCTTCCGGGGAATAAGCTGTCTCACAGACAATCCCGCTCCCGGAGACTGGAATGAGCAGCAAACAGCCCGACACGGGACGACTGGTAGAACCCTGTGAGGCATATCTTGTCACTCCTCCCCTGCGGGAGGCCTCCTCTTTTGTCGGCCTGCTCGACCATGCCTTGACGGTGCTCCCTGTCGCGGCTGTCCGACTGAGGCTCGCCGATACCTCGCCCGGCACGATGAAGCAGACGATTCTCGACATCCGGCAGGTCATGGACCGGCATGACGCCGCGCTGATGCTGGATGGTTTTCCTGAACTGGTGCGCGAGACAGGGTGTGATGGCGCGCATGTCGGGGCGGAGGATGTTGCCGCGGCACGAAAAATACTGGGAGACAGTTTTCAGCTCGGCGCCGCGTGTGATTTCAGTCGGGATCTGGCGATGCTGGCGGGTGAAAAAGGGGCTGATTACGTGGCTTTCGGGCCATTTGGCGCCCAACCCGAGACGGATGGTCTCGCCCTTCTGACATGGTGGCGGGAAATGATGGAATTGCCCGTGGTCGCTGCCTACAGCCCCGCATCAGAAACAGCCGGTCTTCTCCCCGATGAGACGCTCAGAACTCTTGCAGGAACGGCGGATTTTCTCGCGCTGGGGATTACGGGTGATGGTGAGGGGTTCGACGCCCTCTGGCAGACGCCGGAAAAGTTCCTGCCTCTGTTCGCCTGAGACGTCAGTCAGCCGACCCTCAGGAATCTGACGGACGATGATCCAGCGCCGTCAGCGAGCCTGCCGTGTCCAGCGTATTGAGGTCATGCACATCGTAGGCGATGGAGCGCACCATCGCCGCGAGTGACTTTTCGCAGAGTTCCGTATGACGGGCCGCACCGGATTCCGCCGTGAAGTCGGAACGGAAATGCGCCCCCCGGCTTTCCTCTCTCTGATAGGCTGAAATCATCATCATCTGAGCCACCAGCGCCGCATCGTCGCAGGATGCCAGACGGGAAACCCGAAACAGCGCCTGCCGCAGGGACGAGCCTTCACGCACAGGGCCCAGCCCCATCTTCACAAGCGGACGCAGCATCTCCGCGACACCATTAGGCACAGAGAGATCCGGCGTTATCATGGACACGTCGATCCGCGTGTTCTTCGATTCATTCAGCACGCTCTCCGCAACCATCTCACTGCAAACGATCATTTCCAGAAGAGGATTGGCCGGGAGCGCTGACGCTCCATGAAGACCTGTGCTCGCACATTCACCGCAGGCCCACAGCCCGGAGATGGACGTCCGCCCCGCGATGTCGGCCCTGATCCCGCCAATATGGAAAGCCGCCGCAGCTTTCACGGGCAACGCCTCACTACGGGGATCAAGCCCGACACTCGTGCAGCGTTTCAGAAAACGGTCGAAATGATCACCCGCAATCGCGGACTGGCCGGAAATCTGCCTGCTCAGATCGAGAAAAACGGCGTGTCCTGTATCCGCATGCCGCTGGACGAACCGGGCGAGACCATCCGAATCCTCCCCCGCCACATCAAGCTGGTTTCCTTTTTCATCGAGAAGGGACACCTGCCCTTCCCATAAATCCGGCGGAACGGAAAAGCTGCTTTTTCCGGTAGTTTCGATGGACAGGGCAAACGGATCGAACCGGACAAACTCCATGTCACACAACGTCGCGCCAGATCTGGCCGCGATCGCCATGCACGAACCCGTTCCGCGGGACAGGCCGGGGTCGTTGCCAAAAAGCCCGCACGCGCCACTGCCAGCCATGATCACGGAACCTGTATCAAGAATGCCTGTTTTATCTCCTGTTGCGAGAACTGCGCCCCTGACATGACCTTCTACAAGAATGAGCTGGCGCAACGCGGTTGCGGGAATGATCGTGACATTCTTTCTTTTCGCCAGAATACCGAACAGGATCGCGTAAAGAGCGCTTTCAGAATCCGGCCAGCCATGCGTTCTGATGAAATCGAACCTCGCAAGACTGGCCATGGCCTGATCCATGCGTCCCATGACACACTGCACGACATCGAGCCGCGCCAGTCCTTTCCCGGCGCGAAGCGTGCGGGCGGCCCTTTCCGTAGAGGAACCTGTTTCTTTCAGCAGAGAAAACAGACTGTCACAACCGGCATCGGAAACCTGAGGCTCCCTCCCGGCGATAAGGATGCAGGGCGCGTCATTCATGTGGAGAGCGACAAGCACTCCGGCAATACCCGCGCCGACAATCAGCGGCTGTCCACGCAGTTTTTCAAGATTGACGGTATGAGCCGCAACCATGCCACTTTCTCCTCTGAGCCGCACAGATCCAGTCCAAGGCTCTGCTTTTCCGCCCTTACGCCATCGGGCATTTCTGCCACGCAACCAGACTGTCCTGCCGCTCCGGGTCCACGGGGAGCCAGCCACCTCTTTTCCCAGAGAAAAGTCAGCAAAGGGTTACTGCGTCCCTCCCCCATCCGGATCTAATTTTCCTCGCTGGTCCCGTCCTGACCTTTTGTCCGTCTGCGATGCGAGAAAAGCAGATTTTCGATTGTTTCCGCATCTGTCAGTGTATCAGCCAACGGAAGAACCAGCGGCATGCTCTGGGCATTGCGGGCGATGACCACATCGTTTTTAAACCGGAACAATCTCGCGGGCCGACCAAATATCTCGTCACTGACACCACCCGCTTCTTCAATCAGTCCGCAATTCGATACATTCCTACGAAATGCCTGTTTATCGAGCGTCTCACCCAGAACGCCCTCCATGGACGCCTGAAACTGCGGAATGGTGAAGCGCTCAGGCATCAGTTCCACCGGCATGAGCAGCGATCTGAGCGGCTTCCGGAGATGCCCCAGCCCCTGAGCAAGCCATTTGTAAAATCTGCTGCCAGCAAGTGTCATCATGTCCACCTGTCCCTCTTGAGGCAGATATCCGGCCTCAATAAGCACCCGGCAGCGCTCGGCAGCGAGTTCGGGACGCCATCGGGAACCCTCAAGCGCAAAAAGCACGCACAGTTTTTTACGCGCGCCGACCTGTTCGGACGTCGATGGAGGCGTGAACTGCCTCAGAAGCGCCTCGCCAAGCTGATTTTTGAGGCTGACGCCGTGATGGTTTCGCTGATCCTCCCACGGTAAAAAATCGTAACAGGATGACCAGCCCCTTCCGTCACCCCCCGTCTGGGTTGTGACAAGATAGGGAATCTCCAGATTTTTCCGGCCATCCGCAGTCACTTCGATTCTGGCCGACAACTGTTCGGCAAAGGCCGAAAAGACCCGACGACGGGTTACGATCAGCGCCTCCAGAGCCTCGCGGATCTGCGCTTCTTCCGTTCCGTAAAATTGCATATGTGGCAGGCCGCGCTGCCCGTCCGTCAGAACAAGCGGTTCGCCTGCCTGCAGGGCAACAGGCACCGCAGCAATGATGACCCCGGTTCCCTCCGTCATGTTGGGCGGATCATGTCAGCCACGTCTTTGGCTCACTTTGCTGGACGATGCTCTCGTGCGACGCTCATCGTTCCGTTGTTTCAGGCGAGCGTACGCGCTCCCATACATACCCCCAGCTCCGGCCCCCTGCTCCGGTCCTGCGTCCGGTTCCACGGTCTGCGGGCCCAGCTATCCGTGAAAATCCCCTTTAATCCCGTACAATTCTCCTGAAACATTGCGGGATACGCCGGACAGGACAAGCGAAACCATTGTCGCGTTGTCAACGCCCCGCTGTCCATTATGTCATAGCTGTTGCGCCGCAATAACTTTTCCTGTCGTTGGAAACCCGCTAGCCCTTCAGAGTTTTAAAACGCATGCGCGGCGTGCTACGCTGACGTCAGGATATGCAGCTTTTTCCTTATTATAGAGAGGGTCACAATGGCAGCCACCAGCGCCAGAGAAAGTCTCATTGCTCTTCTGCGCGGCGTTGAAAAGTTCAACACCGAAATTTTCCCTGAAAAGCAGAATCTTTTTCAAGAGCTGGCAGAGGGACAATCGCCCAGCACACTGTTCATCACCTGTGCGGACAGCAGGGTAAATCCCACCCTCATCACCCAGACGGACCCCGGCAATCTTTTTGTCCTGCGCAACATCGGCAACATTGTCCCGGCCTATGGCGAGATGCTCGGTGGCGTCTCATCAGCCATCGAATATGCCGTACAGGCGCTCGGAGTTTCCAGCATCATCGTCTGCGGCCACTCCAACTGCGGCGCGATGATGGGGCTGCTCGACCCCGACCCGTCCAAGCTGGACAAGATGCCGACGGTCAAATCCTGGCTCCGCAACGCAGAAGCGGCGAAGGCCGTTATCGGTGCTCTCAACAGCACGGATGTCGGACCCGCCGCCGTTCGCAGCCTCGCGGAACAGAATGTGCTGTTGCAGATTTCCCACCTGCGCACCCATCCGTCTGTCGCGGCTGCCCTCGCGCAGAACCGACTGATCCTTCAGGGCTGGTTCTATGATATCGGAACGGGTGAAGTGCTGGTTCTGGACGAACAGTCACGCAAGACCATCTCGATTGATGAAGCCATTGACCATCTTGAAGAGTCAAAAACTCCCGCCTGACGTTCTGCTTCCCTGATGGCGGGATCACTCCTTCCAACAGGAATCAGATCAGCCGCTGTTTCTGTGGGCCTCTGGCTGGCCGTGCTCTTTCCTCAGAAAGGGCATTGCCAGCCACTTCGCATCACGACCTGGAATATGAGCTGGCTCACATCGCGTGCGGCCTCTGACCCGGCTTTGCCGGAAGACATCTATCACCGCTCGCCTGAAGACGTTCAGCGTCTGGCCGATTATGCCCGTCGTGTCGATGCGGACATCATTGGATTTCAGGAAGTTGACGGTCCACAGATTGCCGCCAGAATTTTCCCTGCGGCCCGGTATCATATCTATATGACCGATGACCCTGTTGTGCAGCGTGTTGGTCTTGCCGTCAGAGATTCCCTCTCGGTCGAGCGTCACCCCGACCTTACCGGCCTGAACGTCTATCCTCCTACCGCACCACACCCTCTGCGTAGTGGTCTGGACGTGACGGTTTCCGATGGAAAAACCTCTCTCCGCATCCTTGTCCTGCACCTCAAAACGGGCTGCTGGGAAAATCCGCCTGACGAGCGCAAACATGCCTGCCCGACCCTGCGTCGGCAGTTCGAAGTCCTTTCAGACTGGATTCTCGAACGTCAGGATGAGGGAGAATCCTTCGCCATCATGGGGGACTTCAACAGAAGAATGACACCCGGCGACCCGCTTTTCCAGAACCTTTCACAGTCCGCCCCCCTCCTTCTGACAACGGCAGGCAAGGCCAGCCCGTGCTGGGGTGGTGAATATTTCATTGATCATATTCTTCTGGGCGGACCGGCCAGAAGCTGGCTCGTCCCCGACAGTCTGCGGGTCATGACGTTCAGGGGAGCGGGAGAAACACCGAAAAATGTTTCTGACCATTGCCCTGTTTCCGTCGAGCTTTCAGCTCCCTGAGATTTGCGCGGATCGGCGCTCAGAGAGGAATGCCCGCGCGGTCTGTTTCGGTGTTCACCGGAGGCCTCCATTCAGGAAAAAAGAATCTCAGGCCGTTTCCCGTGTCGGAAACGCCCCGAGATTCATCAGCGTCGGATCGCGTTCCCATTCATCAAGCGGAACGAGATCCACCCCGACACGCAGGACATCGCCACCACCGCCAAGAATCAACCCGCGAACCGGGCTGATATCGGCGTAGTCCCGGCCCCAGCCGAGAATCACATGCTCATCACGAACGACAATGCCGTTGGTCGGATCAAGACCGATCCACCCCGTTTCCGGTCCCAGCCAGACGCCAACCCACGCATGGGAGACATCCGCGCCAAGCCTGCGTTTCTGCCCGGCGACCGGTCTCGTGCGGATATAGCCCGACATATAGCGCGCGGGCAGACCCAGCCAACGTAATCCGCTCAGCATCAGATGCGTAAAGTCCTGACAAACTCCCTCCCGGCGCTGAAGCACTTCTTCCGGAGTTGTCCTCAGGTTGGTGACCCCAGACCGGAAGCGGAATTCCTTGTATACCCGCTCATTCAGCGCGAGCAGTCCTTCCAGCACAGGCCGTCCGGGAGGGAAGTCCGCCGCCACATATTCCCCCACAAGCCGGGAAGGCCCACCCATCGGGCCGCCGAACAGATACTGGGAAACGTCCGCGCCCCTTGCAGCGAGAAGCGCGCTGTCCTCCCACGCTGGCGTGCTGTCGGGAGGAGGCGGTTCCGGAAAATTCACATCGACATCGGACAGGGCGACGATATCGAAGTGCGAATGCGGCTCTTCGTGAAACAGCCACACGATACGGTTGCCGAAATGATCGACGCCTGTTTCACGCCGCACAGGCGCGGGATTGCATTCCAGTTGGGTACGCAGAACCGTCTGTCCCGGACAATCACGAGGCGTCAGATGCAGGATATGCGCCGCCAGATCCACAGGATGTCCATAGGTATAGGACGTTGTATGCCGGACACGATAAATCATGCCACGGTTCCATCCGTATCAAGGACGGTCTCGCTTTCGATGCCGACAAGCCGTGCAGAGTTGAGAACGGAGAAATAGCTGCGGCCTATCTGCTCGGAAAGGTGCAGAACAGCTTCATGCATCTCCTTCAGGGCCGGAGGCAGCGCGGCGGTGGCGGCATCCTGACTGGAGGCGGACACAACCGACGCCACCATCCCCGCCAGTGTCGCGCGGATATTTTCCGCTGTATGCGCCAGTTCATAGGAAGCGGATCGTAGTCCTTCCGGCATAAAGGGACTATCCGAGGCCAGTCCGGTCAGGGAGTTACGCAGGGCGGCAAGCTGGTAGGCCACACCACGGGGATTGTCTTCATCAAGCAGGAGAAGATCCAGCACGGGCGCTGGCTGCACCACCCCGAAATAACGGGAACGATAGGTAATGACGCTATCGCAGAGTTGCAGCATCAGGCGCAGCGCGGCTTCCATGCGACCACGCTGATAGACATCCGGCTGCTCAAGAACACCGGAACAGATGAGAAGCACGGACGACGCCCTCTCGATCCTGCGTCCAAGATCCAGAAACTGTCGGCCACCGGACAGAACCATGCTTTCCGCAGCAAATCCCGATAAGGTCGCGGAATACAGCAACAGATCACTCGTCAGCCCCGAAAGCTGGTCAAGCATGCGGGCCGGATCGATACGGCGGGGGCGCTGGTCGATCTTTTTGAGTAGTTCGCCTCCCCGGTGGGAGATGAAATCACGGACATCCTGCGTCAGCCGATCAACCAGTTCAGGAACAAGACGGATGATCTTTCTCAGCACACGGGCAAAGAAGCCATCAGACCCACCGATGGCGAACAGCCCGCGCACCATCCCGGCATAGCCGTAGGCTGCTACCGGTGTTTCCTGCACAAGCCCCATGGTACGCATCTGCCGCATCAGGACAGCGATATCCGCGAGTTCTCTGGGAGACGGGTCCGTACCGGACATGTGCGTCATGATGACACGCAGAAGACGCGCGCCGCTCTCGATCTGTTCGAGATAACGTCCGAGCCAGAAAAAATCATCAGCCGCCCGGCTGGGCAGGTCGCCCTGCGACCGACGGATGGCCAGCGGATACGGAGTGGAAAAAGAGGTTTCCTGAAAAGAGAAAGTCTCGTCCACCATCACCCAGACGTCCTTGGTCGTCTGGCCCTCTCCGATCGGTCCTGCTGTAATGGCCTGCCCAGCATCAAATACGCGGCAGACACCGCCGGGCAGGACTGACCAGCCATTTTCGTCCTGAATCGCAAACATACGCAGGACAATCGACCGGGGCACGATTTCCTTGTCGCCGACACAGGGCGACAGCGACGCCAGCGGTTCACGGCAGGCGACATAGCGCCACGGTTCCGCAAGGATTTTTTCCCAGAGGAGAGTACGCTGGCCGTCATCCAGTGTTGCAAGACGCTGGACCGGCAGTTCCTCCCCTATGGCGGATGCAACCGCCCAGTAGTCAGTCCTGCCATGATCGGGCTCAGGCCGTCCGAACAGAATCTGCTCAAGGAAAGCCCGATTCTCCGGCTGTCCCAGCCATAAACTCTCCACGTTCTCCAGATTCAGCGTTTCGCCGAACAGCCGTGACACAATGTCAGGCAGAAACGACTGCACGCCGAGCGCTTCGACAAATCCGGCTCTCGGGTCATTGATCAGCCGCACAGATCCGTTGCGGGCCGCATCAAGAAGACCCGACACGCCCGCCGGTCCAGTGCCTTCCAACTCAAGAGGATCAATCGAGTCAGCATTCTGGCGGACAAGAAGAACGTCTATCTTCCGTAGCCCTCGCACGGTCTTGAGCCACAAGGCCCCTTCCCGCACGGTGAGATCACCCGCCTCCACCAGCGGGCATCCCAGTTCCCGGGCAAGAATGACATGCTCACTCCAGAAAGGACTGGAGGGGCCCGGGGTCAACAATGCCGGATTGGCCGTCTCCCCCCCGCCCGTCTTCTGCACGCTGTCCTGCCAGCACTCCAGAAAAGGACGGAGCCTCTGAAGCGCCACACCTGCGAACAGTTCGGGGATCATCCTCGTCATCTGCCGACGATTTTCCAGAGCGAGACCGATCCCATTTCCCTGCCGAACTCGGTCGGCCAGCACACGCCATTCGCCGTCCGTTTCGCGGACAAGATCCACTGCATAGGATGAAATGAAATGCTGACCTGCCTGACGCAGAGCATCCACCATTCCGCAGCGGAGAAATCCCTTGTTAGCCCAGACGAGCGCGGGAGGCAGCAGGTGGTCGGCCAACACGTTCCGCTCGCCGTAAACATCCAGCAGAAGAGCTTCCTGCAGGCGGGCGCGCTGGATGATCCCGGCTTCCAGCCTGCTGAACTCATCGGCCTTCAGTAGCAGCGGAATAGGATCGCACTGCGCCCCGATAAAGCTGCCCTGAGCTTCCAGCGTTTCTCCAGCGCTGGACGAAGGCGAGGAAGGCAGCGCACCTGTCTGGTCGGCCAGAGCGAGCGCGATTTGCTGCTGGCGCGACCTCAGTTCCTGATGCCCCAGATCGGAAATGGCACTCAGGAGACGACGCCATTGCGGACGCACGCCTCCCTGACCGTTCACCATCTCATCAATTGGAATCGCGCCGTTCATCCGATCGCTTCTAGGGTGTCACGCTCTCCTCATGCAATCCTGCAGTAAAGAATGGAGCTGATTTCATGCATGAAATCAGACAAACCAAAGACTTACTGTGGCGCGGGGGCAACGGGTGTCAAAGGCAATCCATGCACAAGATCGTGCACAAAACGCAGTTTTTCGGCGATCGCCGGTGTAATGACAAAAGGATAGAGATCCGGCTGTCCCATTGAACGATTCAGCGCGTTCACTGCCACCGTCAGAGGCGGCCAGGCCACCAGCAGCTCCTCGAAACTGGTCGCTGCATAGGTATCGAAATTGAAGGTCTGCGACAGACTGCCATCCTTCGCCACTGCCGGACTGACCGCCACACCGAACGCCACGGCGGTCTGGAGCGTGTCCACGATATGCAGATAGTGCGCCCACGTTTCCGCGAAATCTTCCCAGGGATGCGTGGTGGCATATGAACTGACGTAATTCTCCTGCCAGCCAGTCGGCGGCCCGTTTTCGTAATGCTGCTGAAGAGCCGCGCCATAATCCTGCGTGTGATCACCAAACATGGCGCGGCAAGGCTCTTCGTTACCCGCGTCACGCACCAGGACGTTCCAGTAGAAATGCCCGATCTCATGCCGGAAATGCCCGAGCAGCGTGCGGTAATACTCACCCATCTCGACCCGCATCTTTTCACGCTCGGCATCATCAGCCTCGCGCAGGGCAATGGTGATGATGCCCTCGTCATGACCGGTCATGACTTTTTCATCCCCGTTTTCAGGGTCATCCGGAAAATTGAAGACCAGCCCTCCCGTCGGGTTTTCCTCACGGGTCGGCACGGGAAGATGCAGCAGCAGAAGGCTGTAAAACAGGCGGTGCTTGGCCTGTTCCAATCGCCACCACAGTTCCCGGTTTCCTTCCTTGTTCAGGTCGGGAATGACGTGGTTATAACGGCACGCGATACAGAGGGCATCCGTATGGCCTTCGGGAACCAGCCAGTTGCAGACGCCATAGTCCGCGTTGGTGCAGAGAAAGCGCGTCGGTGCTTCTGCGCCATCCCCAACGGCGAGCCAGCCGCCTTTATCAGCGGACGCTTCAAGCGCGAGAAGCCGGCCCGTTTCAGTGCAATATCCCAGCCTGTGGCCACAACTTTCGCATTGCGTGTTTTCAAAGAAAAGAACCTGACCACAGCTCTGGCAACTGAACAGTTTCATGGCAGCCTGACTTCCATCCGCATCGATATGCCGATGAACGCGCACAAGGTGATTTTGTTGCACCCTTGCGGCGGATAAATTGCCTTCCTGACATGACAACAAAAACTGCTCTTGTACGATTTTTACTTGGTCAGCCTGAGAGAGGTGTCAGTGATAATTTTATTAAAAACCGATGAAAATGCCTGCTTGATTTCAGGGCCATCAGTCGCTTCGAAATAGTAGTCATCGCTTGTGGCACAGTCCTGCACAGCATCCTGCATGGACCCGGCGCCACTATCGGGAACTGATCCGAAATACTGATTGAACCACGAAGAACTTCTGTCGACGTAATAAGGTGTCCAGACCGAAAAAATCTTTACGTTCATATTTTTCAGAGTTGTACAGCCTGATCCGAAATAAGTTGTAACATTTCTGTTGGCCAGAGAATTATTGTTGACGTAGGTGTCTGATGTACCATCAGACAGAAACACAACATAGGTCGTCATCTTGTTGGCGGCGGAACCATCACCGACATTTGTCAGATGAGAAGCAACATAGTTCAGGGCATCTGCTGTTTTCGTATAACCACCATTGTAAACATCAATTTGCATTCCGTATCTGCTTGTATTTTGACTGTTATAGCTGTTGATGTAAGGGGTGGCATCTTCCACATCCACGGAAGACAGAGCAGATGAAATCTGGGACTGGTCCGAAGTAGGCGCAAGAACCTGCGTTATCTGCGTGCCAAAAGTCACCATGCTGATCGAAAAATGATTGGCAGCATTTGCTGACACATCGGATATCTGCGAGGCCAGATTGGACAAAGCGGACCGCACATAGTCGATTTTCAGATCAAGTCCGTTGTTCTGCGCGTAAGCCCGCATGTTGCAGGCTGGCAGACTCTGATAAGATGATGTCTGTGTCGTACATTTTATTGATTTGATGCTATCGTAATAACCATGAGTATCATGGCAGGCAAAAGCGCACTGGGCAGGTGTGTTGAGCAGTGTATTGATGACCGCCTGCGTGCCACCAATCGCCATAGAATTCGAAACATCCACAAGAAAAATGATCTGTAGATAGGACTGTCCGGCTGTGACACTTGCGGTCGATGATACGCTGACCGCCCCGCTCATACTGGGAATCAGATTGGCCAAAACAAACTTGGGGGTAGAACTTAAAGCGACGGTTACAGTACTGGAATAATCTCCAATGCTGTTATACGTCACAGTCGCAGTCGGGGTGGCCGACAATCCGGCTCCGGCAGCGTTTGCACTCACGGTCGCCTGAGCAACTGTTGTCGCTACGGTCTGAGCATTGCTTTTGGCGTCACTCCCTCCCGAAGCAAGACTTTCATTCGCCGCTTTCGCCGCCTTGAGCGCCGCAGCATCCGCAATGCTCTGAAGTCTGGTTTTCGTGTTGACGATCGTCCCCACGTTGATCGCGACAGATACGCCGATCATCGTCGTAAACATGGCGGCAGCCACAAGAATCGCGACGCTACCTTCTCTCGCCCTGAGGAAAGAAACCTGACCTACAAAGAATTTTTTGAAATAGGACACATATATGTCCTACAGGAATGAGGTTTATAAAATATTTATTTTAAAAATCCTGTTTCCTCAAAACGGCGAAGACCGTCCTGAGGATGGATAATCGCGTCCCCAACCTCGTCCTTGTCAGCCGTGAAACAGTCAAGCCGACGGGACATCAGGAAACTGTCCCGTCGATCATGATCTCTCAGAACCTTCTGAGATCCAGCGTCCTTGGCTGCTCCATCGACCGCTCCACATGCGGTTCCCTCATCGCGCCCGGCGTATGACCGAACGGGAAGAAACGGATGCGACGCCGTGCCTCCGCCTCATTGGCGTTGACGGGCCGTGTCTCGTAATTCCGGCCACCCGGATGCGTCACATGATAAGTCAGGCCGCCAATACTGCGTCCGGTCCACGTATCATAAACATCGAAGACCAGAGGCGTTTCCACACCGATCGTCGGATGGAGGGCGCTTGGCGGATTCCATGCCTTGAACCGCACACCGCCGACATATTCTCCCTGCCGCTGCGTTCCGGTCAGCGGCACGGCGCGACCGTTACAGGAAAGGATGTAACGCTCATCCACCCAGCCGGAGACGAGGGCCTGCACACGCTCGACAGAGCTATCGACATAGCGCGCCGTCCCCCCTGCCGCCGGCTCTTCCGCCAGCGTATTCCACGGTTCAAGCGCCGTGCGCAGTTCCAGCGTCATGCCCAGTTCAGTGACGGAGCCGATTTCCGGGAAACGGAACTGGAAGTGAGGCTCGAACCATTCCTTTTCGAGCGGCGCGCCCAGCATCCGCAGTTCGTCGATGGCATCTCCGAAATCCTGCCTGACATAATGGGGCAGCATGAAATCGTCATGCAGACGGGTCCCCCAGCGCACCAGACGCCGCTCATACGGCTTGTCCCAGAAAGCCGCGATCACGGCCCGCATGAGCAGCACCTGCGCCGCCGCCATGCGGTGATGCGGCGGCATTTCGAACGCGCGATATTCCATCAGCCCAAGCCGCCCGGAACTGCTTTCCGGCGCGTAGAGCTTGTCGATGCAGAATTCGGTGCGATGCGTATTACCGGTGATATCCGCGAACAGATTGCGGAACAGCCGGTCCGTCAGCCAGGGCGGCGTAAATACCTCCCGATTGACCTGCCGGAAGGCAATCTCCAGTTCGTAAAGAGCATCCTGCCGAGCTTCGTCGATACGAGGGTGCTGCGAACTCGGGCCGATGAAGAGACCGCTGAACAGGTAGGACAGCGACGGGTGATTGTGCCAGAACCCGGCCAGTGATTTGAGCAGGTCGGGCCGCCGCAGGAACGGACTGTCCTCTGCATTGGCTGCGCCCATCACCACGTGGTTGCCTCCACCCGTGCCGACGTGACGCCCGTCAAGCATGAATTTTTCCGCAATCAGCCCGACATTGCGCGCTTCCTCATAAAGCTGGCGACTGCGGGTTTCGTGCTCGTTCCAGCTCGCCGCAGGATGCACGTTGACCTCGATCACACCCGGATCAGGCGTGATGGAGAAAGAAAGCAGGCGCGGATCACGTGGCGGCGCATAGCCTTCCAGCACGACCTTGCGGCCAAACTCGGCGGCCGTCGCCTCGACAGCCGCGCAGAGATCCAGCCAGTCTTCCACCGCGTAAAGCGGCGGAAAGAAGACATGCAGAATGCCGTCGCGGGACTCTACGGTCAGCGCCGTACGGACGACATCCGGTTCCTCGCGATTGATCTCCAGCAGATGTTCGCTGAGCGCCCGGTCTGTGCTGATGCGCCACGGCTTCCGCACCGGGTAGGGCGGCAGGGCCGGAAGATCGGAGAGCTGCGGCATCGGACGCTCGGGTGGCGCCACCGACCGGCTGATAAGATCGGGCACGGTCGCACGATAACTCTGCGATGAACGCCGCGCAAAAGCCGGATGGGGCGGTAGCCGCGGGTGAGGCGCGAACGGATCGACAGGGAGCGGCTGGTCAATGTCGTCGGCGTCCGCCCAAGGCAGACTCTGCAAAGGCAGCCGGAAGCCGATCGACGAATCACCGGGAACCAGAAAGATCGTATCGCCCCGCAGGAACCAGCGGCCGGACTGCCAGCGGCGTACACCGTCCTGCACGGTCACCCGCAAGGGCAGGACTGATCCGGATTCGCGTGAGAGGCCACGACCGAAGACACGCGCCAGACGGTCGCGTTCCAGCGGATCGTTCAGTCTGGAGCCTTCCGCCAGCACGTTGGCCGGAAGACGATGTTCTTTCCAGAGGTAGTAATGAATGTCTTCGTAGGCAGGCGTGACGAGTTCCGGATCGACCTGCAACTTGCTCGCCAGAGACTGGGCGAAGCGCCTTGCGTCATGCTCGGTGGCGTTGTCGGTATCATCATCGGACGCCAGCAGCCCGCGATCCAGCCAGACCGGCTCGCCATCGCGCCGCCAGTATGTGGTCAGCGCCCAGCGGGGAAGCTGTTCACCCGGATAATGCTTGCCGAACAACGTCATATAAGTCGCGCCGGGCGACCAGATCGACATGAGACGGCGCAGCAGACGGTTGGCGTAGGCCCGCTTGGTCGGGCCAAGCGCCTCGATATTCCATTCCGGCGCGTCCATGTCATCGGCGGCGATAAAAGTCGGCTCACCCCCCATGGTCAGGCGGACATCGCCTTCTTCAAGCTTGCGATCGACCGCCTCGCCAGCGGCGAGAATGGTGGCCCATGTCTCCTCATCATACGGTTTTGTCGTGCGCGGCGTCTCGGCGACACGCTTCACATGCATGTCGAAACCGAATTCCGTTTCACACAGTTCGACACCGCCGGAAATCGGCGCTGCCGAACCGGGCTCGGGTGTCGCCGCGAGCGGGATATGTCCCTCGCCTGCCAGCATGCCCGATGTCGCATCCAGCCCGATCCAGCCCGCCCCGGGGAGATAGACTTCCGCCCATGCGTGCAGGTCGGTGAAATCCTCGCCCGGGCCTGACGGTCCCTCCAACGGTTTTTCATCGGCCACAAGCTGGATCAGGTATCCTGAGACAAAACGGGCTGCGTAACCGAGGTTGCGAAGAAGCTGGACAAGCAGCCATGCGCTGTCACGGCAGGAGCCCTTACCCTCTTCCAGCGTCTTGTCCGGAGACCAGACGCCGGGCTCCATGCGGACGATGTAGCTGATGCGTTTCTGGACAGTCTGATTGAGCGCCACCAGCATATCAACGTTGCGCCGTTTTTCCTTTGGAATCTCGGCGATAAGCGCCTTGAGCAGAGGACCGGCGGGTTCGATTTTTCTGTAGGGAGCGAGTTCCTGATCAAGAACATGGTCGTACGTAAACGGCCATTCTTCGGCTTCCGGCTCAAGGAAGAAGTCGAAGGGATTGATGGTCGCCATATCGGCGACAAGATCGACGGTGACGTCAAAATGCGTGACACGTTCAGGAAAGACGACGCGCGCCTGCCAGTTCCCGGACGGGTCCTGCATCCAGTTGATGAAATGGGGCTTCGGTTCAATGGTCAGCGCATAGGACAGAATGTCTGTCCTGGCGTGCGCGGCAGGTCTGAGGCGAATGACCTGAGGCCCCATCGTGACAGGGCGGTCATAGCGATACGTTGTCTTGTGAGTCAGCGCGACGTTCAGCGTCATCGTCATCTTTCCAGATCGGTCCTATAAGGGATTAAACCTCAGCTCTCGCCGCTTCGACAGTCCTTTTCGTTACGATTCTAAAAAAAATTAATGATCCCTCCCGAAAGCGCCAACACCCTGCCGTGAACGTCCTGCCCGGAAGAGACGAAATGCCAGCATCATCCGACACATCCCACACACTTCATGCTCTCGCTCATGACCTGCAAGGCTGGCGCTGTCAGGAGTTGAGCCCCCATGTCCAACTGGTCGTCAATCAATCCGGGCCTGTTCTGACACCGGATATCGAGCTGCATGTTCAGACCATATGGGAAGACGCCTGCACCCGCCGTCCGGGACTATTTAACGGGCGTATCTTCTGCATGGAGACAATCGCCCCTGACCGCATCGCAGGCTACTGGACGGAATACCGCCGGGCTCTGGCGCAAATGGCGGACCCGACGATTTTTGGTGACATGCCCCTGCATCAGTTAGCCGTTTGCGGCCTGCTACGCTGTGCGGACGGTATCATTCTGGGCAGACGAGACCCTTCATCCCTCTATCTCGGCGGCTTCTGGCAATCGCCGCCAGCGGGGACTGTCGAGATGCGCGAAGCGGGACAGCCTCTTTCCCTTGCCGGGCAGATTCTCGCTGAAGCCGAAGAAGAGCTTGGCCTGACATCCGCCGACATCAGCGTCGGCGCACCCCTCCTCGCCGTCACCCATTCCAGAACCGCCATTGTCGATATCGGTATTTCCCTGATCACACCGCTCTCTTTCGCCGCCGTGAAAGAGAAATGGCTGTCGCGAGCCAACAAGGAATACGACCAGTTGATGGTCATTCCTGACGAGCGGATCGAGGACTGGTGTCTGCGGGATGACGTGCTGCCGACGACACGGGCGTTACTACGCACGACATGATCTCTTCTGTTTCAGCCATGTTATTTTTTCATGTCTGAATTACGATTTTCGTTTACCAATCGATCCGTAAATGATAAATCTGGCTCAGGATCAAGCCTCAAACGAAACAGGAGCCCGTGCCATGGTCACCCGCATTGCCCGTTTTGTCTCGAACGGCCTGATTGCCGTTCTGGTGGCATCGAAAGATGAAGTCGGCATTCCGATGACTGCTACCGCCAAGTCGCAGCAGAAACCCTTCTGATACGCGCTGCCCGCAGGTAACGTTTCTTACAGGCACGACGTCCGTCAACGATTTGTCGTAATCAAAAAACCCGCAGATTTTTTCTGCGGGTTTTTCTGTTTCCGGGTCTATTTCAGGAGCATGGCACACCCCGAAGAGGTCTCCCTTTTCACACTGCCCATGGCAGAGGGAAAGGAAGACCGTTTTCTGTTCAGTGCGCCTCAGGCAGTGCGTAGACAACCAGTTCATCGCTGACCGGCGTCATCATGAAGTGATGCCCTCCGGCCATGATCGCAACATACTGCCTACCCTTGTACTCATACGTCATCGGCGTGGCCTGTCCGCCGCCCGGCAGGACAGCGTTCCAGACTTCCCTGCCTGTTTTCAGGTCGAAAGCGTGGATCAGATTGTCGGTCGTCGCTCCGACAAACACCAACCCACCAGCCGTAATCACCGGACCACCGTTATTCGGCGTGCCGATTGTCAGCGGCAGGTAGGTTGGAAGTCCCCACGGACCATTGGCGCGTGCGCTGCCCAGCGGATGCTGCCACAGCACTTTTCTTGTGTGCATGTCGATCGCCGTGATCATGCCGTATGGCGGCTTGTTGCACATCATGTTGGTGAACTTGTTCCAGAACGGCGTCACGACAATACCGTACGGTGTGTCGGCCATCGCGCCATTCCCTTCGGCGCCACCGGCCTTGGGATTGAAATGCGGACTGTCGATCGGCAGAAGCCCCAGTTCATCAGCCTTGGCGCGATCCACCAACTGGTCCCGCATCGGGGTATTGTTCCAGTTGGCGATCAGGATGCCGGTCCCGGCATCATACGCCACGCTGCCCCAATCGCTGCCACCATTGTAACCCGGATATTCAATCCACGGCCTGTTGATCTCGGGAGCCGTAAATTCACTCTCGTATTTCGACTTGCGGAACAGGATGCGACAGTAAAGCTGGTCGATGGGCGTCATGCCCCACATGTCGCTTTCCTTGAGATCAGGAAAACCGAGACGCGGCATTCCGACCGACCAGGGCTGTGTGGGAGAGCGCGGGTCGTCCGGAACATCCGTGTCCGTCGGAGCCGGACGCTCCTCCACCGGCAGGATCGGTTTGCCGTTCCGACGGTCCAGCACGAAGGTCTGACCACGTTTTGTAGGCATGATGAGAGCCGGAACAATGCCATCCGCCGTGGGCATGTCCATCATCGTGGCCTGAGAACCGATGTCGTAATCCCACACGTCCTTGTGGACCGTCTGGAACACCCAACGGGGCGAGCCCGTCTTGACGTCGATGGCGACAACGGAGGAAGAAACGGCGTTTTCCTCCGGCGAACGCATGGCGCTGTAATAGTCGGCCGCAGAGTTCCCTGTCGGCACGTAAACCAGCCCAAGCTCGTCATCACCCGTCATGGCCGCCCATGAGTTCGGGGTGCCACGGCTGTAGTGCTCGCCTTCCTTGGGCTCGCCATGCTCGTCGGGACGATTGACATCCCACGCCCACAGGAAACGTCCGGTTTCAGCGTCATAACCACGGATCACGCCAGAAGGCGCCCAGCGTCGCTGCCCGTCCAGAACCTCCTGATTGGTCACGATGGCACCATTCACAACCGGCACCGGCGCAGTAATGGAGACGAATCCCGGAACGGATTCCCCCATGCCCTTCATGAGATTGACCTCGCCGTGATAGCCGAAGCCTTCACATTTCCGGCCGGTCTCCGCATCAACCTCGATCAGACGCATATCCAGCGTGCCTTCGAGAATACGGTTATGACAGGGTTGTCCTTCAGGAACGGTTGAGGACGTGTAGTAGGTCACACCCTTGCAGGCGGCCGTATAGGGAATGCTCTCGTATCTGACGCCAGCCTTGAAGTGCCAGACCTCCCTGCCCGTGGCGGGATCAATCCGCATCATGTCGTTCATGGCGGAACACATGTAGAGACCATCGCCCACCTTGATCGGCGTGGTCTCGGCGGCCCACTTGTTGGCCTGTCCGGGGCCGGGCTTGCTGCCTGTGTGGTAGACAAACGCCTGCTTTAACTGGCTCACATTGTCAGGCGTGATCTGGTCGAGCGGAGAATAGCGCGTGGCGTTACCGTCACGACCATAGGCTGGCCAGTCGTCATGGGCTGGATGACTGCCTGCCTGTGCGACCGCAGGAGTGACCTCACCGGGAGGCGCTGGTGGCCCATCCGGAATGTCTCCCGCATTCACACCGCTCGCCTGAGGCGCGCTGGGGGACGGCGCTCCATACCAGTTCGCGGGATGCGGAGGGGTATCGTTACTGGCGCCCGCCCCATCTCCCGGCGGTGTCTGGTTCTTCGACGGAGCCTGCGCCAGCGACACGGAAATCGGTCCGGACAGGCAGGGCAGACCGCATATGACAGTGGCCGCGAGCAGAACTCTTTTCCGTATCATATCATTCCCCCTCTGGGCGAGGTCTCGCGCTGGATACGGTTGAGAACCGGAATTGTGAGCAGGACGGCAACAGCCACAAGGGAAGGCCCGAACAGACGGGGAAGCAGGCCCCAGCCATCCATTCCGACTTCCCAGAAAGCCCATGGCCAGGTACAGATCCACGCTGCGAGATAGACAAGCGCCCCGACGACGCGCCCGAACGCCATCAGGATACCTCCAGCAATGATCGCCGCCCCGAACAGCACATAATATAATGAGCCACCCAGCACCGCGAGTTGGGCTCCCATTATGAGCAGGGGCAATCCAAGCAGAACAATCAGAATTGCCACAGCAAGCGTGGCCAGTTCTGATGCGCTTTTCGGACGATGAACCGTTTCCATCAAAAATCTCCGACTGCGTTGATACGCTGCCGGGGGTAACGCTGAATGATATAAAGTGTTCCGTGCTGATAAATCGCCATTCGCGGCTACCGGTTGGCGCAGGCAAATGATAGATTCTACGGACATTTTTTCGGAAGGATGGAAATGCGGCGTTTAGGCTTTACCGCAGGGCTGCTGTTCTGCTTTTCGGCTCATGCACAGGAAGCCGTCACCACGCCGGAAAGAATGGATGGAGCATGGGTCGCCCTGCATCATTCGTCCGATGGCGGCGAGCATGTGGATGCCTGCATCCTCAAGGCCAGCGGGCCGGTGCTGCAATTCCGAGCGACCCGGAAAGCGCTCGCCATTCAGGTCGCGGACGAGAACGCTTCTGTCGGACAGTCCCTGCCCGTAACCCTGACAGCGGGACATTTCACCAGAACCTTCCAGATGACGTCAGCAGAAGCAGCCACCCTGTCGGCAGGTGTCGAGGCTGGCGTCATACGGAGCACGCTGGAGGCTTTCAAAAAAGCGACGAATCTGACCATCCGGATTAACGGAATTGACGGAGAGCCGATTTCTCTGGACGGCAGTTCACGCACTCTCGATGCGTTTCTTTCCTGCATGAACACACAGGGGTTCGGAGACCAGAAAAAAGGTCAGGAGCAAAAGCAAACACGCTGACCGAACCTGCATCCGGTCGCCTGTCGAAAACGAATGGCGTCCGACTTTCTTCAGGCAGCGAGCCAGATGGCGGCCAGCACGAAAATGGTTCCCAGAGTGACGAGAACCAGTATCCCGGCCGCATTGCCGGGCATGACGGAAGGCAGTTCGACGACAAACCGCGTCGCGGCCAGCAGCATCAGCACTCCGGCGACAAAAGCCACGATCCTGACGATTGACGTGGAACTGATGGGAAAACGTCTGATCGGTCGCATGATGACTCCGGGTCCGCTCCTGTCCGGAAGCCGGTGAGGAAGCACTCTCACGCTCTAGCATCTCTCTGAGGCAGGGCAACCCATGACTTCGCGGCCCCTCTCATGCAGAAAGAAACAGGCTGGCTTCTTACCTATTTTTTCTGCGCGCCGCCCCACAAGCCGTCTTCCCGATAAGCGCTGGACGCCCCTATAAGCATTCATGCTCAAAGGGTTCCTCACTGTCGGCGGCTGGACCATGCTCAGCCGCATCCTCGGTCTTGTCCGCGATCAGCTTCTCGCCGCCTTCATGGGGGCCGGGCCGATGCAGGATGCCTATCAGGTGGCGTTCCGTCTTCCCAACATGTTCCGTCGTCTGTTCGGCGAAGGCGCTTTCAACGCCGCTTTCGTGCCGCTCTTTTCCGCAGAACTGACGACGGAAGGTGACGACACGGCCCGCACGATGGCGCGGCAGGTGTTCGGCGTCCTTCTGACGTGGCTGGTGATCCTGTGCGTGCTGGGCGAGATCTTCATGCCCGCCGTGCTGCGGGTGATCGCCCCGGGTTTCGCTGAAAACGGCGCGCAGTATGCGCTCGCCGTTACTCTCAGCCGGATCACCTTTCCCTATCTCGTGCTGATCTGCGCGGCGGCGCTGGTGTCGGGCGTGCTGAACGGGCTGCATCGCTTCAGCATGGCCGCCGCCGCCTATCTGTCATTCAACGTGGTCGGCATCGCCGCCGTTCTTTTCACGACGCCGTTCTTTCCCAGCGTCGCCCATGCCGCCGCATGGGGCGTGACAGCCTCGGGCTTCGTACAGCTTGGACTTCTCATGTATGCCGCGCGCAAGGCTGGCTTTGACCTCACGCCGCTGCCGCCCCGCATCACGCCGAAAATCCGTCAGCTTGGACGCCGCATGCTGCCGGGGCTGATCGGCAGTGGCGTCACCCAGATCAATCTGACCATCGACACGATCATCGCCACCCTGCTTCCTGCGGGCAGCGTCTCGCTGATGTATTTTGCCGATCGCCTTAATCAGTTGCCTCTTGGCGTGCTTGGAGCCGCCGCCGGAACGACGCTTCTGCCGGTTCTGACCAGACATCTGGCGTCAGACGATATCGACGCGGCTCACGCGGCACAGAACCGGGCGATGGATTATGTCCTGATGCTCACCCTGCCTTCGATGGCTGGCCTGCTGGTTCTCGGCACACCCATCATGCAGGTTCTGTTCGCCCACGGCTCCTTCAGCCTGATGGATGCGGCCCTATCCGCCCAATCGCTTCGGGCCTACGCGCTTGGCCTGCCCGCCTTCGTGCTGGTGAAGGTTCTGGCTCCGGCCTTCTTCGCACGCGGCGATACATCCACGCCGGTCAAAATCGGTTTCTTCACATTGACGATCAATCTGATCCTCAACCTGCTGCTGATGAAACCTCTGGCGCATGTCGGGCCACCTCTTGCCAGCAGCCTCGCGGCCATCGTGAATGTCAGCGTTCTTTCTGCGCTGCTCATCCGCCGTGACGCCCTTCGCCCGGATGCCGCCATGCTCCGGCGGATTGCGCTGATGGCGATGGCCTCTGTCATCATGGCGATGGCCCTGCTTGGGCTGAACAGCCTGCTCCCCATGCCACCGTCACATGTCACATTCTGGCTGGCTGTCCTGCTGGCCTGTGAAGTGCCTATGGGCGGTCTGCTCTATCTGCTGTCCCTGCACCTGTTCGGCGTGCTGGATCTGGCCAGCGCCCTTGACGGCGTCAGGCGTCGCCTCAACCGGAAGCGAGGAAAGGCCTGACGACAGCAGAAGGCGCGGCAAAAGCGTTTCTTCTGTCCGGAAGTCTCTCTGACACGGCTCCCGGACAGAAACAGCGGACTGGTTTCAGCGGGCCGAATGCGACGGAACCGGCTTTTTCCCGACGTTACCCAGCACATTGTCTTCACTGACGAAACGAAGCGATTCCTGCGCCCCGGTCAATGCGGCGACAGCTTCTTCGGTCTTGCCGCCCTCCAGAAGAACGGAAGCACGGTAAACGTCTGCCGTGAAAGTCTGCTGGGGTGCGATGGCGAGAACGAACTGAACGTCCACACCTGCCTTTTCCAGCCCTTCGGCAGCGGTTCGGGGCTGTCCTTTCTTCAGCAGATCATTGGCTTCGGCGATAGCCTGCTGCTGGCCGGGGGACTGTTTCGCCTGTGACGAGATGACATACTGTCCAAGCACAGGCAGCCACAGAACAGGGTCAGCAACAGCGACCGAGGATGGCAGCCTGCCCGAATGACCCGCGGGAATGGCGGCGGCAGGATGCAGCTCGTTCTCGGCCTTCAGAAACTGGCGGTTGTCCTTCGATGCCCGGGCCAGTGTCCGGTTGGCGTCGGCCAGCGCATCCGTGGCAATCTTCTGGTCCTTCTCGATAATCGCCCTGCGCGCCACATCGACGTCAGCAAAAGCCCTCAACCCTTCCTGCGAAAGGCGTCCGAAATCCTGATCGACCTGTCTGGCGGTCACGGGGGCGGCAAAGGCGGGCTGGGCGCAGACTGCGGCAGTCACGAAAGCTGAAGCCAGAAAGGTGCGAATAGTCATGAATTTCTCCAGAAAAACGATCACCACACATTGACGCATCCGGCCTCAGATAAAAGACAGGGAGATGCAATGCCGCCTGCAGATTTTGGCATGGAACAATTTTCAACAATTCCGGGGGCTGCTTCCCGGCATTATCCACTTTACAGGATATGAGGACAGCCCCTATCAATTGCGAATAACTATCATTTACAGAACCGGTTCTCCCATGGCCTTCGCATCCTACTACCTGCCCCGACTGCTGATTGCATCCCTTCTGGCGTATCCGGCGGGGCTGGTCGTCGCAACCTTCCTGCCCCATCTGCTGCATATGGCCCGCCCGGACTCGTTCTGTGTGGCCCAGATGGGAGCGATCATTGTGGTGCCCACCACGGTTCTGACCATTTTCGGGACGCGTTCTCTCTGGGTTGGACTGCTGGCGGCCGTCGCGGTCATCTCCGCGACCATGCTCATAGCACTCCCCCTCGCCGCTTTCGGACCCCAGTGACGCGATGACAACCACACACAAGCAGAGCGCGCCTTCCCTGCGTACGCGTATGGGATGGCTTCACGCATGGGTCGGCTTTATCGCGGGGCTGCTTCTGGTCTGTATCTTCGTAACCGGCACCATGGCCGTTTTCGATACTGAGATCACGCACTGGATGCAGCCGGAAACGCCCTACGCACAGCCGGGCATCCCCTCCGCTGCGGCGCTCGATCAGGCCGCCGCAGTCGTGATGACGCAGGAAGGCAAGAAAAACCGTATCTTTCTCGGCCTGCCCTCGGATCGTGATCCCTTTCTCCATGTGAGCTACATGGATCACGACGCTTTCAAGAGCGAAACGTTTCATCCCCAGACCGGACAGGCGGTTCCCCTGCGGGAAACGGCGGGCGGACTCTTCTTCTTCTCCTTTCATTACACACTTTATATGGGCCATATGTTTGGCGTCATCTGTGTGCAGGTGCTCGCCATCGGGATGCTGGTCACGCTCGGATCAGGCGTCATAATCCATCTGAAAGCCCTGCTGCCCAATCTCGTGGCTTTCCGCCCGCAGTCCAGCAGCCCTCGCCCGTGGATCGACGCGCATGTCATCGCCGCCGTCCTCTTCCTGCCCTTCATGTTCATGATCGCCTACACTGGTGTTCTGATCCATGCGAACCGCTTCTTTCCCAACACGGCCATCGAACGTCCGAACCGTGATGGACCGGGTCGAAACGGTCATCACCAACTGCCTCCCCTGCCGCCGCTGGCTCCCCTGCTGGCTGACGCGGCAGAGACATTCGGTGCGGACAAGCTCGGCTTCATGCAGTTTTCTCCCAAAACCGTGACCGTCGTGCGGGCGGACAACAGCAGGATCGGCATCAGCCGGGATCATATTGACTATGACCGCGTGACAGGAGCGCGCATCGGTCTGGTCAGCAAGGACAGTCCGGCAGCGAACACCTCCCAGTTTCTCAGCGGCCTGCATATGGCGCGCTGGGCTCCTGTTCCTGTCCGCTGGTTCTATTTCATTTCGGGCTGCGCCGGTTACGTGATGTTTGCCACCGGACTGGTGATGTTCCTCATCAAGCGCCGTCGCTCCGCCTCTCAGAAAAACTCCCTGCCCATGGAGATTGCGGAAGGGCTGGCTCTGGGAACCGTGCTGGGCATGCCCCTGGCCTGTGCTGGCGTTCTCTGGATGAACCGGCTTCTTCCCGCCGATCTGCCTTCCCGCGTCACGATTGAAGGCTCGACCCTGTTTGTTCTGTGGGGCGCTCTGACTGTCCATGCACTTGGCCGGACGTTTGGACGCAAGATGATGAAAGGCTGGATTGAGCAGAGCAGCCTGCTGTCCCTGCTCCTCTGTCTGCTTCCCGTCCTTGATCTTGCGACACGCTGGAAATGGATCGCCGGACAGGATCAGACCGTCTATGTCGCCGTCGATCTCACCTCTGTCGTGCTTGGCCTCGTCGCGCTGCGTCTCTCGGTCGTCCTGAAACGCAGGAGCGACACAAACGCCAGCCTGACTGAACCGTCTTTCTCGAAAGAGATCGTGTCATGACCATGCTGACAGTGTCGTTGCTGTTCAACCTTGTCCTGTGGAGCATCGCTCTGACCTGCCATGCCCGTCTCCAGAGCGGCTGGCAGAGACGCCGGAAATGGTCTCCCTCCCGACCCGTCCAGCAGATCATGCAGGCAGGCAGGGCGATCCTGCCCGCGCTGGGACTGATCCTGTCCATATTTCTGACCGGATCGGAAGGGGTTGTCGGCTGGGTAGCGTCCGCTTCTCTCGCGGGTGTCCTGATTGCTTTGGGAGATGCATGGCGCGCGCCACCTCCAAAATCGCAACGCGTGGTAAGTTCATCAGGACGATAAGGAAAACGGACAGGATCTCCTGACAAAAACAGAAGACCTGTTGAGGCGAAAGAAAACACCGTGAAATATTACGTCCCCATGTTTGCGGCGGGATATAGCTTCATAATCGTCGCAGGGCTGATATTTTCCATGGAAATATGGGAAGGTCTGGCGCCCACTGGCTCTGCCCCTCACATGACGCCTGGCTTACGGTGGGCGGGGCTTATCCTGCTTGAAAGTGGCAGCTGCCTCTGTGCTGCCGCCGCTGCCCTGATGGTTCAGATTTTTCTCAGGACACAGCAGGACAATCGCGCTCCCCGCATCCGTGCTGATTGAAAGCAGCATTAGGGCGGGTCTTTGTCATGGCGCGGTTCGCGGACATCATGCCTCAAGGAACATCACCCTTTACGGGTAACTTCCCGAAGACCCTGACCGTCCGGGATAAAGCAGAGAGCGGGCACAGAGGATCAGCCGTCACCGATACCGATCCTCTCACACCGTGCCGACAGTCATGGGTTAGAGAGACATGCGTTCCGATCAGGCCTTGCCGACGCTTGCGCCTGTGTCGTTGGCGGGCTTCTCGACACTGGAAAGCACAGTAGAGACCGTGGAGCGCAGAACTTTCACAGTGACATTCGGCGCAATTTCCACGTCGATTTCATCCATCTCCGGCGAAGCCTTGCGCACCACACCGATGATCCCGCCTGACGTGACGATACGATCACCACGACGCATGTTCTGGAGGCTCTCTTTCAGCTTCTTCTGTTTCTGCTGCTGAGGGCGGATCATCATGAAATAGAAAATGACAAAAACCAGCGCATAAGGGAGCAGTTGATACATGCCACCCAGACCGCCTCCGGCGCCGCCGGCAGCCTGAGCGTAAGCAGGAGAAATAAGGAAATCACTCATCACGGTAACTTTTCGTCCGACGGGTTGCGGTCAGCCATAGCTGACTGATAGGCCGGGACCATAGATTTTGGACGCGATGCGTCAACCATTGCTTTATGGCATGACCTTCCGTCTCAGGACTGTTTTTCGGAAATCAAGATGACAACAGATATCATGCCCGTTCTGGAACGTATCGCCTCCGCACTGGAACGTCTTGCACCGGCGACAGCCTCGCTGGACGGTCTGGACGCGGCCGACGCCTTCGTCTGGCAACCGCAGCGCGGCAGACTTTCTCCTGTCCGCGCCGTCTCGCATGTCGCCCTGAAGCTGCTTCAGGGAGTCGATTCCCAGAAACAGCTCCTCCTGAACAACACCACGCATTTCGCAGCGGGACTTCCGGCCAACAACGCGATGCTGTGGGGCTCACGCGGCACAGGGAAGTCCTCTCTGGTGAAAGCGTGCCACGCCGAGATCAACGCGACGCTTCCGCAGGACCAGCACCTGATCCTCATCGAGATCGAGCGTGAGGATCTCGGCACCCTCCCCGATCTGATGGATCTTCTCCGCGCATCAAACCGCCGCTTTATCGTGTTCTGCGATGATCTCTCGTTCGAGCGTGAGGATGCGGATTACAAGGCGCTCAAATCCGTGCTCGATGGCGGCATCGCGGGACGACCGGAGAACGTGCTGTTCTACGCCACTTCCAACCGGCGTCATCTGATGCCGCGCGACATGATCGAGAATGAGCGGGCGACAGCCATCAACCCTTCCGAGGCGACAGAGGAAAAAGTCTCTCTCTCCGACCGTTTTGGCCTCTGGCTGGGCTTTCATGTCTGTCCGCAGGACGTGTATTTCGACATGGTCAGAGCCTATGCGAAAGAGCGCAAACTGGCGATTTCGGATGAAGAACTCTGTGCCCGCGCCAATGAATGGGCTGTCACGAGAGGCAACCGCTCCGGTCGCGTCGCCGCCCAGTTTATGGATGACCTGACAGCCTCTCTGGGAAGCAGAGGGCGATAAAGTCACAAATTTTTTCCTTTTGATCTACCTCACTTCGCCGGGAGGACCGAATTGCTATAGGAAAATGACTTTATTTTTTATACCGTTACGAAAAGCAGTGCATACTGTGCGTTATGGATGTGAGCAGAGATACGATGGATCAGCCAACCACGACCGAACTGCCCGACGACCTTGAAGACATCTGCGAAACAGCCTCTGAAGCAAAGCGCAGCCAGACGGTCGACCTCCGGCGTGTCCACTGTGATCCTGATTTCTGGTATCCCGTCGCGTGGTCACGTGAACTGAAACGCGGCAAGACGATCGGCGTGCGTTACGCCGGTCAGCCCATCGCCCTGATCCGCCCTGAAGAAGGGAATGTCTTCGCCCTAGAAGACCGTTGCGCCCACCGACAGGTTCCCCTGAGCAAAGGCCGTGTGCAGGGACAGTCCGTGCAGTGCTGCTATCACGGCTGGGCCTACGGACGTTCCGGCCGCTGCATTGACGTGCCGTATCTCGGCAAAGGCAAACTTCCGAACGGCGTGCGCACCTTCCCGGTGATCGAGCAGGACGGTCTGATCTTCGTGTTCCCCGGAGACCCGGAAAAAGCCAAGACGGTTCACCTGCCCGCAACCCTCGCCCGTGTGGATGATCCGGCCTACAAGACCCGCCGCTTTGGTCGGGAAGTCGGCTGTCATTACAGCTTCATGCATGAGAACCTGATGGATATGAATCATCAGTTCATGCACATGAAGCAGATGGGCCAGATGCGCCCGCGCTTTCTGGGGCAGAAACGTGAGCCCGGCCTGGTCGAGGCGCGCTATTCCTTCGCCCGCACCGGCGGCAAGCAGCCGATCGGAGAAGCGCTGATCTTCGGCGAACGTCGGGATGCTTCGGCAAAGCATCAGGATCGTGACGTCATGACGATCCGCACGACCTACCCGTATCAGACCCTGCATATCCAGACCGGTGATGAAGCCCCGGTGATGGATTTGTGGATCGCCTACACGCCGCAGGACAAGGACCAGTTGACGAACCGCACGTTCGGTCTTCTGTCCGTAAAACGCCCCGGTATTCCGGGCCTGCTTGATCTGGCGTGGCCGTTCCTGATCGCGTTCACCGAGCGGATTTTCGCGGAAGACCGTGAAATCGTCGAACTTGAGCAGAAAGCATGGAATGAACTGGGGGGAGACCACAATGTGGAGGTCTTCCCGGTCATCAACACCCTGCGCGCCCTGCTGGCTGAATGCGGCGTTCCTGCCGACACCAGCAAGACCGATACGCCTGCATCCTGTGCACCAGCTTCCTGCAAAAAGGCAGAACAGCCCGTAGCGGCTACTGCCCGTCCTGTGTCAGAATCCGACGCAGATGCTGTCAGATCAGAAGCGCCCGACTGTCAGAATCCTGACGGCTCTGCCGAAGAAGCAACGGCGTCTTCCCCTGCGACATCGACAAAGCGGAAGCGTCATCGGACCAGAAAGCACCCCAAAGATAACACCGTGACCCCTTCCGTTTCCTGACAATATCGAGGCTATTGTGACTTTTCCGGTCGAACCGCCAAGGCTGATGGCTGGAACATTCTGTCTGCGAGGTCTCCGCCCCGACGATGCCGGGGCCATTCACACGCAGGTCAATGACTGGAACGTCATCCGGATGCTGAGCCGGCTGCCGTTCCCCTACCCCCGCGATCTCGCCGAACGCTGGATCACCAGCGCCGTGCAGCAGGCTGAAGCCGGGACAGCCTATCATTTTGCGGTCGAAAATCAGGCTGGCGTGGTCATCGGCTGCATCGGTCTGACACTGAGCCAGACTGACGGCCATTGCCGCGGCTCACTGGGCTACTGGATCGGGCGCGAACACTGGCGGCAGGGTATCGCTACCCTCGCGTCCGACCGGCTGTGCGGCTGGGCTTTCGCCAATCTGCCTCTGGATACGATTGAAGCTTCTGTCGCACAGGATAACGTCGCGTCCGTCGCCGTGCTGAACAAGCTCGGCTTCCGGCAGACGGGCGTCGCTACTCAGGTGTTCACAGCCAGAGGCGGCAATGTGAATGTCCTGCTGTTCAGCGCCTCAAGAGAGAGCTTCGACACCGCTCACGAGAACAAGCCTCTCGCGGACACCGACACATCCCCCCAAGAGGCAGCCGAACCCCGCCGTCTCGTGCTCGTCGTGGCTGCGGCCCTGATTGATGCGAGCAACCGCATCCTTCTCGCCCGCCGTCCGGAAGGCAAGACGCTCGCGGGGTTATGGGAATTTCCCGGCGGCAAGATGGAGCCGGGCGAAGCGCCGGAAACCTCGCTGATCCGCGAATTGCGGGAAGAACTCGGCATTGACGCCAGCACCGCCTGTCTTGCGCCTTTTACCTTCGTGTCTCACAGTTACGAGAAATTCGATCTGCTGATGCCGATCTATCTGTGTCGACAGTGGCAGGGGCAGCCAGAAGGCCGTGAAGGACAGAAACTTGCCTGGGTGGAGGCCCGCGATCTCGATCAGTATCCGATGCCGCCCGCCGATATTCCTGTCATTCCCTTTCTGCGTGATCTGCTTTGACTGCCTGACGCCCGATTGTCTTTACTGCGCATGAGAAAACGAGATACCCGGTCATGAATCCCACTTCAGCTCTTATCGTCATCGGCAACGAAATTCTTTCCGGGCGCACGCAGGACGCCAATATCCGTTTTCTGGCGACGCAACTCGGCGATCTTGGCGCTCCGCTCAAGGAAGTCCGTGTCATTCCTGATGTAAGGGAGACGATCATCGCCACCGTCAACGAGATGAAGGCGCGTTATGATCAGGTCTTTACGACCGGCGGGATCGGTCCGACCCATGACGACATCACCTCATCCTGCGTGGCCGAGGCGTTTGGCGTCCCGCTTGAGCTTCACGCTGAAAGCGCCGCCCTGCTGGAAGACCATTACGGCCGGGATCAGTTCACGACAGCCCGCCAGCGGATGGCGATGCTGCCGCGTGGCGCAACGCCGATCAAGAACACCGCCTCCATCGCGCCGGGATTTTCCATCGGCAACGTGCATGTCATGGCCGGGGTGCCATCGATCATGCAGGCCATGTTCCACGCCGTCAGCCCGGCGCTGAAGCGGGGGCAGCCGATCCAGTCGAAAACATGGTATGCGCTTGGCATCTATGAGAGCGTCATCGCCGCTGCTCTGGAAGCCGTCCAGAATCGTTATCCTGATCTGGATCTTGGCTCCTACCCGTTCAAGCGGCCTGACGGACGTGGTGGCGTCGCTCTCGTGGCGAAAGGTTCCGATCTTGCCGACCTCGAAGCGGCGTCACAGGCAATCCATGATCTGATCGTAGCGGCTGGCGAGACGCCGGTAGAGGGTGAACCAAAACCCTGATCCGGGCCTGTCAGAGTCCCAGAATGCAGAAAGGCCCGGACACGATGTTCCGGGCCTTTCTTTATGGCTGATAGCCCCAACACATTGTTTACCGAGCCCTTTATCCGACCAGACGATCCCGCCTGATCGGATGTTGCTCTAGCTTAGCGCGCTGCGCCCCATGGCAAGGAACTTTTCGCGTCTCTGGGCGACAAGGGCCGCCGCGCCTTCACTCAGAAGCGGCATGAGTTCCTGTGCAATCGACTGGCCGAGTTTCTCGATCATTGACTGAGGGTCACGCTGCGCGCCTCCGACCGGCTCTTCGACAATCCGATCGATCAAACCCAGCTTCCGCAGATCCTGAGCCGTCAGACGCAATGCTTCGGCGGCGGTCCCGGCCTGCTTCGGGTCACGCCAGAGAATCGACGCACAGGCCTCCGGTGAAATCACCGAATAGATGGCGTTTTCAAGCATCAGCACGCGGTCAGCCGTCGCCAGAGCAACAGCGCCACCCGAGCCGCCCTCACCAATCACGGTGGCAATCAGTGGCACAGGCACAGTCAGACAAGTCTCGATGGAACGGGCAATGGCTTCCGCCTGACCACGGGCTTCCGCGTCAATGCCGGGCCATGCGCCTGAAGTGTCCACAAAAGTCAGAATCGGCAGACGGAACCGTCCGGCCAGTTCCATGAGACGAATGGCCTTACGATAGCCTTCCGGACGCGCCATGCCGAAATTATGCTGTAGGCGGGTTTCCAGATCGGAGCCCCGCTCGGTCCCGATGACGACCACGGACTGTCCGTTGAAACGACCGAGGCCACCAACGATGGCCTTGTCATCGGCAAACTGCCGATCGCCCGCAAGCGGTGTGAAATCAGTGATCAGCCCCTTGATGTAATCAAGGGTATGCGGCCGCTGCGCGTGACGTGCGACCTGCACCTTCTGCGACGGCGTGAGCTTGGCGTAGAGAGCACGAAGCTGCTTCTCGACCTTGTCGGAAAGCTTTCCGATCTCATCGGCGATGCTGACGCCATCACTTCCGCCATCGGCTGCGGCGGCGGTGTTGCGAAGGCCATCGATCTTGGTCTCAAGCTCGGCGACCGGTTTTTCAAAATCCAGAAACTGACGCATGGTCGACGCCGATAGCACACTCACAGACAATTCCAAGCGTGCTGATTTCCCTCACCCGCTCTTTCTTACGGTTTTTTCTCGATAGCGTCTTCGTGCATGGGACTCTGTCCGTCTGCATCGACCGCCCCGATGGCGGACTTCCCCAGCGGGTGATGCGATTCGACGGCTGCCCGCAGACGGTCTGCCTGCACATGGGTATAGATCTGGGTGGTTGCGATATCTGCGTGCCCAAGCAGCGTCTGAAGCACCCGAAGATCCGCTCCATGCGCCAGCATATGGGTTGCAAAGGAATGGCGCAGCACATGAGGCGACAACCGACCGGGATCGATTCCGGCCCGTGCGCCGATATCCGCGAGAATCTTGTCGAATCCCTGCCGCGTGACGGGGCGCAAGGCCGTGCGTCCGGGGAAGAGCCAGAGGCTTTTTCGGGACTCGTCTTCCTGTAACAGCGCCCTGACGGCATCGCGGGCCGGGTCGGACAGAGGGACAAGACGCTCACGCCCTCCCTTGCCACGCACCATCAGCATGCGCGCTTCCTCGCGGAACATATCCCGCCTCAAGGCCAGCAGTTCCGAGATTCGCAACCCGGTAGAATAGAGCAGTTCGAGTGCCGCCCGTCCCAGCAACAAGCGTCGGCGCTGTGCCGGACTGTTGTCCGGTGAAGAGGCTGAAGCATCTATGAGAGCTGCAACCTCATTTTCCGTGAGGAATTTTGGAAGCGTCTGCTCAGGTGACGGCGCATCAAGCTGACTGGCAGGATTATCCTGCCGCCGCCCTTCTCTCAGAAGAAAGAGATAGAACTGGCGGACACAGGAAATCCGCCGGGCAATCGTGCGGCGGGCCAGCTTGTCTGCCGCCATTTCAGCCACCCACCGCCTCAGGGCGTCGGCCGTAGCCGTAGCCAGCGCCTCCCCTTCGGCTCCGAGACTCGCGCTGCAATGCTCCAGATCCCGCGTATAGGCCGCAAGAGTCGCAGGAGCAGCCGCCCGTTCAGCCGCCAGCATTTCCAGAAACGAATCGACTGCATCCTCAGTCACGTTTCTCTCCCGCGTCCCGGCGCGTCTCCGTCAGACGGCCGAAGCACGCCGACTGGTGGCCTTCAGTGTGTCGGCGCTGCTGCCGGAGACGCGGATGGCACTGCCGACGCCGGTGAGGGAATAGGGGCCGCCGAAGGCGCGGTGACGGCTGCCTGTGACGGGATGACGGAAACGGGCGCAGGCTGCGCGGCGGCTGTCAGGCTGGCCACGGAGAGTTCCTTGTGAACCATCTGCTGGGTCGCCGCCGGACCGGACGACACTCCCAGAGAGAGGATTCCACCACAGATGACGACAGCAGCGGCTCCGGCTGCGATAAGGACGATTCGGCGCATTTCAGCCTCGATTCTTTCAGTCCCGCAGCCGGTAATATCCGCCGCGTTCCGACGATGACGTGTGTTTGCCCGCTCTATGTTACGATAACCGACATGTCACGCCCATTCTTACCTGAACGGGGGAATGCAGCCCTGCCGGAGCAGATGCCTGCGTTGCCTCCCTCCCCGCCTCCGGACACGATCCCGGAGCCCGCGCCTGCGCTCCCGCTCAATCTCGATGCGGTTCGCAGCAGCACAGGCTTTGGTCCTCTCTGTGGTCGCAGCATCCTGCTGATCGGCCTGATGGGAGCCGGAAAATCAACCATAGGCCGTCGGCTCGCCCAGCGCCTCGGACTCGGATTTGTCGATGCCGACGCCGAAATCGAGCGGGCGGCAGGCTGCTCAATCAACGATGTCTTCCGCCTTTATGGCGAGGACGCCTTTCGGGACGGCGAACGGCGCGTCCTGAAACGGCTGATCGACGGCCCTTCCCGCGTGATCGCAACGGGCGGCGGCGCTTTCATGAACGAGCAGACCCGCGCGCTCATCCGGGAGCGCGCCATCTCGGTCTGGCTGCGCTGCCCCCTGCCTGTGCTGCTGAAGCGGGTCAGCGGCCGGACGCACAGGCCGCTTCTGAACGGCCCGAAACCGCGTGAGGTGCTCGAACGGCTGATGCTGGTTCGTCATCCGGTTTACGCCGAGGCTGATATCATCGTGCAATGTGGAGAAGACAACGTGGACAACGCCACAACCCGCGTCATCGAGGCGCTGGCCCTGAATCACCGCCCGCGTCGCCTGCCGGTGCGGCTTGAGCGCAATCCTTACGAAGTCGTCATCGGCACCGGCCTGATAGAGCGTGCAGGCGCCCTGCTGGCGACGATGCTGCCGCAGAAGCGTGTCATCGTGGTTTCCGACACGACGGTCGCTGAACTTTACCTCCATCCTCTGCTGGAATCCCTGACAGATTCGGGCTTTGCCGTTCAGGCAATCGTCGTGCCGCCGGGTGAACAGTCGAAATCGCTGAGTGAGTTCCAGCGCGTCACGGACGCCATGCTGGAGCAGAAGGTCGAGCGGCGGACCACCGTCATCGCTCTCGGCGGCGGCGTGATCGGTGATCTGGCGGGGTTCGCCGCTTCCGCTACACTCCGCGGGCTGCCTTTCGTCCAGATGCCGACAACATTGCTGTCGCAGGTTGATTCTTCTGTTGGCGGCAAAACCGGCATCAACACGTCCTGGGGCAAGAACCTGCTCGGCGCCTTCCATCAGCCGACGATGGTGCTGGCGGACGTTTCAAGTCTGGCGACTTTGCCTGTGCGCGAGATTCGGGCCGGTTATGCCGAAATTGTGAAAGCTGGTCTCATCGGTGATGCGGATCTGTTCACCTGGTGTGAACGACATGGCGCTTCCGTCATTTCACAGGACCCCGACGCACTGGCTGAGGCTGTCGAGCGAGCCTGCGCCTTCAAGGCGGCCATCGTGACCGACGATGAGTTCGAACAGAAACCGGAAGGAGGCCGCGCACTCCTCAACCTCGGTCACACGTTTGGTCACGCTCTTGAGGCGGAGATGGGCTATAACGGCACTCTCCTGCACGGAGAGGCGGTCTCCATAGGCCTCCGGCTGGCTTTCATGATCTCCGTGCGTCTGGGATACTGTTCGCAGGAAGATCTCGACAGGGTGACGGCTCATCTTGATGAAACCGGAATGCCTGCGCGGATTTCCCAGCTTGGCCGCACTTTTGAGGCCCGTACGCTTCTTGACCACATGACAAGGGACAAGAAGATGCATGACGGCAGACTCAAATTCGTGCTGGTCCGGGGAATCGGTCAGGCCTTCACCTGTCGGGATGTCCCGGCCCAGGCGGTTCATGATGTTCTTGTGGAAGATGGATGTGCGCCAGATGCGATGCAGACACACGCTGTTCGCGCGACTGACATCTAAAAGCCACATAGGTCGTTACAAAACCATCATCAGCCAGCCATCTACGGACGTTCTGGCTGGGGAAAAACAAGAGGGTTAACACCTTTTGCAACATAGAAAGTTCATGACCCGAACATGAACTGTTGCAAATAAATCACGCCTATGGCGTGTAATGGGTGAAAGCCCCATCAGATGGGTTCCATTCACGGAACCCATCGTTTTATAGGGCTTTTAGACAGCCTGTAGGGGCAAGGGACCGCATTTCATCGGTCCAGCCCAAACAGTTGATAAATGAGGACGAAAAAATGCGTCTCCGCAGTGCGTTACTCGCAACCACACTGATGGCAGCAGCACCGGTTGCTGCTTCCGCAACAACGATCACCGGCCCGTACGTCAATATCGGCGGTGGTTATGACCTGACACAGACCCAGCATGCCAGCACATGGGATCCGGGTTCACAGAGCACCGTCAGCTCCAAGTACCGTCACCAGAACGGCTTTACCGGCTTTGGTGCATTCGGCTGGGGCTTCGGCAACGGTCTGCGCGTTGAGGTCGAGGGTGTTTACAACTACTCCGAAATCAACCACCGCAACGGCGCCGGCGTCGCCAACAACAAGACGCGTGGCAGCGACCAGTCCTATGGTGGCCTCGTCAACGTCCTGTATGACATCGACCTGAAGCAGTTCGGTATCGATGCGCCTGTCACACCGTTCGTCGGTGTCGGTGCAGGTTACCTGTGGCAGCACTACAACCCGACTGACTCGAACTTTGCCAACGGCTCACGTTCACGTCTCGGCGGCACGAACGGCAGCTTCGCGTATCAGGGTATCGTTGGTGCATCCTACGACACGGGCGTTCCGGGTCTGCAGGTCACAACCGAATACCGCATGATCGGTCAGACTTTCTCTGACGGCGCGTTCAAGACCACAGCGTATGCTCCTGGCGGCGCGAAGATCGGCAGCGGCAACACCAGCTTCGATCATCGCTTCAACCACCAGTTCATCGTCGGTCTGCGCTATGCGTTCGATACGGCTCCTCCGGCTCCGCCGCCGGTGCCCGTCGTGGCTCCCCCGCCTCCGCAGGCAGCTCGCACTTACCTCGTCTTCTTCGACTGGGATAAGTCCAACCTGACGGCACGCGCTCGCCAGATCGTCGCTGAGGCCGCTCAGGCTTCCACGCACGTTCAGACGACGCGCATCGAAGTCAACGGCTACACCGACAACTCGTCGGCTCGTGGCGGCGCTGCTGGTGCGAAGTACAACATGGGTCTCTCCCTCCGTCGTGCAAACGGCGTCAAGGCTGAGCTGATCCGTGACGGCGTTCCTGCTTCCGCCATCGACATCCATGGTTACGGCGAAGCTCACCCGCTGGTTCCGACAGGCCCGAACACTCGCGAGCCTCAGAACCGTCGCGTGGAAATCATCCTGCACTGATCCGCTTTCCGGATCTTTCAGGAAACGCTACGAAGAAGGGCGCCTTTCGAGGCGCCCTTTTTTTATGTTTATTGCTCAGGAACCATCCATGGCTGACCGGAAGTCTTCTGTCCTGCGTCTTTTCAGATTCGCAGTGGTCGGCAGTCTGGGCTTTCTCTGGGATACAGGCACCGTCTATGGATTAAGGGATTTCATCGGGCTGAACGCAGCCACCCTCGCCGCTTATTTCGTAGCCGCCAGTCTCAACTGGGCCATCAATCGATTCTGGACGTTCGGCGATGTTGGGAGGCACGACCATCCGGTTCTCCAGTGGCTGCGTTTTCTCTCCGCCAACAGTCTGGGCTTTCTGCTGAATCGCGGCACGGTTTACGTCCTGTTCTTTCTCTCGCCCTTCTGTGTGCACCATCCGGTCGTAGCTCTCGCAGCAGGCGCGCTTGCTGGCATGACAGCCAATTTCAAGCTGAGCGAAAGGCTTGTCTTCCGCGAAAGACCTCCAAAATCTGTCATGGATCTCGCGGAAATCTCAGCCGGCATGGCTGATGCAGAACTCCCACAATGCCCGGATGATGAGTCACCATCGTCCTGTCATCACTCCTAGCCACCTTTCCCTGCTGGCACCGACTGCGCTAATATCGTGCCTCAGATATCTTTCTTGCTTACCGGCTGTCGCTGACAGACGGCAGCCGCCACAGGACGCTCTTCCGCACCATGCCAACAACAAATGAAATCCGCTCCGCTTTTCTGGATTATTTTGCGTCCAACGACCATCAGATCGTCCCCTCGTCATCACTGGTTCCCAGTAATGACCCGACGCTGCTGTTCACCAATGCCGGAATGGTGCAGTTCAAGAACGTCTTTACCGGTCAGGAAACCCGCCCCTACGCGCGCGCCACAACCGCGCAGAAGGTTGTACGGGCTGGCGGCAAACATAACGATCTCGACAATGTCGGCTACACAGCCCGGCATCACACTTTCTTCGAGATGATGGGAAACTTCTCTTTCGGGAATTATTTCAAGCCCGGTGCTATTGAACTGGCCTGGAATCTGATCACGAAGGATTTCGGACTATCGAAAGAGAAACTCCTCGTCACGGTCTATTCGGAAGACGAGGAAGCGGCGGGACTGTGGCGTAAGATTGCCGGTCTGACCGATGACCGCATCATCCGTATCTCGACTTCGGACAATTTCTGGCGCATGGGCGACGTCGGTCCCTGCGGTCCCTGCTCGGAAATCTTCTATGATCACGGTCCCGATGTATTCGGTGGTCCTCCGGGTTCTCCTGACGAGGATGGAGATCGCTTCGTAGAAATCTGGAACCTCGTGTTCATGCAGTTCTTCGAGGACCCACCGGGAACGCGCACGCCGCTTCCCCGCCCTTCGATTGATACGGGCATGGGTCTCGAACGCTTCGCCGCCATCATGCAGGGCAAGCGCGACAACTATGACACCGATACTTTCCGTTCCCTGATCCTCGCCTCCGCCGAGGTGACATCGCAGGACGCGGACGGCCCGTTCAGGGCGAGCCACCGTATCGTCGCCGACCATCTGCGCTCCACAGCCTTCCTGATCTCCGACGGCATCCTTCCATCCAAGGATGGTCGCGGCTATGTGCTGCGTCGCATCATGCGTCGCGCCATGCGCCATCTGCACATGATGGGCACGTCCGAGCCGGTCTTCTACAAGCTGCTCCCTGCCCTGATTCAGCAGATGGGCGCGGCCTATCCTGAACTCACTCAGGCGGAAGCCCTGATCCGTGAAACGATGCGCGGCGAAGAAGAGCGCTTCAAGGCGATGCTCGGTCGCGGACTGTCGCTCCTGACGGAAGAAACGGACAAACTGTCAGCGGGTGGTGCCCTGCCGGGCGATGTGGCCTTCAAGCTGTACGATACGTTCGGTTTCCCGCTCGATCTGACGCAGGATGCTCTGCGTTCAAGTGGTCATCTGGTGGACGTTCCGGGCTTTGAAGCCGCCATGAAGGTGCAGCGGGATCGTGCCCGTGCCGCATGGTCCGGTTCGGGCGACACCGCCGTCGAGACCGTCTGGTTCGAGGCGCGCGACAGGTTCGGCGCGACTGAATTCCTTGGCTACAGCACGGAAACGGCTCAGGCGGAGATACAGCTTATTGCTTCGGCTGGCGTCAGCGTTGAAACCGCCGGACCGGGCACCGAGGTTGCGATCCTTCTCAACCAGACCCCTTTCTATGGCGAAAGTGGCGGACAGGTTGGCGATACCGGTGAGATCGAAGCATCAGGCGTAAAGGTGGCCATCTCGGACACCCAGAAAAAGCTTGGTGACCTGCTGGTGCATTATGGCACCGTCACGGAAGGCACCCTGAAGACCGGTATGGCCGTCACCGCGAAGGTCGATCACGCCCGCCGCTCCGCCATCCGTGCACATCATTCCGCAACTCATCTCCTGCATGAAGCGATGCGTCGTCGTCTGGGCGATCATGTCATGCAGAAAGGCAGCCTCAACACACCGGACCGCCTGCGTTTCGATGTCAGCCAGCCACGCCCGATCACCCGCGAGGAACTGAACGAGATCGAGGCTGAAGTGAACGCCCGTATCCGAGGGAACACGGCCGTCACGACCCGCATCATGACGCCGGATGAGGCTTCGGCCGAAGGGGCGATGGCTCTGTTCGGTGAAAAATATGGCGAGGAAGTTCGCGTCGTCTCCATGGGCGGCAGGGATGCTGACGGCAGCAAGCCTGCGTGGTCAGTCGAGCTATGCGGCGGAACGCATGTCAGTCGCACGGGCGATATCGGCCTGTTCCGGATTTCCTCGGAAACCGGTGTTTCGGCAGGCGTCCGACGGATCGAGGCCGTAGCTGGCTCCGCTGCCGAAGCTGCGGCTGTGGCCAACGAAGAGCGTCTTTCGCAGATTGCCGCGATGCTGAAAGTGACCATGACCGAAGCGCCAGAGCGCCTCGCCACACTTCTCGACGAACGGAAGATCATGGAGCGGAAAATCTCCGACCTTCAGCGCAAGCTGGCGGCCGGTGGAAGCAATGCAACCAAGGTCGAGACCATAGCAGGCATTTCTTTTGCGGGCCGCAATGTCGGAGAAACCCCGGCGAAGGAACTCAAGGGACTGGCCGACACGATCGGCAAGCAGATTGGCGAAGGTGTCGTCGCCCTTGTTTCAACGGCTGATGGAAAAGCCAGCGTCGTGGTGTCCGTCAGCCCGGCCCTGCCAGAAGGGATTGACGCCGTCTCCCTCGTCAAGGCGGCAAGCGAGGCTCTTGGCGGCAAGGGTGGCGGTGGACGTCGGGATATGGCGCAGGCAGGTGGGCCGGATGTCGGCGCAGCCGATGCGGCACTCAACGCCGTGCGTGCCGGAATTGAGGCCGCTGTAAGCGCCTGACCAGCAGGAACTGCTAACCACCATCCGGGTAACACGTGTCATGTTATCCGGATGGTGCGTCATTTGTTACACGAAAAATTTCCGTGCTCCGACGCTGCCTGACCGAAGAAACACGGTCAGGTTTTTCATGTATTATATTGATAATAAAAATAAAAATAGTTTTCATGCAGGACCATTCAATGGACACCTGACAGAGAGATTCTTGAGAACGACACCCGTGATCCAGCCTGAACGGATACCGCTCTAACAATCTTCCGCACAGTCAGGCCCATCCGGTCACTGGCTGGTTACGCGACCTCGAAATGGAAAGTGGAGGTGCCTACCCGGTTCTCTGAACGTCCGAAGCCGACGTGCATTATTCACACGTCGGACCAGTCTGACTGAACTCAGTGTGTCGCAGGCAACGGTGTCGCAACGACGCCTTTGGAGGCGGCAGGTTGAACGACGGGCTGGGCCGGAAAGACAGGAGCAAGCGTTGACTGCGTAAAATACAGAACGCCATTGGACTGGGGCACGCCTGTCACCCAGAGATGATTGCTCGCACCCGAAGCGTTACTGATCAAAGGCTGACCGGAGGTTGCATCCAGCGAAAAGGTCAGCGGAATTCCGGCAAGTGTCTTCAGGCTGAAGGCATGCGTCGGCGATTTGGCGAGACGGTTCTTGATCTTCGCCACGGGCCACTTTCCCGGAACGATTGTGTAAGAAATCAGAGCTTTCAGGGCTGACTGGTTGGCCGGGTCAAGCAACCCGTTCCGGAACTGCGCCGAATAGTGCGCCAGAGGCTCGTTCGGAATGGCGAAGACCGTGTAGGGTCCAGCCTGCTGCAAGACTGCGAAATAGCCGGAAACGTGCAGCGCCTGAGCATAGTTCGCCAGTTCGATCGCCTGTGAAACAGCCTCCGAGATGGGACGGTCACAATAGATCGGCGTTTCCGGGTCGGCATAGGCAATCCGGCTGTCCGGCGCCTCTTTGTCGCTGGCCGGTGTGTAGTTTCTGGTGCCGGACACTGTCGGCGCCATGAACGAGCAGACGCTGCCTACCTGCTTGTAGGAATCCTGCCGTGCATTGCTCTGGCATCCTCCGACGGACAGCGCCATTACCATAGCAGCGCCTGCCGCGCTCCACTGCACTGCCCGCTCTGGCCGCATACTGAATCCCCGTTCCAAATCCCGTGCCCCCGCCCCGGCGGGTGCTGTTCTTTTACTCTCTATGGGGTCCGGGTTTCGTATCTGTAAATCCCTGCCAGACCGCAAAGGAGGATTACTTCTTTTTTCAGGCCTCTGGAAAGTGGAGACGATCAGCAACCGTCTCCCCGCATGGTCCAGCCGCGAACCAGTCCGTCAGACAGCTCAAACGTGGTCTGACAGACGGAGTTGTAATAGCTGGGCGGAAAACCGCCGCCCATACCCATACCCCAGCCGCCCATGCCACCCCATCCTCCCATGCCGCCCCAGCCCCAGCCGGGTCCCCAGCCAGGACCGCCCCAACCCCAGCCCCAACCCATGCTGCCCGGGTAGTACTGGGTCTCGTTGTCTATGTAGGCGAGGAACAGGTGATTATTGGCCATGAAGGTCCGTGTCGGCACGCCGAAGGCGCGCACGACGTCCACTTCCGTCTTGCCTACAAGGGCGTCAAGCTGACGACGCTGCTCCTTTGTAGGGCCAGAGCAGGCCGTCAGAGAAATCAGAGTTAAGGAAGCGAGCGCCAGAAATGGCCCGTTACGCCTGATGCTCATGACAAATTCCCCTAATTGTTTCTCCTGCATGGTCAGGCCGGAGAGGATGACGACAGTGATCGGACAGGATGCTGGCGCGAAATCACTCCAGCCACAAGATATCTGACAGACGTGGCGCACCCGTGGCCAGCATCACCAGCCGGTCAAACCCGAGCGCAATACCGGATGTGGGCGGCAGATGAGGCAGGGCCGCCAGCAGATTTTCATCCATCCGCCAGTCCGGACGCTCAGGATACAGCAACGCCCGCCTGTGACGATCGTTTTCGAAACGCGCCCTCTGCTCGCTGGCGTCGGACAGTTCCTCAAAAGCATTCGCCAGTTCAATGCCGCCGATATACAGCTCGAATCGGAGCGCCACACGCGGGTCCGCCGGACACCGGCGCGCCAGCGCCGCCTGACTGGCGGGCCAGTGCGTGAGAAAGGTCGGCCTGTTCCGTCCGATCACAGGCTCCACACGCTCCAGAAGCAGCCGAAAGAAAAGGTCCTCCCATTCTTCACCCGCTCTCAGGACAACACCCGCCTGCTCGGCCAGAGCTTCCGCGTCATCCGCTGTGGCCAGAACATCCGCTCCGACATGACGCTGGAAGGCTTCCGCGACTGTCAGCCTTTCAAAGGGCTCTTCAATCGGGATCGCATACCCGTCTCGCTGGACGACTGGAGGGAGCATGGTGCGGACCAGCAGTTCCGTCTCATCCATCAGATCTTCAAGACCGGCCCCCGGCCGGTACCATTCCAGCATGGTGAATTCAGGCGAATGTAGCGCGCTTCCCTCGCCATTCCGCCAGACGCGGGCCAACTGGAAAATTTTCAGCCCCGTCGCGGCGACGATCCGTTTCATCGCAAATTCGGGACTTGTGTGCAGGAAAAGCGGCACCCGCTCGCCAGTCGGAGCTTCCCGTTCCGTGGCGAACACATGCAGATGCACTTCCTCACCGGGAACAGGCACCGCATAGGGCGTCTCGACTTCGAGATAGCCCCGGGCATCAAAGAAAGCCCGCAAACCCTGCACCATCAGCGAACGGCGACGCAGCAGAGGCAGACGTTCCGCTATCTGTTCAATACCGCCCTTTGCGCCATCCGTTTTCATCCTGAAGCTCCCCGTTTTCAACATGCCTCTCTGCGAGAACCGTGCAATCCTATCAGGCAAGGCGATCGTCGGCACGCCCCGTTTCCTGCTCCTTCCTGCCCGACATTGCCCAAACACAGACAAACCCATTAGAAGCGCGCCCATGTCCTCGTCAGCTTCTCCCATCGCTCGCCATGGGACACATCTCTCTACTGCCGGCACGCTCCGCTCCCCCGAGGAACTGGTCGGGGCTGGTCTTGTAGGGCACGAGCAACTGCCCGCCATCGCCCGTGTTGCGGAACAGTATGCGACGGCAATTCCGCCAGCCTTCCTGAAACTGATCGAGACACCGGACGATCCGATCGGCGTGCAGGTCATCCCCTCACCGAACGAACTCCATACAGCCCCTCATGAACTCGCCGACCCGATTGGAGACGATGCACTCTCACCGGTTCCCGGCATCGTTCATCGCTATGCCGACCGCGCCCTGCTGAAACCGCTACTGATCTGCCCTCTTTACTGCCGCTTCTGTTTCCGGCGCGAACATGTGGGACCGGACGGAGGACTGCTCGACGAAGCCGCCCTTGAGACCGCGTTCAACTGGCTGCGTGAAAACACCGCCATTCGTGAGGTGATTCTGACAGGTGGTGATCCGCTGATGCTCTCGCCAAGGCGGCTTGGGCATATCATGAGCGAACTGGCCGCCATACCGCACGTCACAACCCTGCGGATTCACAGTCGCGTGCCGCTTGCCGCGCCGGAGAAAATCACCGAAGCGCTTCTGGATGCGATGGATGCGGACAAGGCGGTCTGGCTGGTCGTTCACGCCAATCATGCGCGCGAATTCAGTCTTGCCGGGCGTGAGGCACTGAAACGAATTCTGCGCCGAGGCATTCCCGTTCTGGGCCAGTCCGTTCTTCTGCGCGGCGTCAATGACAGCGAAAACGCTCTGGAAGGACTGTTCCGGGCCATGGTCGAGAGCAGGATGAAACCCTACTATCTGCATCAGCTCGACCCCGCTCCCGGCACGGCACGCTTTCATGTGCCCATTGAGGAAGGTCGCCGACTTCTCGCGGGGTTACGGGGGCGCGTAACCGGACTGGCCTGGCCGACATACGTGCTGGATATTCCAGGCGGATACGGGAAGGTGCCGCTGGGACCGGACTATCTTGAGCCCTCTCTGGTCGAGGTCAGCGATCCGAACGGACACCGGCACGCCATCCGCACACCGGACTCTCTCTGAAACTGCGTCCGTGTGGCAGCCGAAGCCACCACACGGAACGGAATCACATGTGAGTCGTATCGGGCCCAGGCTGCCCCTGCGGAACAGGGCCATTGGTCTGCGGCGCATTGACCTGCGGCACAGCGGTTGTGGGGTTCATTGCGCCCGGCTGGGTTGAATGTTCGACATCATAAGCCGTGGCCTTCTCGGCGTAGGTGCCTTTCGCGCCCGGATGTTCCTTGTCGTAAAGCACAGCCTTGGCGCGGGCTTCCTTACGATAACGGTGACGCACATACATGCCGGTCACACAACCGCCCAGAGCGCCCAGCACGCCATGATGATTGGCAACATGACCACCCACGGCACCAGCAGCGCCATACTTGATGCAGCCACCGGGTTCGGCATGCGCGACCGGAACCACACCGACAGCCATCACAGCCGCGAGGGAAAGAGAGAGAAGTTTTTTCATTGCAGCGCCATTTCAAGAATGAGGTTCCGCTCGGTAGAACCAACTCTCCGAGAGTGACTCATAATTGCGGCAGAAACCAGAACAACGACAACACTTTGTAATATTTCCGGACCACTGATACCTTTTGTGGACTTGACGTTCTCCTGTCAGACCGGTCATGACCTCCGGCAGTTTTCTCAAGTGGCCCTGTTTTTGCGGAGTTCCATGTCATGTCGCTTACACGCCGTGCCCTGCTTGCACTCGCCGTTCCGGCCACATTCGCCCCGAATCTGCTCGGTCGGGCGATGGCCGCCAACACGACGGACCCTCGTATGGCTCCACGCGCCTTCGGCAACCCGAACGCCAAGGTGGTGGTTGAGGAATGGTTCTCCTTCACCTGCCCGCACTGCGCCCGGTTCGAACTGGATGTGTTCCCGGAAATTCGCAAGAAGCTGATCGACACAGGCCGTATCCGCTATGTTTTCTGCGACTTCCCGCTTGATCGCACGGCACTGATGGCCACACAGGTCGCCCGTAGCCTGCCGCTTGAGCGTTATGAGCCGTTCATGACATCGCTGTTCTCCAACCTCGACCGCTGGGCCTATGGTGAGAACGTCAATCCGGAAGAGCAGCTCCGCAAGATGGCCGGTCTTGCGGGCATGTCACCAGCCGAGTTCGACACAGCCGTCAATGACGTCGCTTTCCAGAACGCCATCCTCGCCGAACAGACCCGCGCCGAGAAAGACTACAAGATCGACAGCACGCCGACCTTCCGCTTCAACGACGAAGTCTATCGTCAGGGTGAACTGACCTACGATGCGTTCGAGAAAAAAGTCATCGCGGCAGGCGGCTGAGGCCCCGACCGGGCTGACAGCCTGACGACGGACGCCAAACTCACCGTGTCTGACACCTTCATATCCGCCGTGGTGACTGGATGAGCGCACGCTTCGTCCAGCTTCGCATCGCGGGCTTCAAAAGCTTCGCCGATCCGGTCTCCGTGGACATCCTCCCCGGTCTGACCGGGATCGTCGGGCCGAACGGCTGCGGCAAATCCAATGTCGTGGAAGCGCTCCGCTGGGCGATGGGTGAAAGCTCCGCCCGCTCGCTGCGTGGCGGCGAGATGGACGATCTCATCTTCGCCGGAACGACCAGCCGCCCCGCACGCAACCTTGCGGAAGTCACCCTCGTTCTGGAAAACGCCAAGGGGCTTGGTCCCGGACCGTTCGCCGAACAGGACGATCTGGAAGTGTCCCGTCGCGCCGAACGCGGCTCTGGCAGCGACTACCGCCTGAATAGCAAAGCTATCCGCGCCCGCGACGTGCAAACCCTGTTCGCCGATCTCGCTTCCGGCGCACGTTCGTCGGCCATGGTCAGTCAGGGCCGTGTGGCCATGCTGGTCGGCGCACGCCCCGAAGAGCGGCGCACCATTCTGGAAGAAGCGGCAGGCATCACTGGCCTGCATGCACGACGGCACGAAGCCGAACTCAAGCTCCGCGCCACCGAAAGCAATCTGACCCGTGCCGAAGACCTCCGCACACAACTGGAGAACCGACTGGAAGGGCTGACCGGCCAGTCCGAACAGGCGTCCCGCTACCGGGAACTCTCCTCCAGTCTGCGCGATGCGGAAATTTCCCTGCTGGCGCTCCTGCACGCCCGCGCCCGACAGCAGGTCGAACGGGCCAGACTGGCCGCAGTGCAGGCTCGCAATGCTCTGATTGCCGCTGAGGAAGCCTCCGAAACCGCCGTCCTCGCGGATTACGAGGCCGACAAGGCGCTCCCTGCCATTCGTGAAGCCGCGGAACTCGCCCGCACCGCGCTGGAACGTCAGAAGGTCGCGGCGGAAGGCGTCGCGCTTGAAGAGCAACGCGCCGCTCAGGCTGCGGAAGCCGCCACGGAACGACTCCGGCAGAGTGAAGCCGATCGTGACGCCGCCCGCTCCCGGCTGGAGGATGCCTCCGCCACCCTGACCCGTCTTCAGGACGAGATGGCGACGGTTCAGGCGGCCCAGACCAGCCTGCCCGACAGACAGGCGGACGCCGAGGCAGGCCTCACTCGGATTCAGGCGGCTTTGCAGGAGGCTTCTGAAACGCTGGAACGCCTGATGGCCGAAGCCACAGCGGCACGCACACGGTCGGAGCAGGCTCAGGCGGCGCTTGAATCCGCGACCCTGCGCCATACCCGTCTCGCCGAAGACCATGATGCTCTGAAGCGGCAGATCGAGGCATTGCAGGCGGAACTGCCGGCGCAGGATGTGCTGGCGGAAGCGGAGGCTTCCGTGCAGCAGGCCGCCACAACTCTGGCGCGCAGCCGTGAAGAAGCGGATGCAGCCAGCCAGAAACGCTCCGAAGCGCAGGTTGCCCTTTCCATCGCGCGTAACGCTGCGGAAACGACAAGAACCCGGCACATCGAATGTGAGAAGGCCTTCGCAACGGCAACGGCTACTCTCAATGGTCTTCGCAAGGACCGGGATGCGCTGGCGCAGCGCAAGGAGCAGACAGAGCGTGAACTGATCCCGGACACGCAACGGAGCGCGCTGGCTCAGGCTGTGACCGATGCGGAAGTCGCCCGGACACAGGCCGTCACCGCACTGGAAGCCGCTGAAACCGAGAGAGCCGCTGCTTCCGCCGCGCTGGTCGAAGCCCGTGGGCGTATGCAAGAAGACAACACCACCCGCGCCTCGGTAGCTGCGGCCGTTCAGTCAGCCGAAGCCGCCCTTCGGCGCGCCGAACAGGAAGCTGCGACCTTTGCCCGGGAACTGGCGACGGCTGAACAGAACGCCGTTCCGGATGCCGTTCTGGAACAGGCCCAGAATGCGCGCGCGGCGGAGGAGAAGCGCCTGAACGATGCGGAACTGGGTCTTGCAAACGCGGAAGAAGCCGCCACTCAGGCCGAGACAGACGCACAGCAGGCCGAGACCGCACTCGGAACTCTGAAAGCCGAACTGACCCGTCTGAAAGCGCAGATCGAAGGGCTGTCACAGGCTCTCGGCGCTGATGAAGAAGATTCTGCCGCCCCGATTTCAGGGCAACTGGATATTCCTGACGGGATGGAAATCGCCATTGCGACGGTACTGGCTGAAGGACTGGACGCGCCGGATTCCACTGTCGCGCCGGATGCGTCCCGTTCATGGTCGGCGCTGGGGCCGCTGACTTCAGCGCCAGCATTGCCACCCGAAGCAACGCCGCTCGCCTCCTTGCTGGCTTCAGTGCCGCCTACCCTCACCCGCGCTCTTGGACAGGCCGGACTGGTGGCAAGCGTGGCTGATGGCGATTCGCTCGTCCCGTCGCTACAGGCGGGACAGTCGCTCGTCACGCGTGACGGCGCGTTCTGGCGCTGGGATGGCTACCGCATCGCCGCCGGTCAGCCGAGCGCTGCGGCGCAGAGGCTGGCGCAGCGTCGTATCCTGAAAGAAACACAGTTTCGTTTCGACGAGAAAAGCGCCGACCTCCCGGCCACTGAACAGAGAGCGTCCGAGACCGCTCAGGCGCGCACCCGAACGAACGAAGCCGTCCGCACGGCCCGCATGACCCGTGCTGCGATCGAAGGGGCTCTCGGGAAAGTGCGGACAGCGGAAGCAGAGACCTCCCGCCGCCACGCTGCCGCCCGCGCCAGACTTGATGCCGTGCGTCCGCAATGTGAACGGGCGACACAGGCTCTCGCCGCGGCGAAGCAGGCTGTCACGGATGCACAGGCCACTCAGACAGCCCTCCCTGCACCGGAAGTGCTGCGGGCAGCCCATGAAGAGGCCAGAACCCGCGACCAGAAGGCGATACAGACGGAAGCGGCTGCAAGAGAAAGCCGTCGCAAGACGGAGGCCGCCTTCGAGCAGGCGCGACGGGCGCAGCAGGAAACCGAAACCCGACACGGAAACGCCGAATCCCGGCTGGGCACCATGCTGCCCGAACTGGTCCGCCTCGATTCCGAACGGAGCAAGGCCGAGGAAACCGTTGAAGCGGCCCGTCTGGCTCTGGAAGCGTCGTCTGACCCGGCATCTGCGGCCACTGCCCTGAAAAATGCAGAGACAACGGCTCAGGAGGCGGAACAGGCCGCCATTGCCACCCGTGCAGGACTTGAAGCAGCCAGTCAGGAAATGACCCGGCTCGAAGCCGTTCATCGGACCATGCAGGAAAAGGCGTTGGAAGCGCGCTCCCGTCTGTCCGCCACGGAACCGCGTCTGGCGGCCCTTGGAGTCGAACTGCTCGAAGCAGCCGCAACTCTCGAGTCCGCTGAAGCGGCTTGTGCGGCGACAGTGCTCGACGCTCAGGATTCGGACCCGATTGAAACATTACGTGAAAAGATTTCTGAGCTACGTCGAGAAGAGCAGACAGGCCGTGAAGCACGCGCCGCTCTTGTCGCTGAGATCGGCAGCCTGACCAGCCGGGATGCCGCACTTCGGGACTCCTTGTCGGAGTGGACCGTCCGGGCTGCGACAGCCGAAGAACAACTGACGGAAGCGCAGCTTCGCTTTGACGCGGTCACTGTGGATCATCAGACCCTGACGGCTCTTCCCGATGAGGCACGGCAGCTTCGTGAACGGACGGCAGCCGCCCTGTCTGGAGCGGAAGAGAGTTTTTCGGCCGCGAACGCCGCGAGAGAAGCAGCCGAGAGCCGGTTGAAGGACGCACAGGAATCACGGCGACAGACTGAAGGTGGACTGGCGACCGCCCGGGAAAATCTGCTCAGAAGCGAGGGCAAGAGCGAGCAGGCTCAGGCCATTCTCGATCAGTTGCTCGCCGAGACGCCTGATCCTCCCACAGCGCCGGTCGGCGATCTCACGGAGTCTGCGGAAACAGGACTGCGCCGCAAGATTTCCCGCCTGACCCGTGAGCGGGAAGAACTTGGTCCGGTCAATCTGCGCGCCGATATCGAGGCTCAGGAGGCAGAGCAGCAGATTGAGGTCATCCGGCGCGAGCATGGCGAAATCGAGGCCGCCATCGCGCGTCTGCGCGGGTCGATCGGGAGCCTCAACAAGGAAGGACGTGAGCGCCTGATGGCGGTCTTCACGCAGGTCGATCACCACTTCCAGTCTCTGTTTTCGCGCATGTTCGGTGGTGGACGCGCTCATCTGGGTCTTGTCGGCAGCGATGATCCGTTGCAAGCTGGCTTGGAAATCTACGCCCAGCCTCCCGGCAAGAAGCTTGCCACCCTGTCGCTCCTCTCCGGCGGTGAACAGGCTCTGACGGCTCTGTCCCTGATTTTTGCGGTCTTCCGCTGTAACCCGGCTCCGATCTGCGTACTGGACGAAGTCGATGCTCCACTTGATGACGCCAATGTCGGCCGCTTCTGCGCGCTGCTGGGCGATATGGTCAACGAAGCAGGAACACGCTTTCTCGTGGTGACACATCATCAGCTTACAATGGCTCACATGGATCGGCTCTACGGCGTGACCATGCAGGAACGCGGTGTGAGCCGCGTGCTGTCTGTCGATCTCGACAGGGCCGCCGCCATGGCTGGCGAGCGCAAGAAGGAAGAGGCTCATGCCTGAGCCTGATAGACAGGACTCTCTTGAAGACCAGAAACGGAAAGAGTCTTTCCTGACCCGTTCCTGCCGCCGGAATATTCTGGTCGCGCTGTCAGTCATCACCATTGCCGGTGGTGGCCTGATGTGGCGTGACTCCCATGCAGACGCGCTGCTGACCCGTATCCATCATGGACTGGTCATCTGCGCGAGTGGAAAGGCGGCTACGACCACCCTGCCTTCCCCGACGGTGGAGGCCTCCCGGACTGACACGCTGCTGGCCAGACTGCCCGTGCCGACCCCGGACATTCTCGATACCAATGATCTGCCAACAATGGTGGCTCTGGAAGTGACCCGGAATGAAGGCGGCAAACTGGCGATCGCCGGCAGCACGTCTCTTCCGCTGCACGATGCGCTGAAGCTTTCCTACAGACGACACGAACTGGTCATGCTGTCGATCCACGACATCCCCGCTTCTGAAGTGGTGAAGGAGCTGAGGGCAACGGGGATGAGGAAAAGGGCCGTCCTGATGGCGCATGACCTTGCCAGCGCTCATGACGCCCTGGCGGCCGACCGCTCGGTCGTCGTCGCAATGCCGGTTCAGTCCGCTCGGGACGCGCATCTGGCAAAACAGTTGGCAGGACGGCATCCTTACGCGCTTTATCTGCCCGCCAACGCCTCGTCCTCACTTTTTGAGTCGGCGCATCGTGACGCTGACGCCGTCATCGCTTCCAGTCCCGATCCCGCCAACAACGTCACCGCCACCCGAAAACTTCTGGATGAGCCGGTGGACATTGTGGTGACAGAACATCCTGACCGACTTGCCAGCGTTATCGGTGGCACCTGAGATTATCCGGTGACCGAACAGTGGCAATAAGGGCCGAGGTTATCTCCAGACACTCCCCAAGATAAATCGTTCAACGGCATCAGGAATCCGTTCGCCGATTTTTCCTTCATCCGCACAAACAGAAGAAAATCCTGCACGGGATCAAGGTCGTCATGCTTTGCTCAGTGCTCTGTTTGCATTCGAGAGAAAACAGATATTACTGGCAATACAGCGCCTCTCATCTTATAAACTGGGAGTTCTGTCTGTATTTAAAGAAAAACAGAACTATTTATTCACCTTTTCCACACATCACCCCAGGAAAGAGCAATGCCATGAAATATAACTGGATTGCGGTTGGCTTGATATCCGGCTTTCTGCCGACGGTCAGCGCCCTTGCCGCAGGCTGCGCCACGCCCCGGAATGCCTTCGATCAGGTTTACTGTGCAAGCAACGAGTTTTCGCAGACAGACCGCGATATCAACGCGCAATATGGCACGCTTCGCAAACTCCTGAATACCGACCAGCAGAACAAGCTCAAGCAGGGACAACTGGCGTGGATCAAGAATCGTGATGAAGCTTGCAGTTTTGCAAAGCCGAATGGCTATTATGTCAACCTGTCATGTGCCATCAACATGACCCAGGAGCGTCTTAGCTTTCTGAAAGAACAGGAAAGAAACTGCAGAAGCACTGGTTGCAGCGATACCGAAATCGGCAAGTAAAACCTCAGTCTCTTACCTCGAACAGAATTCCTGCTTTTTAATCAAATACGCGTCAGATCGGTTTTCATAACCGTGATGGCCCATCTGATCTTCGTTCAATCACATACATGCGGTCGACAGGAAGAACATCTGAAATTCACTGTCATGCGGCTTCAGATTTCTTTTATCGGACCAAAGAAAAAGGGAGAGCGAAAACCGCTCTCCCTCTTCCGGAAACCAGTGTCTGAACGAGTGGATCAGAAATCCATATCGCCCATGCCACCCATTCCACCGCCACCCGGCATCGGCGGAGCTTTCTTCTCCGGACGCTCGGCGACCATGGCTTCCGTGGTGATCAGCAGACCGGCAACTGAAGCCGCGTCCTGCAGAGCCGTACGGACAACCTTCATCGGGTCGATGATACCGGCCTCGACGAGGTCCTTGTACTCACCAGCCTGTGCGTCGAAACCGAAGGTGTAGGTGCTGTTTTCCAGAACCTTGCCTGCGATGACAGCGCCGTCTTCACCTGCATTGTGCGCGATCTGACGCAGCGGAGCCTGAAGAGCCTTGCGGATGATTTCGCCGCCGACCTTCTGATCTTCGTTGTGGTAGTGCAGGTGGCCGAGAGCCGTGGAAGCGCGGGCCAGAGCCGTGCCGCCGCCCGGAACGATGCCTTCTTCAACAGCAGCGCGGGTTGCGTGCAGCGCATCGTCAACGCGGTCCTTGCGCTCTTTCACCTCAATTTCGGTGGAACCACCGACGCGGATGACAGCAACGCCACCGGCGAGCTTCGCAAGACGCTCCTGCAGCTTCTCACGGTCGTAGTCAGAGGTTGTTTCCTCGACCTGAGCGCGGATCTGGTTGCAACGACCCTTGATGTCGTCCGGGTTACCAGCGCCCTCAACGATTGTGGTGTTCTCTTTCGAGATGTGCACCTTCTTCGCCGTGCCGAGCATCGGCAGCGTGACGTTCTCAAGCTTGATGCCGAGGTCTTCGCTGATGACCTGACCACCGGTGAGGATGGCGATGTCTTCCAGCATGGCCTTGCGGCGATCGCCGAAGCCCGGAGCCTTCACGGCAGCGATCTTCAGACCACCACGCAGCTTGTTGACGACCAGCGTTGCCAGAGCCTCGCCATCGACGTCTTCCGCGATGATGACCAGCGGACGGCCGGACTGCACGACGGACTCGAGCAGCGGCAGGATCGGCTGCAGGGAAGACAGCTTCTTCTCGTGGATAAGGATGTACGGGCTGTCGAGATCAGCCGTCATCTTCTCCGCGTTGGTCACGAAGTATGGGGAGATGTAGCCGCGATCGAACTGCATGCCCTCAACGACGTCGAGCTCGGTCTGGATGCCCTTGGCTTCCTCAACCGTGATCACGCCCTCGGAGCCGACCTTCTGCATGGCCTGCGAGATCATCTCGCCGATTTCTTTCTCGCCGTTGGCGGAAATCGTGCCGACCTGCGCCGTCTCGGCCGGAGACGTCACTTTCTTGGCGTTCTTCTTCAGCTCTTCAACGACAGCGGCAACAGCCTTGTCGATGCCGCGCTTCAGATCCATCGGGTTCATGCCGGCGGCCACAGCCTTGGCGCCCTCACGGACGATCGCCTGAGCCAGCACGGTCGCCGTGGTGGTGCCGTCACCGGCCGTGTCGTTGGTCTTCGACGCAACTTCACGCAGCATCTGCGCACCCATGTTCTCGAACTTGTCAGCAAGTTCGATCTCTTTCGCAACCGACACACCGTCCTTGGTGATACGGGGCGCGCCGAAGTTCTTGTCGAGCACGACGTTACGGCCTTTCGGGCCGAGTGTTACCTTTACGGCGTCGGCAAGAATGTCGACACCACGCAGCATGCGCTGACGCGCTTCACCGCCGAACTTTACGTCCTTGGCAGCCATTGGGAATTCTCCTTGAAAATGAAAACGGACAATTAAAGGGGATCAGAAGCCGGTGATCAGCCGGCGATCACGCCCATGATGTCGCTTTCCTTCATGATCAGCAGTTCTTCGCCACCAATCTTGACTTCGGTGCCGGACCACTTGCCGAACAGCACGCGATCACCAGCCTTCACATCGAGAGCCACGATCTGGCCCTGCTCGTTGCGTGCGCCTGGACCAACGGACACAACCTCGCCTTCCATCGGCTTTTCTTTGGCCGTGTCAGGGATGATGATGCCACCAACTGTCTTTTCCTCGCCTGTGAGGCGACGGACCACTACACGATCATGCAGGGGACGGAATTTCGTCATTATGGATTGCTCCACATTCTATCTTGGGGCGACGCCCTCGTTTCTAAAGCAACATCGCCGCGTGCCACGCGCTCTACGCCGCGGTGCGTTAGCACTCCCACCCCGGGAGTGCCACGTATGGAGATAGGTGTGCCTACAGGGGGTGTCAAGATATATCGGCACTTTTCTCACACGATTGCCAATCGCGAGGAATAATAAAGATTTTTTAAATTTTAATACAAACCACAGTGGGAAAATTCCTCCTGATCGGATCCATCCTTACGAATACCCGGAAACGCTTCTCTTTCCTGCAAACAGCAGCAGGCAGAGTCTGTCCGGAAAGCCGTTTACCGCAAATCCCGAGCCTTCATGACCCTTTATGCCCTGATGAAGACGTGCCCAGCACACAGAGCCCTTCAGGAGCCTCCGTCTCATACCCACATGCGGCTGGTTAAAACTGGATCAGTCTCCACGCCTGCCCTCAATCCCTCAATTCCATTGCAAATACGTATGCACTCTCTCGCTTCCCGCCCCATTCTGGTGCATCCTCACTTCGAATCGAAAACTGAAATCATGTCAGGGATCATGCAGCGCGCACTGTTTCTGGGCTTCTGTGGCCTCATTCTTTCCGGCTGTTCCTGGTTCGGGGGCTCTTCCGGACATCACCTGACGCAACAGCAGCAGTGGGAAGCGCTCGGTTACAAGGACGGCCTCAAGTCAGTGAAACACTGACCTCTCCGTCTGCTTTCGTGATGTCACAGGCAAGGCTCCAGTCACTCGCCTGTGACAGAGGTCCGCCTCTTTCCACGCCTTGTCCTGTTCTGAGAATCCTTCCCATGAGGGTAAGGTCTGCAGAATGACAGCCTCAGAGCCCACACAATCCCCGACGACCGGTCTTTACGGCGCAGCCCGCTTCAAGGCGATGACGGCAGTCTGCCTTGCCGTTCTGCTGGCGCAGATCGATTACGCGATCGCCAACATTGCGCTTCCCGACATCGGCGCCGACCTGCACAGCTCCGCCTCCGACACGGTCTGGGTCGTGAACGCCTATCAGCTCGCCAGCCTGTCATCACTGCTGCCTCTGGCCGCCGCCGGAGCCTGGATCGGCTATGCGCGCATGTGCATGATGGGGATCACGCTCTTCATCATCGCTTCTATCGGATGCGCCCTCGCCCCCTCGCTGCCGCAGCTGACCATCGCACGCGCCATTCAGGGCTTTGGCGCAGCCTCCATGCTCGGCGTTGTCTCCGCCCTGATCCGTTTCATCTATCCGGTTGAAGAACTCGGCAAAGGCGTCGCCGTGAACACGCTGATCGTCGGTGTCGGCATGGCCCTCGGGCCAACCGTCGCGGGCATGATTCTCGCCGTCGCACACTGGCCGTGGCTATTCTGGATCAATCTGCCCATTGGTGCGCTGACCTTCGTGCTCGCAGCCTCCTCCCTGCCCGTAACGCCCCGTCAGAAAGAGATGCCGGACCCCATCGGAGCCGTGCTCTGCATCATCGCCGTCACAGCACTGGGACTTGGCGGGAACTCGGTCGCCCACTCCGACGGCACCATGCTGGCCTGCGCCATGCTGGCTGTCGGCGTGGCGGCAATGGGCAGTCTCATCCGCAAGGAATCCGGGAGTCTTCAGCCCATTCTGCCCGTCGACCTTCTCCGTGGCATCGGTTTCAGAATCGCCTTTATCGTGGGGATCATCGCTTATATCGGTTCGAACCTGTTCATGATTTCCATGCCCTTCACGTTGCACGACCATTACGGATGGAACGCAACCTCCACGGGCCTGCTGATGACACCTTGGGCATTCGGACTGATTGTTTCCGCTTCCGTCACCCGTCGTATCGCGGACAGAATTCCAGCCGGTATCCTCTCTTCCATCGGTCTGATCTGCTCGATGGCAGGGTTTCTTGCCCTCCGTTTTCTGCCAGCCTCACCCACGGCTTTCGATGTCGCCTGGCGTATCGGCCTGGCCGGCTTCGGCTTTGGCGTCTTTCAGGTTCCAAACAACCGGGCGATGCTGCTGACGGCCGCCGCCGGGCGTGAAGGCGGCGCGAGCGGCATGGTGCAGGTCTCCCGCCAGAGCGGACAGACCTTTGGCGGCATCGGAACCGCCCTGATCCTGCGGCTTGTGCCGGTGAATGGCAGCCTTGTCTGTCTTGACGGGGCCGCCTTCTGTGCCGGGATAGCGGCCCTGCTCAGCGCGTCACGCATGGTCAGCCGCCGGAAATAACCCTTCGTTGCGGTCTGGCGGGACAGTCTGTAAATTCCATTTTTCTCAGGCGGCGCTTTCACCTTCCAATCAATGGACCTCTCCACCAATGACACATCCTGACAGCGCAGAGGCTCCCATCAACCTGAACACCCTGTGGAAACAGATGATTCAGGAATCTCAGGTCTGCTGCGATCCGCTTGTGATGGGGCTGCTTTCCACGGGCATCAAGAACCACTCCAGTTTCGCAACAGCCATGGCGGCGCTCATCGGCCGAAAACTCGGCGACCATTATGTGAGCGTCGAACAACTGAACAGTCTGGTGCTGGAATGCTACGAGGACACGCCTGACACCATCGCCGCCGGAGCCGCCGACCTTCAGGCCATACGTGACCGTGATCCCGCCTGCCCCGACTATGTGACGCCCTTCCTGTTCTTCAAGGGTTTCCACGCGGTCCAGTGCTACCGCGTCGCCCACTGGCTCTGGAATGGCAACCGCCGCCACCTTGCACAACATCTCCAGAGCCGTGCTTCGGAACTGTTCAGTGTTGACATCCACCCCGCCGCCTCGCTGGGGCGACGCATCCTGTTCGACCACGGAACGGGAATTGTGGTCGGAGAAACCTCGATCATCGAAGACGATGTGTCGCTGCTTCAGGGCGTGACATTGGGCGGCACCGGAAAACATGCTGGCAACCGCCATCCAAAAATCCGCCGGGGTGTGCTGATCGGCGCCGGAGCCAAAGTTCTGGGCGCCATTGAAGTCGGTGAAGGCGCCAAGGTGGGGGCCGGTTCCATCGTTCTGGAAGCCGTGCCACCATACACCACGGTCGTCGGCAACCCTGCGCGGAAAGTCGGAACGCGTCTCAAGGAAATGCCGTCCCTGACCATGGACCAGACATTGCCGCCGATTGATTACATCATCTGATCCCGAGCAGAATCAGCCTGATATAACTGGCTGCTCCCTGCGGGGCGATACGGGCTCCGCCTACGCCCTGATTTATTAATCGCAAACCGTTTCCAAAGGCGCGTCTTTGGTGGGGCGCGGGACAGCGCCCCGCCACTCTCTCCCCGACAAAAAGATCAGGCTGGCGAAAAGCAGCCTTCCCAGACCCGCATGGCCTGTGACATTCCGGCGCAGTCATGCACCCGCAGGATCGTGCCCCCCAGCGCCAGCCCCGGCAACGATGAGGCAATCGTTCCCGGGTCGCGGGAAACTGCCTCACTCACTCCTGCGAGAGCACCGATCATCCGCTTGCGGGACGTGCCGAGCAGCACACGGCAGCCGAGGTTGGCGAACAGGGGAAGCCTGCGGATCAGTTCGGCATTCTGTTCTGTGGTTTTTGCAAAACCAATGCCGGGGTCCACGATAATACGCTCGCGGGAAATACCGGCTCTCTCCGCTGCGGTGATTCTGTCACCAAGCTCCCGGACCACATCAATCGCCACATCCCGATAGGCCGTGAGACTGCCCATCGTTTCAGGGGTGCCCCGCATGTGCATCAGCGCAACCGGACAGGAACGGCTCGCCAGAAGAGGGAGCGCCTCCGGGTCATGCTCAAGCGCTGTCACGTCATTGATCAGGCAGGCACCGACATCCAGTGCGGCCTCCATGGTCCGCGCGTTGCGTGTATCGACGGAAATGCAGACACCTCGCCGGGACATTTCCAGCAGTAGCGGTTCAAGCCTTACCCATTCTTCTTCGGCCGACACGGGCGCGGAACCGGGGCGCGTACTTTCTGCGCCGATATCCAGAATACGGGCTCCATCATGGAGCAGTTTTTCGGCGTGAGACACCGCAGCCGCCGGGTCTACATAACGTCCGCCATCACTGAAACTGTCGGGCGTGACATTCAGAATACCCATCAGAACGGAACCGGGAGGCAAACCCGCATCGGAAGGACAAGCCGTGATGAGGTCCAGTTCTGACTGCCACCCACCCGGAATACGCTCGACAGGCAGGGGGTCGGAAACGCTGTCGCCCTCAATGAGTCTCGCAAGCGTGAAGCCTGTCTTCCCTCCCACCAGAGGCAGGGCGACCCCGGCCCGGACTGCGACTTCGGCTGCGGGTCCATGCACAAGCCCGATCGGCTCGATAAGGCGCGTGGTCTCCATCAGTCACTCCGTCTCAGGTTCAGGCAGCCCATGTATAAATCAGGCACAAAAAAAGGCGAGGACCGAAAGCCCTCGCCTTTTCATGGATGCAACCGGATCAGCCGGGTTGAGGCGATGCCTCTCCCAGAGACGGCGGCGCTGCCGGTTTGCTGATCACCGGCGGCACCGAAGAACGCCGGTTCTCCGGCATCGCATCATCAACCACAACCCGTTCGATCGGCTCGCCACGCAGGATCTGGCGGATTTCCTCGCCACTCAGCGTTTCATATTCCAGCAGCGCTTCGGCCAGACGGTGCAGTTCGTCGATATGCTCGATCAGCAGCGTGCGGGCGCGGTCATAAGCCGAATCAATCAGCTTCTTGACCTCCGCGTCGATGGAGCGGGCCGTTTCTTCCGAGATGTTCTTGTTCTGCGTCACCGAGTGACCGAGGAACACTTCCTGACCATTATCGCCGTAAGCGATCATGCCCATCTTGTCGCTCATGCCCCATTCCGTGACCATCCGGCGCGCCTGATCGGTCGCCATCTTGATGTCGCCCGAAGCGCCGCTCGTCACGTTATCCGGGCCAAAGATGATTTCCTCGGCGGCACGCCCGCCCATGGCGAGATCAAGCTCGGCCACGCATTTCGCACGACTTTTGGAATAACGGTCGCCTTCCGGCAGGCTCATCACCATACCAAGGGCACGCCCACGAGGGATGATGGTCGCCTTGTGAACCGGGTCGGTGCCAGCCGTCAGGATCGAGACGAGAGCGTGACCACCTTCATGGTAGGCCGTCATCTTCTTCTCGTCGTCGCTCATGACCAGCGAGCGACGCTCTGTGCCCATCAGCACCTTGTCCTTGGCGTTTTCGAATTCCAGCATCGCGACAGTGCGCTTGCCCTGACGTGCGGCCAGAAGGGCCGCTTCATTGACCAGATTGGCCAGATCAGCGCCGGAGAAACCCGGTGTGCCACGCGCAATGACCTTCGGATCAACGTCAGAAGCCAGCGGCACCTTGCGCATGTGCACACGCAGAATCTGCTCGCGACCGTTCACATCCGGGTTCGGCACCACGACCTGACGGTCAAAGCGACCGGGACGCAGCAGCGCGGGGTCAAGCACGTCAGGACGGTTGGTCGCGGCAATAAGGATCACACCCTCATTGCTCTCGAACCCGTCCATCTCGACCAGCATCTGGTTGAGGGTCTGCTCACGTTCGTCGTTGCCTCCACCGAGACCCGCGCCACGGTGACGACCCACGGCATCGATTTCGTCGATGAAGATGATGCAGGGAGCGGCTTTCTTGCCCTGCTCAAACATGTCGCGGACACGGGACGCACCGACACCCACGAACATTTCCACAAAGTCGGAACCGGAAATGGTGAAGAACGGGACATTCGCCTCGCCCGCGATCGCGCGCGCCAGCAGTGTCTTGCCTGTGCCCGGAGGGCCGACAAGCAGCACTCCCTTGGGAATCTTGCCGCCAAGACGGGTGAACTTCTGCGGGTCTTTCAGAAATTCGACGATTTCTTCCAGTTCACCCTTGGCCTCCTCGATGCCCGCGACATCAGCGAAGGTCACGCGCCCCTGCTTTTCCGTCAGCATCCGAGCCCGGGACTTGCCGAAGCCCATGGCCCGACCGCCGCCCGACTGCATCTGCCGCATCATGAACAGCCAGACCGCACCCACCAGAAGGAACGGGAACCAGTTCAGCACGATCCGCAGGAAGGGGTTGCCTTCAGCCTCAAGCGGCTTGGCGACCACTTCAACACCCTTACCCGTCAGGCGGGACACAAGACCCGTATCCTGCGGCGCATAGGTCTCGAAAGACGTGCCGTTGGTCAGCGTGCCGGAGATATTGTGTTCCTGAATGACAACCGAGCGAACCTCGCCCTTGTCGACATCACCGATGAAGTCGGAATAGGCGATCTGCTGCGCGGCATGCTGCGCCCCTGTGGGCTGGAACATGTTGAACAGGAACAACAGCAGAACAATGATGCAGACCCAGAGGGCGAGGTTACGTCCAAAATTATTGATCACGACATCCGTTCCATACTGTTCCTATATGCGTCCGTTCCTGTGGCGCTGGTCTCATGAGACCGGTTTCACGCGACGAATGCAATCCTGTTCATGCTGACATTGGGTCTTCGCGCCCTGCATGAAAGTGGCGCTCAGGTTAAATATGCGTTCATCCAGAGGAAAGTTGCCGTCACAGGCGATGCCGGAGCGAAATCAAACGACATTTCCGCAAGCAGTTTCTGATCGCCCAATCCCAGATGCGGCACACACAGAAGCTGCCCTTCTTTCCAGAGCGCAGGCAGCGTCGCGGTCAGCGCAGCCGGTAGCCCTGCACGCTCCTTACGGGACAGCCCGAACCCTGCGGCTCCCATCATAAGACCGGAAGGCATGTTCTCTCCAGAGTATCTGAGAACAAACCGCCTGTCCCATGACAGATTCCTGCCAGCGGGAACCAGAGGCTCCATCGCCGCTGTTTCCCGTATGAGCAGCCACTGCTCCCGACGGTCATCACCAGCCTTCCCCCGCAGTAGCCGAACACCTCCGAGTGTGCCCGGGATTTTTTTTTCACGCAGTTTTTCTACCGCAGCCCGAGAGGGCAGATAATCCCCCCCTCCAATGCAGCGAATCAACGCCGCCAGAACGTCCACCGATGGAAGCGCTTCTCCGAGCGCAGCCCATCCCCACGACATCAGACACTGTGTCTTGACCAGTTCATCGACGACCGCCTGTTCCTGCGCCACCCGCTCATCGGCTGCTATTTCCGCCTGCCGCAGCAATCTCTGCTTTTCGGTCGAGCCAAGCTGTTTTCTGACCCTTACCCGTTCAGCGCGTTCATTTTCATTCGAGGGATCGTCACACCAGACAAGCCCCGCCTGCCGGAGCGTGTTGCGAAGGGCCTCACGGGAATAATCCAGCAGGGGCCGGACAATCCGGATATCCGCACGTTCGGACACCCACGCCATGCCCGACAGGCCCACACCGCTTCCACGCTTCTTCCGCATCGCCACGGTTTCCACCTGATCGTCGGCCTGATGCGCGACCAGCAGATCGACCGCCCCAACCCTGCGACAGGCCTCGATCAGCACTTCGTAGCGGGCATCACGCGCCCGCCGCGCCAGAGCCGGTCCATGAGGAAGCGTCCTGACCCTGAGCAGCTCTGCGGGTATGCCCAGTTCGGAGAGGGTTTTCAGAGCGCTTGCGGCTTCATCCGCAAATTCGGGACGAAGCCCGTGATCCACCACAAAGGCTATCAGCCGCTTCCGCCATGACGCAGCAAGCCATGCCAGCGCAATGGAATCACCTCCACCGGAGACTGCCAGAGCAACCGGTGGAGCGTCGGGAGTATCCGGGAGCCAAGGCCCCAGCCAGTCCATGACAGCCTGAAACCCCTCTCGCGAAACCGTCGTCCGACCAGTGAACAGGGAAAAGTTTCGCTCTCCCGGCAGACCGGTCATTGCCGACCTGCTCTCAGGAGCACTCACCCTGCTTGGAGAAATAGGCCGTCGATTTCGCCACACGTTCTGAAGGACTTGGGAATTCGGCTTTCAGTTTCGCCAACGCCTGACACGCTGCCTTCTTGTTTCCAAGACTGATCAGAGCCGAACTGACACCAAGCAACGCGTAGGGCGCCTTCGCTCCTTTCGGAGAAAGCTTGTAGGCGTCGAAATAAGCAACGGTGGAGTCACGATACTGCTTCTGCCCGGCCAGAGATTGTCCAAGCAGATACTGAGCGTCGATCTTCACCGCGCCTTTTCCATGCGCGATTGCTGACTGGGCGCTCTCCTGAGCGGCGCTGTAATCATGCTTCAGCAGGGACGCGTTTCCTGCCTTGAGCGCTGCCTCGGGTGTCTGCGCTTCGTCGCTTGCAGTCGTTGCGTGAGAGGCGGCTGTTGCCTCTTCCTTCTTGCCCGGAGCAGGAGAATCCGCCGCAGCCGCAGCACCTCCGCCATTCTGTGCCGCAAACTGCATGTCGCTCATCTGCTTGGAGAGAGCGGCACTCTGCTCCTTGAGCTGATTGGTCAGTTCTTCAAGCTGTCCACTCATATCACGCTGCTGGGCTTCCAGCGTATTCACCCTGTCCAGAAGCTGGGCGACAAGATCACTGCCTGCCCCGCCGGACTGACTACCGGCAGCGACAGGAGCCGGCAGAGAACCCGATGATCCTGCGCTGTTCTGGACCTGTGACAGTTGCTGACGCAGTTCCATGATCTGGTCCTGCAACGCAATACCTTCCCGGCTCGAAACCTGTGCATGCGCGGCAACCGCCCCGAAGGACAGCAATACGGTGAATCCCATCAGGCACGTCATCCGGAGCGATTTCCGGAACGGGTAAGAAAATCCTGTCATGACAAGTCTTGCGCGGCTGAAGAGCCGTCTCCCTCTGGCGTTGTCCATGCCATTCCGGTTTCTGCATATCGTTCCCGAAACACAGACGACCAGAGGCCGGTGAAGCATCTGTCAGTACAACCAACAGATGATCATCTGTCCCTTTGCTTTAACATGATTCCTCATCCGACTAGCAAGCGGGAGCGATGGAATGAACCAGCCATTCATGCCTGACGCCACTCCCCGCAAAAATGATTTCGTCAGACGGGGTTTTCCGGTCACATCAAAAAGAAAGGCCGGACAGATGCATCGCACCTGTCCGGCCTTTCAAGAGTAACGATATAATCGTTCCAGACAGAAATTACTGAACGGAAGTGATCGCGTTACGGTTCTGTGCCCAGACGTCTTCACCCTCGCCGGTCGCCGTCGGACGGTCCTTGCCGTAGGAGATCGTCGTCAGACGGGAGCTGGCGGAACCCTTTGCAACCAGATAGTCGCGAGCTGCGTTAGCACGACGCTGGCCGAGTGCAAGGTTGTATTCTTCGGTGCCACGATCATCGCAGTTACCAGCGATCTGCACGGCAACCTGCGGATACTTCGCGAGCCAGTCAGCCTGCTTGTTGAGCGTGGCTTTGGCGTCAGCGGAAAGGCCGCTCTGGTTCAGTTCGAAGAAAACGCGGTCGCCCACATTTGCAACGAGATCGGCTTCGCTTCCCGGTACCGGGCCGCTTGGCTGTACAGCAGCACCTGAGCCGGTGTTCGCACCGGTGTTGGCGTGATCATCGGAGCAGCCAGCAAGAAGAGCCGCTACACCGAGCGCACCAAGAAGTTTCAGTCTCATTTATTTTGATCCTAGGATCAGTTCCGTGAATGGAACTTAAGGGGGGATGGAAGAAGTAAAAATGGACCAGTTTCATCTTTTCCAACGCGGGAATACTGCTTCATTACCTGAAGCAGTTCCCTCGTCGGAAAGTCACTGTCCCCTAAGCCACATTGCTGAAGACACGTCAAGCGTCTTCAGCGGCAGGCATATTATTTTGCATGTCCCCCGTGCATGAGAGGCACTCTTTCCCAAACAGGAAGCGTGCCGTCTCAGACGTTCAGAGGTGACCAGGTCGGGCTGGAACCGCCTTCCGGAGTGGGAATGGCGCGCTCATGGAAGCCAGTAATATCAATGGTATGGATGGCCGCCCCCCCGCTGGAGCCTCCACGGGAGAAGGCCAGCACACGACCATTCGGGCAGAAACTGGGGGATTCCACCGTATAACCCTGCGTCATGATACGCTCGCCGGTTCCATCAGGATTCATCACGCCCAGCGAGAACTGTCCGCCGGAAATACGCGTGAAGCCGATCAGATCACCACGTGGCGACCAGACGGAATCGCCGTAGTGACCACTGCCATAGGAAAGACGGCGGGCCGCACCGCCGCTCGCGCTCATGATGTAGAGCGCAGGCGAGCCCCCTCTGTCCGAGTTGAACACGATCTGCGAACCATCCGGGCTGAAGCTCGGACTGACGTTAATCGCACCACCCGATGAAGTAATCTGTCGCTTTGATCCGGACGCAATATTGACCGAATACAGGTCGGAACCACTTCCTTTCGCTACAGGAACAATCAGGGAGTTGCCATCGGATGAATAGTGCGGGCCGAGCGGAACGCCGTTGAAATCGCCAATGATGCGCTGGTGGCCACTGGCGAGATCAAACACATAGATACGTGGAACGGCGGACGCGTAGGAAAGAAATGCAATCTGGTCGCGCACCGGGCTGAACGCGGGCAGCTTGGTCTGTGTGCTGCTCAGGATGCGGCAGTTCGCGCCGTCCTGATCCATGACGGCCAGCCGCATACGGGGCTGATGGGCCGAACCCGAGCGGGAGATAAAGCCGATACGGGTGTCGAAATACCCTTTTTCACCCAGCATACGCTCATAAATGACGTCACCGATGATATGGGCGATCCGACGCCAGTTGGCGGCATTGGTCGTATAGGCCGTCCCCTGAATCTGCTGGCCCGCGAGCACATCCCACAGACGGAACTCGACGCGGATACTGCCACTGCCCGAAAATCCACCCGTGACCGCAGCATGCGCGCCCATCGCCTTGTAGGGTGCGAAGTCCGGTGTGCCGGACATGGCGGAACCCGGCAGAACAGTGAACAGACCCGTGTTGGAAAGATCGTTGGTCACAACCTGCGTGATCTGCTCGCCCACGCCGGGACCGAAAGAAGGAATGACGATGGGAATGGGAGCCGTACGGGCCTGATCGACCGTAATTTCCGCTTCGGGAGCATCGGCGGCCCTTGCGGAAAGAGGCGTGACTGTCAGACCGCCCATCAGGCCCGCGCCCGCCGCCAGTCCGCCACCGAGCAGGGAACGCCGACGCATTCCGTTCGGACCAAAAGCCTCCGCAAGAGCTTCGGCCTCATGATCCGGAAGAAAGCAGTTGGAAATCGAAATCATGGTCATGTGTCCTCTCCAGTCAGCGGCTTATGGCCGGAAGACGAATTTCAGAGTCTGGGTCTGGCCCAGCAGGTTCTTCGGAATAGGCAGTTTTGAACAGGTTGGACTGAGCACCGCTGCACGCGCCCGCTCGGCCAGCGCCCGGTAAGACGAATCTCCGCTCATCTTGGCCTGCGTTTCGGGCGCAAAAGTGACAATGCGCGCCTCGCCTGTCGCATCAACCGTCACAATCAGGTGCGCCACGAACGTCGCATAGTCCTTCGCGGCGGTATCTTCAGTGTAGCAGCGACGGACCTGACCACCGATGGCGCGCTGGTCACCAGCGCTCATCTTGCCGGTGATATCGCCACTCGGCGATCCTCCACCATTCGGCGCGCCTCCCTGACGCGGGTTGGCCTGACCTTTTGGCGCATGCGTCTGCTTGGAATCAGCCCTGAAGGAATCAAGGGTCTCCAGCAGCGAATGCGTGTCAGCCTCAGTCTTCTTGGCCGGATTGGGCTGCGTGATATGCGACGGCAACGCCATATCCGGCAGCTTGTCCGTCGGCTGGGACATCGGCGACGGCGGCGCAACGGCAGAGGATGTCTGCACGGGAGCCTGCAATGACGGAGGGGCCGCAACCTTTGAAGGCGTCGGTTTTGCAGGCGGTGTTGGCGGCGTTTTCTCCGCGTCCGGAGACGGTTCCTCCACCTTGGGCGGAATGGGGGTGTCCGGCAACGGCGGCGCTTCAGTAGGCGGCGGGGGCGGCACGGGCGGCGGAGGCGGCGGAGGAGGAGGCGTCTCTTCCGGCGGCAACGGCTTGGGAGGCGTCGGCGTCTGGGGAGCGTCTACCTTTTCGGGGGCCGGCGCTGGTGCGGGCTTGGAGGAAGGCGTGGCGGATTTGGCCGGCGGACCGGAATCGCTGCTCGCGCCTTCGAACTGCACTTCCACTGGAGGCGGTTCTTTGGGTTCCTCAGGCGGCTTCGGCGTCGGGATCACCAGCAGCATGGCCGCAAGGATGAGGAAATGCAGCGTGCCCGAGGCAATCGTCGAGCGCCGCAGCAGAATTGTTTCGGAACGGCGGGGCCGAACCATGGAGTGTCAGACTCCTGACATCGCACCGCAGCGCGGCAGACCGACGGACCGTTCTTGAGGTCCGTGGCTACCGCACCGGGGCATAGTGAAGAAAAAAGCAGCAGTTTCAGGCATGAGCGACAGAACTCACTGACCTGTGGCAGCAGGCTGCTGCGCCAGCAGGGCGACATGCGTGAAGCCACCAGCCGTGATCTGGCCCATTACCTGCATGACCTTGCCGTAGTCGATATGCGCGTCACCCCGCACAAAGATACGGTGCTCCTGATCATTCTGTGCAGCGGCCTTGAGCTGACTGACCAGTTCATCCGCGGAAACAGGGTTGTCACCGAGATAGATGGAACCGTCCGCCTTGATGGACACGGTGATCGGCTTGGTGTCCGCATTCACCGGCTTGGCGTCGGTTTTCGGCAGATCCACGTTGACGCCGCTGGTCATCATCGGTGACGTGACCATAAAAATGATCAGCAGCACCAGCATGACGTCGACAAGCGGTGTGACGTTGATGTCCGACATCGGACGACCACGACGGCGTGAGCCGCGACGACCGCCCCTTCCTCCGACCGACACGCCCATGACTTACGCCCTTTCCTCGGACTGACGGGACAGGATGGCTGCGAATTCGGTGCCGAAGCCTTCCAGACGATCCTGAAAATGCGTCAGGGAATTGTTGATCACGTTGTAGCCGATCACAGCCGGAATCGCAGTGATAAGACCGATCGCCGTTGCGAACAGCGCCTCGGAGATACCGGGGGCCACAACGCTCAGGTTCGTGTTGTGCATCGCCGCAATCGAGCTGAACGAATGCATGATGCCCCAGACCGTGCCGAACAGACCGATAAACGGTGCGATCGGCCCGATGGTTGCGAGGAAAATCATCCAGCGCTCAAGACGTTCCATCTCACGCGTAATGGTGATGTTCATCGCCCTGTCGACCCGCTCCTGCACGCCGCCATGAACGAGATCCACGCCCGGAATACGGGAGGACCGACGCCACTCGCCCATCGCCGCGCCAAAAATGGCGGCCATCGGATGGGCAGGCTTGGCGCCCTCGTTTTCATACAGATCGTCCAGACTGCCGCCGGACCAGAACTTGTCCTCAAAAGCTGTAGCCTGCCGCTCGACACGACGAAGGGTTACAATCTTGTCGAAGATGATGGCCCAGACCCAGATGCTGCAACCGACAAGGCCGAGCATAACCAGTTTGACGACGAACGACGCCTGCACGAACAGGCCCCACAGCGACAAATTCCCGCCCGCAGCTGCGGCGAGATTTGTTGCGTCTACCGCTGCTTGATCCAAAAAACGCCTCCTGTCCTGAACGGACCTGCTTTTTTCTGCCGCGCGACCGGCTCCCAGCGACAGCCAGAGAAGACAGTGCACTCCCGACTCGCCGAATAGTCGAATCGTCTGGCGATCCTTACTGTCTTCCCGCGGAAAGCAGAAGAGACCTTCCCATCATTCGTGTTTCATTCTTCAAGTCTGGCAAGCAGAGCACGCCACGAAGGCGGAAATCGGGCAGGCCGCCCATCTGCAGCACGGATGCAGGCCAGCCGCACATCCGTATGAACGCAAATCGTGTCATCCTTGATAAAATCCTGCACCAGATGACATGTCGCGGCCGCCTGCGCCTTCAGTCTGGTGCGGACAGTGAAGACATCGTCGAGACGCAGTGGACGGCGATAATCGAGAGTCGCGTTGCGAACCACGAACAGAAGGCCGTGATCGTTCAGCAGGTCCATCGCCGACATGCCTTCCGAACGGATGGCTTCCGTGCGCGCCCGCTCTGCAAAAGCCAGATAGCGCGCATGATAGACGACACCACCCGCATCGGTGTCTTCGTAATAGATTCGGAAGTCGATATTATGAATGGTCATGCTTCGTCTTCTCCGGTCACGTCATCTTCTGCAAGCAGATCGAACTGCGCCATCTGGGCCGATGCCGGTGGTGTCAGCCCGAGATGTCGCCAGCCACGCTCACCCAGCACGCGCCCCCGGCTGGTACGCAGCACCAGCCCCTCCTGAATCAGATACGGCTCGATCACATCCTCCAGCGTGTCTCTCGCTTCGGCTAGAGCCGCCGCCAGTGTTTCCACACCGACCGGACCGCCGTTGTGATAGTCCGCGATCCGCCGCAGATAGCGACGGTCCATGCCGTCAAGACCCAGACCATCCACCTCAAGACGGGTCAGCGCCGCATCAGCCAGTTCAGCGCCGACAGGTTCGCCATCAACATTGCCGACCGACGCGAAATCCCGTACCCGCCGCAAGAGTCGCCCGGCAATACGCGGTGTTCCGCGTGACCGACGGGCAATCTCCATCGCGCCAGCCTCCGTCAACGCAAAACCAAGCTTGCGTGCGCCTCTGGACACGATGAGCTGCAACTCGTCCGGGGTGTAGAACACCAGCCGTAGCGGGATACCGAAACGGTCCCGCAGAGGCGTCGCCAGCAACCCGGCGCGGGTTGTCGCCGCGACCAGCGTGAATGGTGCGAGATCAATCCTTACCGAGCGGGCGGCCGGTCCCTCTCCGATGATCAGATCAAGCTGGAAATCCTCCATCGCCGGATAGAGGATTTCCTCAATGGCGGGTTGCAGGCGATGAATCTCGTCAATGAACAGCACATCACGCGGCTGAAGATTGGTCAGGATAGCCGCCAGATCCCCTGCCCTCTGGATCACTGGCCCGGACGTGGCGCGAAACCCCACACCGAGTTCACGTGAGACAATCTGCGCGAGAGTCGTCTTTCCCAACCCCGGCGGTCCATGCAGCAGAACATGGTCGAGCGCCTCGCCGCGATTACGCGCTGCTTCGATAAAAATAGCCAGATTTTCCCGGCTTGCTTTCTGGCCTGTGAAGTCGGCAAGGGTCTGGGGGCGAAGACCACCTTCCCCCATATCCTCTTCGGTGCGTCCGGGATCGACTGTGCGGTCGTTCATTTCGCCAGATCTTTCAGGGCATCACGGATAACGCCATCCAGCGTCGCATCGGCGCCTTTTTCCGCAATCAGACGCGACACGATCGGCCATGCTTCCGCGCGGCGAAAGCCCAACCCGGCGAGCGCCAGCAGGGCGTCCGCCTCAATGGTTCCACCGACATTACCCTGAGCGATGATCGCGGCTGTCGCTGTGCCGCCCCCGCCACCCGGCATTTTTCCGGCCTTGTCGCGCAATTCGGTCAGCAGACGATCTGCAAGACGCCCTCCCACACCGGGCGCACGGGTCAGACTGGCCTTGTCTGCGCTGGCGATGGCGGAAATCAGTTCGGACGGAGACAGTGTGGAGAGGAGACCGAGCGCCACCTTGGCGCCAACACCCTGAATGGCGGTGAGTGTGCGAAACCATTCGCGCTCGGCCGTGGTTGCGAAACCATAGAGAAGGATGGCGTCTTCACGGACAATGGTTTCGACCAGAACCTTTGCAAGCTCGGGTGGGTTCGGGAGCGCCGAAATCGTGCGGGTGGAGGCAAAGACGAGATAGCCCACACCATTCACGTCGATCACGCAGCGATCATTCTCCACATGGGAAAGCAGACCGGTCAGGGAAGCGATCATCGGCGCGCACCCGCGCCACGGGCAGAAGCGCTCCAGCTCCCTGTTTCCACTCGCAAGGCGCTGGCGCGGTGATGCGCGTGACAGATGGCGACTGCCAGTGCGTCCGACGCGTCATTGCGGGAGATCGAAGCGCTGGGCAGCAGGCGACGCACCATCATTTCAACCTGCTCCTTGGTAGCCGCTCCCGTTCCGACCACAGCGCGCTTGACGGACATCGCCCCATATTCAGCCACTTCCAGACCTTCTAACGCGGGAGCCAGAAGCGCAACCCCACGGGCATATCCAAGCTTCAGGGTCGAGGAACCGTTGCGGTTGACATAGGTTTCTTCCACGGCGGCTTCATTGGGTTTGTGTGTCTGGATCAGGGCCGTCAGCGCATCATAAAGGGCGCACAGCCGGGCGGGCACAGGCTCACTGCTATCGGTTGCGATCACCCCGTCCGCGACGTGAATGAGACGATTGCCGTCAACGTCGATCACACCCCAACCAGTGAAGCGCAATCCGGGATCGATGCCGATGAGGCGGGCTCGTGAAGTCATGTTTGTTCTCTTAGCGTTCTTGCCCCCCGCACGCCAGAGCGTCCCCACGAAAGCGTCATTCGGCCGGGTGGAAAGACCCGGCGGTATGCTGAATATTTATTACCTCCAACCTAACTCACGCTCACAGGAAAGATATCTTTAATAATTTCCATGATAAGCCGGAGTGACTGTCCGGAGCAGGCGAAGGAAAAACAGCGATGGCCCGAGTAAGATGTCTCATGATGCAGCGGGATGAGACACTCCTCCTTGAGGCCTGGTTCCGATATTACGGTTATCTTTTCGGCTTTCAGAATCTCTGTGTTTTTGACAACAACTCGACTGATCCGGCTGTCATTGAAACCCTCAGAACATATGAACGCGCAGGCGCGGATATTCACTGGGGGCATAATCGCCCGGAGGATTTTCTCGGTCGCCACGAACATTTCAAAAATGTCATTCGTCACTGGGATTCTGGAGGGCAGTATGATTTTGTTCTCCCCGTCGACTGTGATGAATTTCTTGCCGTTTTTACGGAGGACGGCCTGAGTTGCGCCAGAACAGCCATCCACGGAGCCTTTGACGCCCTGCTCGGTGACAAGCGCACATTCGAGATTCAGTCGATGCTGTTCAATGTGCCTTCAAGACCGGGATATTTTCGACCCGAACCGCATATCCGGACTTTCCTTGCGGCAGAGACTCTGGACGACATGGACTTTGGCTTCCAGAGTTGCTCGTCGAGAATCTCCCATGGGCGGCGGATTACGGATTTCACTTTCCTTCACATGCACAACAAGCCTTTTTCCAATCTGCTGCAACATGCGCGTTATAAGCTGGAAAAGGCCGTCCCCCTCGATAACCCCAAAATTCTGACAGGCTACAATGGACCGGAAGCCCGTCTGATCCGGTATCTGGGCATGAAAGAGGATGATTATCTCAGGCAGTTTGATAACGGGGTCTTTCTGCGATTTCAGGGGCTGGCCGACCTCATGCCAGCCTTGGGAATCGCCTCCCAATACCTGACAGAAAAGGCCTCCGGAAAACCCGGCATACCAGATCAAACTGATTTTATTGATGTGACCAAAGGCAGGATTACAAAAACGACTTATTTTGATCCTGCGATTTACCTCCAGCTCAATGCCGATGTGGGAGCCGCAGGTTTTCCGCCCTTGCGCCATTACATCTCACATGGCCGGGATGAAGGACGCCCTGTCATGGAAACCATCTCTGGAGGTGTGATCGCAGAGGCCGCCCTTCCGGACAGCCTGATCCTGAGCACACCCAGAAAAAAGCAGGCGCAATCAAAGAAAGCCTCTGCCAGAGGACAGACCAGACAGCCCCGCAGGAAACCCGCCGCATCCTGAAGACAGAAGCGCCAATCCTGTAACCATCTTTCCTTACGGTGCCACGCCTATACTTCCGGTCCCATACAAGCCTCGAACAGAACGGTGATTTCCGCTTTCTTCAGAGGCATGACAGGCCGTGATTCCTATCAGGATGACAAAGACCGTAATCAGCCTTGTCATCCTGTGCAGCACGGAGACACTGAGAGAACTGTCCGCTTTCCCGGCAAGAAAAACGGTTTTTCTCCTCATGCCGGATTACTGGCCGGCAGAAGCAGGCGCGGAAGGCTGCGACGGAGCACTGGGAGAAACCGGTGCGCCAGCCTGCTGCTGAACCGATATGTTGGGTGCGACCACACGATTAAGAACAGTGAACGACACTGATTCCATCGTCGTGACATCAATCTTGTCGTCTTTTTTCAACTGGGCGAGCATCGGCTGGAATATTTTCTGCTTCACCACGACTTCACGCTGCGTTCCGGCTGAATCGATGACCGTCAAGGTGTGCGCATCCGCGTCGGCTGAGACAACACTGACACGCCGACGCCTGAAGGTCACAAGCGTACCGTGCGGATGACGATTCGCGTAACCACGGGCGGTGGACGTGGTGGACTGCGGCACCGGGCTGTCGGGAGCCGCAAGCGTTGCATCCAGCGTCTTGAGCGCACGAATGCTCAGTCGGTCTCCCACATCCAGATGGGGCAGAGCATGACGCTTCAAAGGCACATCAAGCGTGAACAGATCACCATCTTCAGCACGCAGCAGGATTTCTCCCGTATCGCTGTCAACGGTTTCAACCGTAGCAATCGTACTATCTGTGGCAGTAATCACGCTTTGCGCTGCCGCAGGTTCGGCCACAAGAGCGGTGACTGCACATCCAGACATCATGGCGGCAAGGGCTACGGCACGGCAGGACCTGACCGGACGAAAAAATGTCGAGGGTTTCATGGTGTCAAGACGCCTTCAATATTCATATCACACAACGTTACAGGCAATGATTACCCTATGCCATTCCTGATTGCACAACTGTCGCAATTTGAGAACCAACAGCAACCCGTCCAGCAGGAAGGCGCTTGTCCGCCTGCAATATTCCTGAACACCATCACGAACAGGACACAACCCCGACTTTTCAGACGCGGCCTGTTGCACATCTCCCCCACAAAAGGCTTATGGTTTATCTCACAGCAGTAAAGTCGCTCTCCCGGCTATCGGGGCGCCGCATTACTACTCTGACACGACGAAGGATCATTCTTGTGCCGACAAGTTCTCCCTACCCTCCCGAAGTGATCCCGACGATCCGTGTTGTAGCCATGCCGACCGACACCAATCCCGCCGGAGACGTTTTTGGAGGCTGGCTTGTCTCCCAGATGGACCTCGCCGCTGGAACCGCTGCGGCTTTTCGTGCCAAAGGCCGTTGCGTCACCGTGGCGATCGACAGCTTCATTTTTCATGAACCGGTCGCCGTCGGCGATGAGGTCAGCATCTACACCAAGATCACCCAGACAGGCTCGACCTCAATTATCGTCCATGTCGAGACTTGGCGCAGAGCCCGCAACACCAACGAACGTCGCAGAGTGACGCAGGGCAAATTCACTTTTGTTGCGCTGGATGAAAACCGCAAGCCTCGTCGCCTGCCACCAGAAGCCGGATTTGATACAATCACGGACTAATAAGACAGACCTGTGATTTTCAGGGAGCAGACCCACTCAAATCCGGTCGGCTGTCCATATATTCATACGCTCTGCGGTTATGATTTATTCATCCATATTTCTTATGCATAGTCATGTCATTGCAGATTCGAAGTTAAGGACTTAGAAGGGTTAAAGAGTGAATATTAAAATATATATTGCAACACATAAAGAATTCAAACCGCCATTTGATAAAAACTACGTTCCCATTCAAGGAGGAAAAGCGATTGCAAAAACGACAACCTCTTATCAGGGCGACGATGTTGGTGACAATATTTCCGATCTGAACAAGAATTTCTGTGAATTGACCGTATTATACTGGGCCTGGAAAAACGATATTTCGTCCGATTTTATCGGACTCGTTCACTACAGAAGATATTTTTCCAAGATTAAGTATGGAATTGATCAATACGTAGCAGACCACAACGGAAACAACTTCACTCTCACTGACGATAAAGAGATTGCAGCTTCACATGATTTCAGTGAACTTGAGGGTCATACGGATCTGATCCTGCCTGTACGCCCCCATGTCGGGCAGATTCTTCAGAATTATGGCGCCAGTCATCATGTTGAAGACCTTTATTTAGTGCGCGAAGTGATCAAAAAAATCTACCCTGACTATGTAGATGCTTATGATTACACCATGCAGAGTGTAACACACATGTACAACTGCAATATGATGATCACCAGAAGAGAAATATTTGCAGAATATTGCGAATGGCTTTTCAAAATTCTTTTTGTGATGAAAGACATGACCTTCTACAGAAACTACGATGATTACCAGCAACGCATTTTTGGTTTTATATCAGAGAGGCTCTGCAATGTCTGGTTGCTCAGGAACCGCCACAGATTCTGCATTGGTGAGCGCCACATGGTCGTTGTCGACAGCCCATGACATGAATTTCTGACAGATATATATTCTGTCAGTTACAAATTCCGCTGAAAACAAAGCCTCTATTTTTCTGCATCACGCTTTCGGGTTGGGATTGAATGCCCCAACCTCTCATGCGGGTTGCGAAACCCCAGACTGCCAGCCGCCTGCATCCGGGAAGAGATATCCTTGCATCAGATTTCGTTCAGCGACCCAACGCCTCTGCCTGATCTGACTTCTCTTTCAAAACCATGCCGAGCCTGAGTGTAGCCGCTACGTTACGCGCCGCACGGATCAGATTGGGACGAGCCTCGGCAAGAGCTTCGACAAGTGTGCATGGTCGGGAAACCGATGCGAAAACAGCCGCGATCCCCACCTGATGCACCTTTTCGACATCTATTCCCAATGACCCGCCAAACGCGATAACCGGCTTTCCCAGACGCTCTGCCAGAGCCGCCACGCCCGCCGGCGTTTTCCCCCTAATAGTCTGACCGTCAATGCGTCCTTCGCCCGTGATAACCAGATCGGCAGAGCCCAGCTTTTCTTCCAGCTCAAGTATCTCGCTTACAATCTCAAAACCCGGCCTCAACCGGGCATTCAGAAAAGCAAGCGTTCCCGCTCCGGCTCCTCCTGCCGCACCGGCGCCGGGGATATCAGCGACCTTCTTTCCCAGATCCTCTTCCAGACGACAGGCATATACAGCCAGAGCAGCATCCAAGGCCGCGACAAGTTCGTCCGAAGCTCCTTTTTGAGGCCCAAACACGGCGGAAGCCCCTTCTGCACCAAGCAGAGGGTTGTCCACGTCACAGGCAATCTCCACCGTGCATTCGGCCAACCGCGGTTCAAAGTCCGATAGATCAATGCGTGCAAGTCGACTCAGGGCCAGCCCACCCGCCTCAAGCTCGCGCCCCTGCCCGTCCAGCAAACGTGCGCCGAGCGCCTGCGCCAGACCGGCCGCTCCATCATTCGTGGCGCTCCCACCAAGACCAATAATGAAATGCCGACATCCCTCATCCAGAGCATGTCGAATGAGATCACCTACACCTCGGGTCGTGGTTCGTCCTGGGTCACGCTGATCGGGAGACAGCATTTCAAGTCCGGCAGCCGCAGCCATCTCGATCACGGCGATGCGTCCGTCTCCCGTGATGCCATAGAAGGAATTGACGGGCGCGCCGAGCGGGCCGGTAACCGACACCTCCACCAATTTACCGTTTGTAGCGGCAACAAGAGCCGAGACGGTACCCTCGCCACCATCAGCCGCTGGACAGGCGACAAACTCCGCATCGGGGAATATGTCCTGAAAACCAGTCTGGATAGACTCGGCCACCGCGATTGCAGTGAGGCTTTCCTTGAAGGAATCGCAGACGATAGCGATTTTTATTCGATTTTGCATGAGAATATTTTAGCGCATTTTGGCTACACAATCCAAATAGCACAATGGACATTTCGATAAACTCTATAAGAAAGAAAATATTACGACGTGTCGTCAGTCAAGCAGTATGATCGCTGACACGAACTGAAATTCGGTTCATTTTCTTGTGTCAAAAACGTTTCACCGAGGCGAGTATCTGGTCTGCTGATTTGACCCGCCGATATAACCGCCTGAAGTTGATGAACAAGACGACTTATCTGGATTTCATCGTCGAGATCATCCGCCGCCACGACGGAGCAAAGGGCTTCGAGGTCCTGCCACGACGATGGGTGGTCGAGAGGACTTTTTGCTGGATGACCCGCTGGCGACGACTCGGGCGTGATTACGAGCGCCGCGTCGACGTGTCACAGGCCACGATCTTCGCCGCCATGGGCACCAATCTCATGCGCAGAAATGCTCACTCGTGATTTTCCAAACAGGCTCTAACTGACGACACGCCATAAAATTAAATAAAAAACAGTCATAACAATTTTTCCTTCACCAGCCTCTGAAGTGGGGCCTCTATTAAATAAAAACTACAAAAAGAGAAAAAATATATAACAGCAATTGAAAACAAAATAGATAATACATTATTAATGTAATGGATTATTCCAAAATAAGATATAAACCACAAAATTGGGAAGTGAAGCAAATAAACAGAAAAACTAAATTTTCCGAAATTAGTTATAATTCTATTAGATAAAATATACTTAGATAAAATTGTTTTTTTACAGAATGAAAAGACAATAAATCCCGCCATAAAAATTTTTGCAAAATCTTGATAATAAAACGATAGAAGGATATCATCCTTTAAATTACTGTAAATAATATTTCTAAATACAGAAACCGGAAAAAATATTAAAAATATAAATAATATAGACATAGACTGAAAATAAAGAAATATTTTTTTATTTAAAATATTAGAAAAGAAATCAGCATTCATTCCCAAAAAAACACCAAACAAAAAGATATGCAACTTTGAAAATACAAACACTCCAGGAAGCTTTTGCCGTATTAAAAAAATCCCAATAAGTAAGGGAACAAGACACACTGCACAGCTTAATCGAGTATGTTTTTTTTGCGATAAAAAAAACCATACGCCTATAAACAAAACATAGAACTGAAACTCCGGCCCAATTGACCAAAAAACACTCGCGGACCCAAAAAAAAGAAAACTTCTAACCAATTGATAGATATCAATTTTATAGACAAAATCATGACTGCACATTTCAAAAGCAAAAAAACTAGATAGAATTGTTATATAATAAAGAGGGACAATTCTAGCTACACGTGCAACAAGATAAGCTCTGACAGATTTTAATGTAAATTCCTTTCCTATATAAATATAACCCATCAAAAATCCACTCAAAACAAAGAATAAAAGAACACCATAATTACCAACAGCAAACAAAACACCAGTATTCATGGAAAAATCAGAGGCACTCATATGCCCATAAACAACCATAAACGCAGCAAGACCCCGAAGCCCATCCAATGCCTGAATATGATTTACCTTTCTTGATTTATTTTCATGATCAGGAAAAGTATCCATTTTATCTGCTACCTGCATTAATTCGCTCAAAATTTACAGAAAACGTTGACGGAATATCTTTGTTTTCTTGAGCAGAAAAATACTGGCTAAATCGCCAATGGCAATACTCAAAACAGAAGCAATCGAAAAAGGGCGTCCTTACGGAACGCCCTTTTCACTTTCAATAGAAAGCAGTGCGCTTCAGCCCGGCAGCATGGAGCCGGTTTCCACAAAACGCTCATGCCAGGAGAGCGCTTCCTTAAGCAGATGAGGCGTATGCTTGCCGAAGGAGTCCTTCAGAGCGCGGGTCAGATAATCTTCCAGCATCGGCCGGTATGTCGGATGCGCGCAGTTGCGGATCACCACTTCAGCACGCTGCACCGGACCCAGACCACGCATATCGGCCAGCCCCTGCTCCGTCACGATGATCTGGCTGTCCTGCATGATGTGATCCACATGCGCCGCCATCGGAACGATTGCCGAAATGTGACCATCTTTAGCCGTGGACGGCGTCAGGAAGATCGACAGGTAGGAGTTACGGGCGAAGTCGCCTGACCCACCGATGCCGTTCATCATTTTCGAGCCCATGACACGGGTCGAATTGATGTTGCCGTAGATATCGGCCTCCAGCATGCCGTTCATGGCGATACAGCCAAGACGACGGATGACTTCAGCGTTGTTGCTGACATCCTGCTGGCGGAGAATGATCTTCTCACGGAAGAAGGAAATACGGCTGTTGATTTCCTCAACGGCGTCGGGGCTGAGAGAGAACGACGTCGCGGACGCGATCTTCATCCGACCATTGTCCAGCATACGCAGCATGCCGTCCTGAATGACCTCGGAGTAGCCCATCAGATTCTCGAACGGTCCCTCGTTGAGACCATCGAGAACCGCATTGGCCACATTGCCGACCCCTGACTGCAACGGCAGCAGATTCGCTGGCAGACGGCCAACCTTCACTTCATGCTCGAAAAACTCAAGCAGATGCCCGGCAATAGCCTTTGCCGAATCGTCGGGCTTGGCGAACGGCGCGTTCCGGTCGGGCTCGCTGCTACGGACAATCGCGGCAATCTTGCCGGGATCGACCCGCAGGAATGTCTCTCCAATGCGACCATCCGCGCTCGTGAGCGGAATGATGTCGCGGGGCGCCATGCCGCTGATATTGCCCCGGAACACGTCGTGCATGCCCTCAAGACCTTCGGGCTGCCAGTCATTGACCTCGATGATGACCTTTTCGGCCAGATCCATGAACGTCTGCGAATTGCCGACCGACGATGTCGGAACGATACCACCATCTTCGCGAATCGCGGTCGCCTCGATCACGGCGAAATCGAACTTGCCGTAATTGCCCTGCATGGCGCGGGGAGCGACCAGTCCGAGATGCGTATCGAAATACTCGGTTTCACCGGAATTGATGTTGTTGCGCATCGCTGCGTCGGTGTTGAACGGCGAGCGGTAGGAAACGCCATGCACCTTCGCGAGAGCGCCATCCATCTGAGGCCCCGTGGATGCGCCCGTCACAAGACGAACCTTGAGTTCCTCACCTTTCGCCGTCGCCGCGGCGATCCGGTCAGCCAGCGCCATGGGGATGGCCTTCGGATAGGCAGCGCCGGTGAAACCGCTGGTTCCCAGAGTGGCGCCGTTGCCGATCATGGCGGCTGCGGCTTCCGCCGGCATTTCCTTGGCGCGCAACGCCTGGTTACGGATACGATCAGTCATAAAGCGTTCCAGTTCCAGCTTCGATTCAATGGACCGGCCCCGCAGCCGCGTCCCACTCGGGAATCGTCTACATCGAGCCACCTGATCCGGGAGCGGGAGCGGTCCTCTGACTGTTTCTTGTTTTCTGTGCAGAAAACCATCTCAAGTCCTCCCCGAAATCATTCGGTTTCCCATCTACGCTCAATTCGTCGGAAAACGCGTCTCACATGAATGTGCGTAGCCCCTGTTTACCCCTCTTATCCGATCGAATTTTCGTGAGGTCAGTACGCCACAAAAGTCGGGACCGCGTTATAAAAGGCAATAAATAATGAAATGCCCCCTTCGCTCACGAGAAAAATTGGCCAAATATGACAGAGTGATGTCGCAAGCGAGCACGCCATGTATGACCAGAGAGACTTACAGCACCGTATCGCCGGTCGACGCATTCGCGTCGTAGGAGACGTGCATGGTGATCTGGATGCGTTCCGCCACGCCGCCGCAACCGATCGCTTCATCATCCAGTTGGGCGACCTGGTCGATTACGGTCCCGACAGCGCCGGCACGCTCCGACTGATGGCTGACATCATCCAGAAAGAAAGAGGCCTTTTCCTTCTGGGAAATCATGACCGCAAGCTGGGACGCGCCCTCATGGGCCGAAAGCTGCGACGCGATCCTCCTCTGGAAGCAACACTGGAGCAGATTCATGAACCAAGAAACGCGGATATCCGGGAAGCCCTGCTCCCGCTTCTGAAAGACGCCCCCACATGGCTGCGGATCGGCCGCAGGATATTTGTCCATGCGGCTTTTCATACCGGCATGCTGGAAGAAACCGCGCCCTCCGGTCTGGATAATGTCTCACCTCTGCTCTCACGCGCCCTTTTCGGTGAGGTAACGGGAAAAACCCAGCCTGACGGTTATCCGGAACGCCGCCTGAACTGGGTGGACCATATCCCCATGGGACACACTGTTTACTGCGGCCATGATCGACGTTCCACGGACGGAAGGCCTTGGGTGAAGCATGGACGTGCTGGCGGAGCCGCGGTTTTTGTCGATACAGGGGCAGGAAAAGGCGGCCATCTGGCATGGATTGATCTGCCTGATGAAGTCCGTGACATCCCCGACTATCCCCCACCGTCATCGTTTTTCTGAGACGTGATTTTATCACAAACCCGCAGACGGCCCGTTGCCCTGTTCTCTCTGCTCGCGGCATGATGACACAGCCGATTCTCAATCGTCCCGACCAGCCACGTCTTCCGGCGTCAAGGAAGGTCCGGGACACATGACACAACAGGACCAAATGGCGTGACTTCTGCCTCCTCTGACACGACTCCTTCCACCGACAGTCTCAGCCGACAGAATGCCGAGCTGGCGGCGCTCCGTCAGAGCATCGACAATATCGACATGGCGCTCGTGGCGATTCTGGCCGAGCGGTTCCGCTGCACGCAGGCCGTCGGCGAATTGAAAGCCCGCTACCGGATGCCGCCAGCCGATCCGTCGAGAGAGAAGCGCCAGATCACTCGGCTCAGGCAACTGGCGAAGGACGCCAAGCTGGACCCTGACTTTGCCGAGAAATTCCTGAATTTCATCATCAGCGAAGTCATCCGGCATCATGAGGCCATTGCCAGACAGACGGACGCCACTGTGGGATCTGTCAGCAATGATTAAACCGGTCGCCCATCGCCTCCTGCTGCTCAGACATTGCGAGGCCGCACCACCCGAAGGTGGTGACATGAGCACGAAAGCCGATCTCGCACGTCCGCTGACAGATGTCGGTCATCGCATGGCAAGACAACGCGGGGAGAGCATGCGCCGGGCGGGTCTCGTCCCGGATCTGGTGCTGTGCAGTCCGGCCATGCGGACCCGCCAGACCTATGCCGGGCTGCTTCCGTTCGGACGCAACGCCCGGCCCGAAATCCGCATCGAGCCGACCCTGTATCTCGCGGCCCCCGACGAGCTGCTCGCGCGTCTCCGGGCAACGCCGGATTCTGTGCATACGATTCTATTGGTGGGCCACAATCCGGGGCTCCCGGCCCTCGCCCGCTACCTGAATGGCGTGGAGGTTGCTCTCGAGTCTGATTTCGAACTCGGAACGCTTGCGACCTTCAATGTCGAGGTGGAGGAGCGGGAAACCATAGCTCTGGCATGGAAATCTCTGGGGCCGAAAACCGCGTGGATGGAATCGTTCTCGCAAAATTGAGCGGAAATCCGGCGATAAAACCATGCCTCGCAACAAGGTGACCTGATTGCAGGGTTCCGATTTCGCTCGTGATCGGAGACATTCATTTTTGACGCCACCGTCTGTCAGACGTGTGGCAAGATCGTTTCAGAAGTAGCGCCATCGAGCGCGTCGGAGGAAGCTGTGACGGGTACAACTGCCAGCATCAAAATCGGAGACAAGTCGGCGGAACTGCCGGTTCTCAAGGGCATTCTGGGGCCGGATGTCGTCGATATTCGTCGTCTGACCCATGATACGGGCGTTTTCACGTTCGACCCTGGCTATGGCGAGACCGCCTCTTGCGAAAGCAAGATTACCTTCATTGATGGTGACAAGGGCATCCTGCTGCATCGGGGTTACCCTATCGAACAGCTCGCTGAGCACGCGTCCTATCCGGAAGTGGTTTACCTGCTTCTCAACGGGGAACTGCCCAACAAGCAGCAGCATGATTCCTTCGTGAACACCCTCACGAATCATACCCTGCTGCATGAGCAGATTCGCAACTTCTTCAACGGCTACCGCCGTGACGCCCACCCGATGGCGATCCTGTGCGGCACGGTCGGCGCCCTGTCCGCCTTCTATCCGGACGCCAACGACATCTCCAGAAAAGAGAGTCGTGACCTTTCGGCCATGCGTCTGATCGCCAAAATCCCGACGATTGCCGCATGGGCTTACAAATACACGGTTGGCGAGCCGTTCGTTTATCCGCGCAACGATCTGAACTACGCCGAGAATTTTCTCTCGATGATGTTCGCCCGCCCCTCCGAGCCCTACAAGGTGAACCCGGTTCTGGCGCGCGCCATGAACCGTATTCTCATCCTCCATGCCGATCACGAGCAGAACGCCTCGACCTCGACAGTGCGTCTGGCCGGCTCAACCGGCGCCAACCCGTTCGCCTGTATCGCCGCCGGCATCGCGGCTCTGTGGGGACCGGCTCATGGCGGCGCCAATGAAGCCGTGCTGAAAATGCTGGCCAGCATCGGCTCCAAGGACAACATCCCTGACTTCATCTCCAAGGTGAAAGACAAGAACAGCGGCGTGAAGCTCATGGGCTTCGGACATCGCGTCTACAAGAATTTCGACCCACGCGCGAAAATCATGCAGGCGACCTGTCATGAAGTGCTGTCGGAACTCGGCATCAAGGATGATCCGGAACTCGATCTGGCCGTTGAGCTGGAAAATATCGCTCTCAGCGACGACTATTTCGTGCAGCGCAAGCTCTATCCGAATGTCGATTTCTATTCCGGCATCATCCTGAAGGCGATGGGCATTCCCACCAGCATGTTCACCGTGCTGTTCGCGGTCGCCCGCACCACAGGCTGGATCAGCCAGTGGAAGGAAATGATCGAGGAACCCGGGCAGCGTATCAGCCGTCCCCGTCAGCTCTACACCGGTTATGCAGAACGCGGTTTTGTCGAACTGGACAAGCGCGGCTGAAAGACCCTGATGACCGAAAAAAGGAGGCCACCCGAAAGGTGGCCTCCTTTTTTATTGCGATTACGTCTTGCACGGAAAGCGGGGCGAACAGCCAGTCTCCTCGCTGAAATGAGCCTGAACAGCGTTACGCATTCATGTCGGCGGAGATGACATCAAGGGATGTCTGGAGGCTTTCCGAACCACAGGAAAGCTCAATGAGCGTTTCCCCAAACAGGCAAATGCTCTTCAACCAGACCGGTACAACCGTGATCTGGTCGGCTGGAAAGAACGGGTTGCAATGACACTACCAAACAGGAAAATGCGGCCTATTTTACGACGCAGTCACAGCCTTCTGTCGGTTCATTGCTTTTCTTTACGACATGATGATCAATCCACTCGGAGACCAGACGCCTTGCTTCATTGAGGGACGATTCCGGATGGTGGATGCGGTAGAGAGTCGTGCAGGCATTGAAGGCGGAAACATCATTTGTTCCGACCAGCTTCAGCTCCTGATAAGCCGTGATCACAGCCCTTTCGCAGTTTCTCGCTATCCGACTGCTATCGACCACTTTGTTTATCCTTAGAATTGATAATCATTTGCAACTCGATGATTATATCTTATGCCTTTCGTCTCCGCAAGGAAATGGCTCACCCTCCAGCATCACGTTTAACTCACGTTATGTATCAACTCGTCCGAATCTGTTGTTACAATCCTGTACCAACATGGATTTCATCACGCATCATTGCCTGACGCCGCCTGCCGATACCACTCAGTTTTGTAGTGGTCTGCCCCGGCTTGTCCCATTTACCTTTTGAAACCATGTCAGGCAGTGTGCGGGCCGTTGGGGAGAAACTCTCGTGTCAGAAGATATTCCTGTTTCCGAGGAAGATAAATCGTCAGGATTCCGTGCGGCGATGGAACTCATGGAGGATGGCGATTACGAAGAAGCGTGCGATATATTTGAGAGCCTTGCAAAAAGTTTTCCTGATGATCGGGGAATCTGGTGGCAGTATTTGTCTGCCCTGCAACATGCCCGTCTGACGCAGAAAGCGGATGAATGTACAGAGTTCTGTTACAGGGCATTCGCTGACGATGTCGGCTTCACACTGGGCTGGACACGCGCCTTTGACGCCCGAGCCGACTGGGATGAATGTATCCGGCGACGCAATGCCGTGCTCAGACAGCATGATCCACGTGCGGATTTATCCTACCTGCCGGTTGTAACCGAGATTTTTCTCCCTCTCGTCGAGAAGAAGGAATTCGGTGCGATCAGAGCCGTTCTCGCCAGATACTGGGATGTGCTGACACGGTTCGATCAGTGTGGCGCGGCGCTCTACTTCGCTCTTGAAACAATCGGCGATTTTGAGCGCCAGATTGAGCTTTGCAACATCTTCCTCAAACGCTGTGATCCCGGGAACCCGGTTCTTGATGGCATCAATTATGCCAATCTCCGTGTCATCGCCGAATCAGCTCTCTGGAATCGGAAGAGGCTGTCTTGCAGCGGAAACACGACACAAATCCTGTCCCTCGGACAGAACTGCCTACCCTACTCAATAGCAAATCGCTGGGGTCTGCTGAAATATATCGGCGACCCAGACGCCATAACGATTTTCGATCTTGGCGCTTTCGGACGGAACTCAGCCGCAGAAGCTCTGCTTAGTGATTTTGAGAGCTTTCGAAATCCGGAAAACTATTATGAAAGCCAGGACCCGGCCGGCGCTCCAAGAATGATGCATCGTCCCAGCGGCGTTCATTTTGGCCACGAGCGCGGTCGCACGCTCATCGGCGCTGACCACAAGAATTTCTTCTCTCTGATCAACAAGAAGATAGATGCCTTTCAGGATATGTGGCGCAGGAGCAACTGCCTGCTTGTCTACGCCATAGCGGGTGAGTGCGACCTGCCTGAATTTGTCCACAGCATGGAAAAAATCCTTGAAAAGAACGCTTCACGACTTCTCGTTCTGAACTGCAACCGTCAGGTTCAGGAATGTCCGGAATCCCGGAATGTCACCTATTTCCACATCCCGTTTCCGTTCGACTACACTTGGAACGAAATCACCAATTTCACGAGAGATGAAGGGCTTGCCTTCGATATCCGGATCACAGCAGCTATCAAAAACGAACTTGACCGGATGGACAGGAAACAAGACGCTATCACCTGGTTGTCATACGTCTGACAATCAGGACAGCACTGAAAACTGCATACATGGCAGTATAAAAAAGGCCTCAGAGCGAAATCACCCTGAGGCCTTTCTCCATTTCAGAAAGCTTTATGCAGAAACCGGTGTCACATAAGTCTCCAGCGGCTCTGTTACACCAGCCAGTTCCAGAACCCACTGTTCATCGCCGTCGCGCGCGAAGCCGAGACGTTCATACAGGTCTGCCACAACACTATTCTTGGCGGTCGCCTTGAAACGTCCCACAATCCGGTGGACATTCTTTTCCTGAGCGATCCGGATCAACTCATTCATGATGAACTGCTCGAAAGTGCGGGAGAAGACGCGGCAGCTCATCGTCCATTCGGCAATATCGAGATCATCGTTCTGCTTCTGAGCAATCAGAACCGAAACCAGACCATGATCGCCGAACTTGTCCTTCAGGGAGCAGGCCAGAACGACATTGCCGTCATCCGTCATGAAATCACGGACAGTCTGCTCGTCAAATCGCTGTGTCAGAAGGTTGAACTGGTTGGTTTTCTGCCCCAGTTGCACGACACGCTCGATCTGACCTTCCGAAGGACGGACGGCCTGCCCGGCCATGTCCAGACTGCGGAGGTAGGACGGCAGATCAGACGCATCATCCTGCTCGGCAAGCGCCGCCGCACGCATGGCGTAAGCCTCCGTCCTGGCAAAATCGTCGCGGCTGTATTTCTGGAACTGGAACCAGTAGCCCTGCTCGACCTGCGCGATGAAGTCAGCCGGATCACCATCCAGATGGACGGTGCTGACTTGCGGAAGCTCCTGCCGGACAAGCGTGCATTCAGCCGGATTGTCATCAACGAACACCAGCGCGTCGAGACCGATATTCAACTGCTTGGCGATCTTGCGCAGGCCGTTGGCCTTGTCGTCCCATGACGCTTCGAAAGCAGCGAAATCGCCGACCTTGAGAATGCTGCCCGGCTTGTCAAAACCGGTCTTCGCAATGTCAGGATTGTTCTTGCTGCACACGGCGAGAATGATCCCGCGATCGGCAAGAAGCTTCACATAGCTCTGGAAGGCCGCATAAGCCTCGGATACGGCATCACCGCTACCGATCTTGATACCGTCCACACCATCATCGCCGATCACGCCACCCCAGAGCGTGTTGTCGAGATCGAGAACCAGAGCCTTTTTCGCCGTGTTCAGAGCGCCGCGCAAAGCAGAGCGGAACAGAGGAACGTAAGCAGGCAGAGCGCTGTTTTCGATCGGCAGCTTGGCGCTGTACCAGCTTCTGGGGGCAAAGGCTGCGCCATTGCCGTATTCCAGCGCAAAGCGACCGAAATCAATGATCTGCACACCGAATGTCTCGGCGGCCCACAATCTTCTGAGAAGCTGCTGAAGCTGATTGGTATAGGATGACGGCAGATACTGCTCGGCGATGCCGGTCAGACGGAACTGCGGCGGCGGCGGAAAATGGTGAATGATCTTCGCGCCACAATTCTGGCTGATGCGTCGCCACATCGACAGGATTTCATTCGCCTTCCTGTCGATGAGAGTGGAGACGTCTTCCTCGCTTGTGCTGGCCGGAATATCCGCCACCAGACTGCGCCAGTCCGAAACGATGACCGCGATATCCGGTTTGATGCTGTAAAACTCGGAAGCCGGGTTCAGCACATCCTGCATGAAGGAGCCATACAGAGACTGCGTGATATGCGGACGGACCTTCTCCTGCACGCAGCCGATGGCAATCGCCCGCGCCAGCATGTCGGTGGTTGTCGTGCCCATGATATGGACTTTGAGATTGCGGAATTCTTCCGCCTCCCCAAACGGCCATGCCCCCGCGACAATGCGCGTGCCGGTGGACAGAATGTCACCAAGACCGGGAATCGTTTTTGCAGAAAGAGGCAAATCAGACACAGACAACTCCTAACGCTGGACAGACCGGAAACTGATCAGCCGACTTTTTCGGTAACCAGCGTCTCAAGCGCTGCAAAGCTTTTCGTCTGACCGATCAGGTCCAGTCCAAGCTTGATCCCGAACTCTTCTTCAGCAAGCGTAAAGAGTGACAGTGTCGCCAGAGAGTCCCACGCTTCAGTGTTGTCCATTGTTGCCTCAGGGATTTCCTCAGCACTCTTTCCCGGCAGAATGGTATTGAAGACACGAACAAGACGCTTGCGAATACGCTCAGGGGTCATGCTCATCGAAACTCTCCGTTATTTTTCTGTTACTGGCTTTATGGAACCAGTAGTACGACGATCGTGCTGCTATTTATCTTACACCTAAATGCGCGAATTCAAAGGCACCCGCCTCTGCCCCTTCCCGTAAACCAGTACGACATCGTCTGATTTAAGACGGAAATATTTCCTGTTTGATAAGCGGCAGGACAACCACCCTCACCGCCCGCACATCTCACCTCCGCCAGCAGTTTACCCACGTCCGCATGACACATCAGCCAGGTGTCTCATCTGACGGATGGTGAGCAGAAACCCCGCATACTGTCGACTTTACACCGCATCCTTACGAAGCAAGCGGTTTTTCACACCGGCTCGGCAGTATTGGCCATCGGATGAAATCGCCCGTTTACTTTATCAGTCATTCAGTCCGACAGCCCGCAGAACACGGTGATTGGGATTTGAAGACCCTGACAGCGGGGTCTTGTCGAGTTCAGGTTGCAGCATCGCCGCGTGCGGCAGCAGTTCGCGCATATCCTGAGTGAGCTTCGCCGCGTCTGTCTGACTGTGAATGACATGCGGAGTGATCAGCACCAGAAGCTCCGTTCGGGAGCGCGTATTGGTCTGGCTGCCCGCCAGAGCCCCCAGAAGCGGGATATCCTTGACCCACGGCATACCCTGATTTCCGGTCTGCCGGTTATCCGTGATCATGCCTGCGAGACCAACGGTTTGACCGTCAGCAATCTCCACACGGGATTTCACCTGACGTTCGGAAAAGGTCGGACTATTGATGGAGCCGCTTCCCGTCGAAGTTGTTGACGACGATACCTGACTGACCTGTTGCGATACATCGAGCGTTACCAGATCGCCGTTGCTGACATGTGGCGTGATCTGAAGAATGACGCCCGTCGGTTGGTAGTTGATGGAATTCGTGATTGTCGAGTTGGAGGTCAGAACGCCCGTGGTCGAGCCGGTCAGATACGGCACCAGATCACCGACCATCAGCGAGGCGGACTGGTTATCCATCACCATCAGTTCCGGCGAGGACAGAACCTGAACCTTGGTGATTCCCTGAAGAATATTGATGACGAAAGGCGCGCCACCCTGACTGCTTCCCCCGAGCACGAAGCCGGGAAACGAGCTGCTCAACTGGGACGAGGTCAGGGTTGAGGAGATACTCTGCGTCGCGTTGCTCAGGATGCCGTTCACACCGCCTGATTTGAAAAAGAACTGTGTTCCATACTGAAGTTTGTCATTCAGCGTGACTTCCGCGACCGTGGCGTCGATCCTTACCTGAAGCGGAATAATGTCTATCTTGTGCAGCATGGCAATCACGTCGCCGGTTTCTTCCGGCGTGCCGTAAACAAGTATCGAATTATTCTGTAAATCAGGGATGATTTTCACGGTCTCATGAGAGCCTTCACCGCTCCCCTGATTACCAAGACCACCAAGCAGAGGATTGTTGGAAATGCCGTCATCCTGCTGCTGGGAGGACTGGCCACCGCTGCTCCCTGACGTTCCGTCACCCTGACTGCTGGAAGAACCGCTGCTCCCGGATGAGAGCGCGCTCAGTCCCTGCTGCTGGCTGCTGTCCCCCAGAGAAGAACCGGAACTCGAATTGCTGCCGCCGGACATGCCGTTCTGGCTCATCGCGTTACCCATCTGGCCAACCGATGAATTCTGCGTCGTCGGACGCGCCGTCACGTGGCTTGGGGTAAACGCCTGTTGCAGCACGTAGGCCACATCATTGGCCCGCTCATTCTGGAGATAATAGACATTCCAGACGCGAGCCGTTTTGTACCGGCGAGCCTCCACCAGACGATAGAGCCTTTGTATATCGGCAATCTGTCGTTCGGTGTGCGCCACGACGAGAACACTGTCGATGCGCGACATCGGCACGATCTGAAGCTGCCCAGACAGCGCACCGTTCTTTCCCGCATCGAGCGCTGTCTGCAAAGCATGAGACAGTTCCTGTGCATTTCCCGATATGGATGGGAGAAGCGCGTAGGACATGCCGGACAGAATATCCGTATCAAAACTTCTGACGAGATCAGCAAGAGACTGGCGGCTGGCCGGATCACCGCTGACGATGATCACGTTCGAGCCGCTGGAAGCGGCAATGTGCCCGCCATTCTGTTCGAATGGTTTCAGTACCTTGGCCAGATTTTCCGCAGAGGTGTATTTCAGGGCAATCGCAATCTGCCCCTGCTCGGCGCTGCCACCCGGCCCGCCACCAGACCTGCCTCCGGCGAGAGGCACGACACGATAAAGGCCATTATCCTGCACGACAGTTGCACTGGCGCCAGCCAGAATATCTTTCAGCACAGGAAGCAGCTGGTCGCGTCTGATCGGTTTCGTCACCCGCAACGTGATGGTGCCCTGCACGCCGGGATCAATCGTATAATTCACGCCCATCAGGTCGCCAAGAATCTGATCGACCACTGCCCTGACATCTGTTCCAGCGAAATTCAGGGTAATATCCCCTCCGTCACTCTGTCCGGCTGACACCAGCCCGCTTGAGGAGTGACGGCCATACGACGCCAGCGCTTTTGAACCTGTCGTGACGCTGATCTGGCCGTTTGTCCGTTCCGGCGCGTTCATCGACACGACCGACCCCGGCAGGGGTGTCACAACGGGTTCGTTTTCCTGACATCCCGTAAGGGACAGCAGACCCAGCACTCCGGCCGCCAGAGACAGATTATGGTGATGTTTCATAGGGATTCCCGGGCAGACCAAAGCAGATACGAATCAAAAAGATTCATATATTTCATGATATTTTTTAGACACATCAAACACGGAATCTCCGTTCCGTCGAAGCATTCCCGTATGATGGGCTGACGCCCCGGTGAGTTCCGGCTTCATGCTCTCTTTTCACAGTTCCGAAATCATGAAATCCCTGCCCCGCCTGCTGTCCGTCCTGCTGAAGATCACCGTCAGAAACTGAAAAATTTAAGCGTTTGTCTTGCCATATCAGATCGCTGACCGGCTTCGTGACAACGCAATTCCGATGGACTTCAGCCGACATCTCACCCGCAATCACAGAAAATATTCCATTGACGAGAGGAGACTGTCGATCGGAGAGATCATCTTTCAAGGCAGCGCTCACAACCGAAACGTCCGTTTTTGCCGCCATGACGAAAACTCTGAGTAGTCCGCTATGTCATTCATCGAATACTCATGGAGGATGCCGTTTCAAACACTAACGTCAGCACCACTTCCAGTGACTCCCTCAAGCACGAGATCGGCCCTCATCGGAGCAAATTGCAGGGAGTGAGTTCACCCACATACGGCCCGGGCCATGTCGGGCGTTGATACCAGCTTTGCCATTCCAGACCAGAGCCGAACAAGGCAATCGCGGCGCAATCGGACGATATACATCAAAATTTAACAGAAACCTGCTTTCAGCCGAAATCAGGACGTCCGAACCGTCCGTCCTCTCAGGCTGGAATGTTAACCGCTGTGATGGATGTCGAGTATCTTCTAATAGAAGGTCAGGCGCGGCATCGCCATGATGACGGACGTTACCGATAAAAACGTGTATGCCCATCACACCTGCAATGGGCCATCAATAAGAACGCGACAGATATATCGAGCGTCTGCACACACCCGCGCCACAAGGTTTACAGTCCGAATCTCTGCCTGATGAAGGCAGCGGCCCGGCCGGTTTCGTCAAGCGCTTCCCGAGGCCACGGAGAGAAATCACTGTCAAATATCCGGGCGTTTCCCCGTTCCAGCAGAACACGCGCCAGACTGTTATATCCGCCAAAACGACCGGGAACATGCCCCAGAAACAGCGGAAGAACACTCGCCGCAGCCTCCACCAACACGGACACCCGTGTCCCGTAGATAATCACGGCATCCGCGCAGGCCGTAAATCCCAACCCGGGATTGTCGTCAGGCTCACCATGCCGCCAGACCAGCTTGATGCACGAGCCAAGCCCCTCGGCAAAGGCATTGGCAAAAGCTGTTAAGACACCTTCGCCAATCGTGACCATTACGGAACCTCCGAACAGCCTCATACTCAGTTCGATCTGACGGGCGGCCAGCATGGCGTCGGCAACCGAATCACTCCACCCGGTTTCAAGCCACACCGCAATTCTCGGTCTTGGCAGATGCTCCAGCCTCTCCCGCCAGAGCCGTTCGGCGCGCTCATAAAGCGCCGGGGAGACAACGCTCAGCGGCCCCAGAACCGGAAAGACGCGACGGCTCTTCCTCTTCGACACATGCCAGCCCGAAAGAATCACCTCGTCAAAAACGCGGCTGCCCGCCAGAGCTACGGACCGAATGCCGCAACAGTGCACAACCGGCACCTTCAGTTTTCTGTGCAGGGAAAGCCCCGCCATTCCAGCGGAAAACCCGGCCGTCAGAACAAGTCCCGGCGTCGGGGACTCCCCCTCGACAAAGGCCGTCTCCCGCAAGCGCCTGAAAGAGCATCCGAGACGACCAGCAAGCGCATGAGCCGGTCCACACCCGCCCGGCTGAGCTGATTCAATCACCCATACAGGCACGGGCGGCGACGGCGCATCCGTCATGGCGTGTGTCGAGGCTGGTCCACTGGGCAGGTCAGCAGGTTTTCAGCCGTCAGTGATGGATTTTCCGCCTGTGTGCGGCTATGCCACGTCGACGCAGGCGAATGCGCGCGATGGGAAAGGGACATGAAGCACATGATCGGACAGGAATCGGTTCTCGGCAATGATGCCTCTGCGTGGGACCGGGATGCAGCCCTTACAACCGCACGGCTTCTTCTGGAAATCAAGGCGGTCAATTTTCGTCCCGAAGAGCCCTACACGCTGACTTCCGGCTGGAAGTCGCCCGTTTACATCGACTGCCGCCGCATCATCTTTTTCCCTCGCGCCCGGGCAAAAATCGTGGAACTCGGTGTCGAGAAAATCGGCCGTCACGTGGGTTATGAAAGCATCGACGCCGTGGTCGGCGGGGAAACCGCAGGTATCCCTTTCGCAGCATGGTTTGCTGACCGCATGATGACGCCGATGGCCTATATCCGCAAAAAGCCGAAAGGATTTGGCCGTAACGCCCAGATCGAAGGCGATGTGCCGGAAGGCATGCGTACTCTTCTTGTTGAAGACCTGACGACCGACGGCGCATCAAAAATCGGTTTCGCCAAGGCTCTGCGCAATGCTGGCGCGATTGTCGATCATACCTTCGTGGTATTTTTCTACGGCGTGTTCCCCGGCGCTCACAAGACACTCTCGGAAATGGGCATCACCCTGCATTCCCTCTGCACCTGGTGGGATGTGCTCGAAGCCTGCGCCGAGCGTCCGTATTTCTCGGAAGGCGCCGCCGCCGAAGTGCGTCGCTTCCTAGAAGACCCATGCGCATGGTCCGCCAAGCATGGTGGCGTCGGCAGCCTTGAAGAAGCTCTGGCCCTGAAGACCGCCCGCGATTCCTGACGGCGACGCCCCAGTGTCATGAACGTGTCGGCTTTCACGCCAGATCAACCCGCAACCGGAGAGAGTGTCTCGCCCTCTCCGGCCAAAGGCCGTATTCTGGCGTTCGATTCCGGCATTGGCGGCCTTGGCATCGTGGCGGCGCTCCGTCGTCGTCTGCCTGAAGCCAGTATCAGCTATATCGCGGACACAGCCCTGTTTCCCTATGGAGAGCAGGAAGACGCGGCGCTCTGCGCCCATATCGTAGCCCTGCTGAAAGACGCGATCGACACAGCCCATCCCGATGTCGTTGTCGTCGCCTGCAATACCGCCAGCACACTGGCGCTCGGCGCGCTACGCGAAGCCTGCCCGGACACCCCGTTTGTCGGATGCGTTCCAGCCATCCGTTGGGCTGCGCGCATCAGTCAAAGCCGTGTGATCGGGCTGCTCGCCACCAAAGCGACCGTACGCCGCCCGTATGTGGAATCACTACGCTGCCAGTTTGCCCCCGATTGCACACTCATCGCCCACGGCGCACGCCATCTGGCCGATTATGCGGAAGAAGCTTTCAGGGGAAAGCCGCCCGCCCCGCATCTGATCGAGCAGGAAGTCGCCGGGCTGTTCGGTCAGCCTGATGGAGACCGGATTGATGCGGTCGCACTGGGCTGCACGCATTACACATTCCTGCATGAAGCCCTGCGTGCTGCCTCGCCGGACCACGTTGTCTGGCTTGATCCGGCTGATGCGGTCGCCCGTCAGACTGTCACTGTTCTGGAAGCCATGGAAACGTCCCCCTCCCTGCACGATGCAGAAGAGCATCTCTGGTTCACGGCGTCTCCGGTGGATGTCATAGAATTGGAGGCGCATCTGCGCCCGTTCGGTTATGCTCACGCGGAACAGTGGACAACTGGCCAGAGTTTTTAACGCGGTAGGAACGGCATGCAGCTTTCTGCTGCTGTTTTCTCCGGATCAATGGCCCGCCATTCCCGCTTCCGAAATACCACCCGCCCCTGCCGCGCAGATCATCTTATAATTCGATCCTGATCTGCACTGCGTCCCTTCTGTTCACCGCGCACATCGCGCCTGTGACACAGATTATGGATAGTCTCGTGACGCCAGCCGAGCAGACCGGCACGCCTTAACTCATGGCTTTTGCGTCATCGGCTCCGTCTGAAGAAGATGAAATGCCTTGCCGTCAAAATCGTAGAAATATTTTCCATGCCCAGTTTCGTTCAGGCTTCCTGTGACAACAAGCAGAGTACTGTCGCGTCGCCATGAAAGAGGTTCCGTGACATCCAAAGGCCAGTCAGAGACGGTGAAAGGCAGCATCGTCACGGCACCCGTTACGACATTGATGGCGCCTCCCATCACGCATCCAGCGCCGCATCCCCAGGTCGTCAGAACGAAATGTCCGGCAAAATTGACGGGATCGTGCATCGCGTCGCGCAGCATCGTCGCAAACTGACGCTCCTCTTTCGAGCGTATCTTCAGTGACGGACGATGAACCGGTTCTCCGGTTTTGGCCGGATGATCAACAAAGGATATCGAAGACGCATGCAAGGCATCCGGCGCAACAAAAAGAGCAAGACACATCACCCGCAGGGCAAGATTCCGGATTTTCAATACCATTTGTGTTTCATCCAGAATTCTTTGGCGGCTTCCGCCGTTTTATAGCGGGCATAGATGTAGCGTATTCCGCCCTGACACTCTTCAATCGGGTTTCCAAACGAGCTTTCACCATTCGGGTTTAAGTAATATTGCGCTTTCAGAAGCTGGAATAACCCGCGCGCTGTCGATGTCCCGTTTCTTGTATCCACTGCGCCTCCGGATTCCTGCGCCATGATCCAGAGAAGGTCATTGAAGTCGGATGAATTTTTTCCTTCAAGTATCATGGCCTGCCGTAAAGCCGACTGAACGGCAACAGGCACCATGTTCGGATTTTTTTCTATCCAGGGGTGCTTCGAGGGTTTTTGGGGCAATGTATGATGATGGAGCGCATAGGCTGACATCTCGAATCTCCACGGAACATCAAAATCCGGCAATCCCGGTTCCGGCTCTGGCTGAATGACCGGCCTGTCCTGCCAAACTGAATCGCTGTTTCACCGCCGATAAAAACAACGGTGACAGTGCTGGTTTTTCCGACAACGCCCCGCACGCTTAACGGCTTCAATCCACCTGCTTGCAGCAGCGTCCATCAGAACCCTGATGATTATGCGTTATGGCAAGCGTTCTGCCTATCGCGCACGGTCCACCGTGTAGATCGCAACATCTTTCAGCAACTGACGCAGCGGCTCCATATCGGCATTGGCGGATCGACATGCCTCGGACACCTGATCCAGAGCGACACTTGCGGCCTCAGCATAGTCGCGGGCCTTGGCCATGGTCACGTCGATGGCGTTTGTCTTCGCAATCAGGCCAAGCGCACGCTCAAGGTCACCGTCCTGCTGCTCTTCGTTGTTCTCGATCGTCCGCTTCCAGAAAGCCTGCTCTTCGCTGTCTCCGGCGTGATAGGCGGCCAGAACCGGCAGAGTGACCTTTCCTTCGTAGAAATCGTCGCCCACCGTCTTGCCCAGCACAGCCTGATCAGCGGCGTAATCAAGAGCGTCATCGACAAGCTGAAACGCCATGCCGAGATTAGCACCATATTGACGGATGGCTTCTCTCGTCTGGTCATCTGCTTTCGCGACGACCGCGCCTGTTTCGCAGGCTGCGGCGAACAGGGCCGCCGTCTTGCCGTAGATGACCTGAAGGTAGCGATCGACCGTCGTGGTCAGATCGTTCTGCGTGGTCATCTGCATGACCTCGCCTTCCGCCAGCGTCGCGGATGCGGCGGAGAGGATAGCCATGACCGGCAGGGAGCCGTCGGCTGTCAGAATCTGGAAGGCGCGGGCAAAAAGAAAGTCGCCCACAAGCACGGAGGCCTTGTTGCCGAACACGGCGTTGGCGCTGGCCAGACCACGGCGAAGCTGGCTGTTATCGACCACATCATCATGCAGCAGCGTCGCCGTATGGATGAACTCCACACAGGCCGCCACGCCTACATGGCGCATGTCGTCACCGTGCTCCCGATATCCGGTCACGCGAGCCGCTGCGAGCACCAGCAGCGGCCGGAGCCGCTTGCCGCCCGCCGCCACCAGATGGGCTGCCAGTTGCGGGATCAGCGGCACGTCGCTCTGCATCCGCGCCACGATTTCCCTGTTGCAGGCCATCATGTCATCGGCGAGATAATCAGCCAGAGCTTTCAGGACGTTTTCACTGTTCCGAGGTTTCACGGCATCATCCACACGTATGCTGTCGCCAGACTTCTTTTCGGGCTGGTCGGCATTCGGGCTTGCGGTGCCCTCCGTATTCGGCAGATTGACTGCAACGTGCAAATGACTTTCTCCCGAAAAAGGGACCCTAGTAGTGCAACCATATGAGCGGCGCTCCGGAGACGGTCAAGTTGTCCGCCCCGCAACACCCTCCCTTTCCGACCTGCCCGAGACCACGAAGGGCACTCTTTTGGATGGGCGTATTGTCTATCATCAGTTCCGGCATGGCTACCGGACCGGCCTTGAACCCGTCCTGATGGCAGCTCTCATTCCGGCGCGCCCGGGCGACCGCGTGATGGAGGCTGGATGCGGCGCTGGTGCTGGTCTGCTGTGCCTTTCGGCCCGCGTGGAGAATCTTGCCCTCACCGGATTTGAAATCGACCCGGCAACGGCGTCTCTGGCCCGTATCAATCTCGTCCTCAACACCCGCAACGATACTGAGATCATTACGGGAGATATTTGCCACGCGGGCCAGATCTCACGTGACGCCCCGGAAGCATCCCCTTTCCGATTCGATCATATTTTCGCCAATCCTCCATGGCACCGGGAGGACGCGACGGCCTCCCCAGAACCCCGGCGGGACAAGGCGCGACGGGCCAGAAAAGACACCCTGCACCGCTGGATTTCCACCTTTGCCGGTTTGTTGAGGGAAAAAGGTTCGCTGACGCTGGCGATTCCCGGCACCCGACTGGCTGAAACCCTCGCCGCCTGCGAAAAAGTGCGGATCGGCAGCGCCGAAATCATCCCTCTCTGGCCTCATGAGGGTGAAGAAGCCCGGATCGTGCTGATTCGCGCCCGTCGTGGCGGCCAGGCCGGCTCAAGGATTCTGCCGGGGTTAGTCCTGCACAAGGATGATGGCAGTTTCACTCCTGCCGCAGAGGCGATCCTGAGAAACGGACTTCCCCTTTACGCCGAGTCCTTCAGGAGTCCGAAACGAGTCTCAGGCCCTCACAAAGACCTGTGAACTCCTGTTTCTTCAGAGGAACAGCGTCGCATCACGTGTTTTACGAAACACTCTCTTAACTTGACATCGCCCGCCATTGAGCGGCTGCATACTGACCGTGCAGCCGCTGATGGCTCTGTCCCGCTCGCTCCCGGCCCCGACGCCATTCTGGAATATGGAATGGCCACTTCAGCAGGCCGGACCAGCCAAGAGGGAAAAATCAAAGGGGAACATACCGATGAGCAAATCATCTGCTTCCAGCAAGATCGCACAGGCCGGTACCGCCGAGGTCCAGCATTATCTGCGCACACCCACGGACCTGCCCAGCGAAGGCGTGGAAAACATCTCCGCCGCTCTCCGCGCACTGCTTGCCGACGTCTTCGCCCTCTATCTGAAAACGAAGAATTTCCACTGGCACATGAGCGGTCGCCACTTTCGCGATCTGCATCTGATGCTGGATGATCAGGGCGCTGAACTGCTCGCCATGACGGATCCTCTGGCGGAACGCGCCCGCCGGATCGGTGGCCTCACGCTTCATTCGATTGGCGAGATCGGTCGCCTCCAGCGCGTCAAGGACAATGATGCCGTCTATGTCGATGCGCCCGACATGATCGCCGAGCTCTGTGAGGACAACAAGAAGCTGGTTGCCTCCATGCGCGAAGTGCACGGCCTGACGGACGAGGTGGGCGACTGCGCCACGACAAGTCTGCTGGAAAACTGGATCGACGAAAGCGAAAAGCGGACGTGGTTCCTGTTTGAAGTCACACGCACCACGTTTGGCGCGAATAGCTGAGCGAAAAGAGGCCTGAAGCCCTCAAGCGAGCGTCTTCAGGCCCGCCCGCTTTCCATTAGAACCGTCAGATCAGGTTGGCCGTCCGAAAGCCTTCAGTTGCAGCTTTTCAAACCTCTTCGCTGCTCCCGGCAACTGGGGATCAAGCTCCATCACACGTTGCCACGCTTTCAAGGCCGCCTGCCCGTCTCCGGCAACATCCTCTGCCGCTGTGAGCAACTGCCAGCTTACGGCGTCGCTTCCATCATGCTGAAGCGCGACACCAAGGTCACTGATCGCGCCACCGGGATCACCGCCCAAAATCCGCGCCTGCGCCCGCAGCCGCCACAGGACGGCAACGTCATTCTGCAAAGACAGCGCCGCGCCGAAATCCTCGACAGCATCACCGGGCTTCTCGCTCGCCAGTTCACGCGCTGCCCGCCGCATGAGGAGTCTCGTCGCGGGCCTGATGGATTGCGTACGGAGTTCCTCAAGCTGCCCCCGCAGCAATGCAGCTTCCGTAGGATTTTTTGACGCCGCAAGCTGGGCAACAAGCGCGGCTTTTTTGGTCTCACTCGAAAGCTTCTGCGGCGAGGAGGATGTCGTGGAGGGAGCCTTACCCGCGACGGCAGGCTCGGCCTGAGCGGGCGCTACGGTCAGAAGGACAGCCAGAGCGGAAGAAAGAGAAATTCTGTTCATACAACGAAAAAACCCGCCTTTTGGGTCCGTTTCCAGAGCCAGCGGGCGGGTTTTCCTGTGCATGGGATTTATCAGATCGATCTTGAGGATCAGCCCTGACGTGCCTTCATGCGCGGGTTCTTCTTGTTGATGACGTAGACGCGACCGCGACGACGCACAACGCGGCAGTCCTTGTCGCGGACTTTTGCCGACTTGAGGCTGTTTCTGATCTTCATAACTCGTCTCTTCTATCCGTCTGCGGTCGGGTCCGCATGAAAAAGTTGCCGGGACATACGCAGCCAAAGCTGAAAAGTCAATGCAATGAGCCGTTCCGTCTCATCATTTCAGCCCTCTTCCCGGCTTTCGGGTCATAATCATAGAGAGGGGGCCGTCTCTCCCCAATGGCTGTCGGCATGATGCAGAAGCGCTCGTCGCTCTCACTGGCAAGGTCAGTCCCGGTCAGGACCATTAATATCTTTATCATCACTCAGAAAACGATCCAGAACCGCCACCTTCATGGGTTTGACCTTACGTTCCAGATCGCGGTCGTAGCGCCGGTCATTCGGTTCCGCGCCACGCTGGGCCTTGCGCGTGTAAAGCGACATGAAAGTGCTGATCGTAGCGACTCTCAGCCCTTGGCGCTCATCCTTGTTTGGACGGCGTTTCGAAGGGTTGCCAGCAGGCAAATTGTTTCCGTTTTTGCTCAAGCTGTCTGTGTTCGCCATACGCATATCGAGGACAACAAAGGCGCACTTAGATATCTATATTTTGAGACATTCCGAATCAACCTCTCACAGTCTGCTGGAGCAACCAGCGCTCAGCCCTGAGCCGGACATCATCTCTCCTCTTCCAGCAAAACGGCATCCGTTCCGCTGGGGGCCAGCTTTTTCAATGCGCGAGCCAGAACCCGGAAATCCTCCGTACGAGGCGATTTCAGCCGCCAGCCTAGTCCGATTGTGCGCCAGGCCGGACCACCCGTCACCGGACGCGCCACCACACCCGTACTGTCGAGAATGCCCGAAGCCACCGCCAGTTCCGGTAGAAGCCCGACGCCAAGGTCCTCTCCGATCATGCGGACCAGAGTATGCAGGGCCGACGCCGTGTGTGCCGATTCAGGCTCGTTCCCCGTCCAGTTCCGCTCCTGACGACAGACATCCACCGTCTGCTCCCGCAGGCAGTGGCCATCTTGCAGCAACACCATCCGCTCATCCCCGAGCATATCAAGCGGCACGGAGGAAAGCTTCGCCAGAGCATGTTTTTTGGGCAAAGCCAGAACAAACGGGTCTCGCCAGAGCGGAATCGTCTCCAGCCCCTCGCACAGGCACGGCATGGCCAGAAGCATGGCGTCCAGACGACCCATCGCTATTTTTTCCAGCAACCGCTCCGTCATATCTTCCGTAATGATGAGCCGTATCTGCGGAAACCATTCCTTCACGAGGGGAATGAGGCGCGGCAGGATGAAGGGACCGATTGTCGGGATCACACCCAGTCTGACCGGCCCTGTCATCGGCTCACGCGATGCCTGCGCGATCTGGGCAATCCCCTCCAGAAGCTCCAGCGCCGCGCGCGCGCGACGCACCACTTCTTCACCCAGCAGCGTAAAGACCACGCGCTTGCCCACCTCCCGATCCAGCAGGCTGGCGTCGAGTTGCCGTTCCAGCGCCAGAATGCCGGCGGACAGGGTGGACTGCGTCACGGCGCAGGCCGAGGCGGCCCTTCCGAAATGCCGCAGCTCAGCCAGAGCCAGCAGATAACGGAGTTGCTGGGGCGAAGGCAGGATCATCATGGGCGGCACTCCGCTCGATCGATTTCATCAATCGTATTATGATAAATTATTCATTGGCATGATTGCCACAGCATGGCCATAGATATGTCCAGCGGCGCGCCAGACCGACGCCCGCAGCAAGACCGAAACATGCAAGGAGCATTCCGATGCTGACCGTTGGCGACAAGTTTCCTTCCTTCGACCTGACCTCCGTTCCGGGTGGCCCGGAAGGCCTGACCGGCAAGTTCGTCCAGATTTCCGACACGACGGACGCAGGCAAGTGGAAGGTCGTCTTCTTCTGGCCGAAAGACTTCACCTTCGTCTGTCCGACCGAGATCGTGGCGTTCGGCAAGCTTGCGAAAGACTTCGCAGACCGTGACGCCGTCGTTTACGGCGTGTCGATCGACAGCGAGTTCGTTCACCTGAACTGGCGTCTGCACCACGAGGACCTCAAGAAGCTTGAGATCCCGATGCTGGCCGACATCAAGCGTGAGCTGTCCGATGCGCTTGGCGTGATCGCAGCGGGTCCGGGCGTTGCCCTGCGCGCCACGTTCATCGTCGATCCTCAGGGCATCATCCGCCACGTGTCGGTCAACGATCTGTCGGTCGGTCGTAACCCGCAGGAAGTCCTGCGCGTTCTCGACGGTCTCCAGAGCGACGAGCTGTGCCCGTGCAACTGGAAACAGGGCGACGACTTCCTGAAGGTCTGATCCTTCCCGAAGTCCGGGACGCTGCGGAGCGCGGCTTCGCCTGCTCCGCAGCGTCTCTTCCTACTGATTTTATTCTGCAAGTCTCGGGACCATGTCCTGCCCCTCATGAAATAGAGTGAAGCATCATGTCGATCGAAGCCCTGAAAGAGCGCCTGCCCGATTACGCAAAAGACCTGCGTCTCAATCTCGGCAGCCTTGCTTCCGACATCACGCTGAACGAACAGCAGCTTGCCGGCACCTTCGTCGCCACCGCCATCGCTTCCCGCAATGAGGAAGTGACCAAGGCCATCATCGCAGAATTCGGCGCGAAGCTTAGCCCAGAAGCACTGGACGCGGCCAAGGCGGCCGCCGCGATCATGGGCATGAACAATATCTACTATCGCTTCACCCATATGGTGGGCGGTGACTACACCCAGATGCCCGCCAAGCTGCGTATGAGCGTGATTGCCCGCCCCGGTGTGGATAAAGTGGATTTCGAACTCTGGTCCCTCGCCGTTTCCGCCATCAATGGTTGCGAGATGTGCGTGAAGAGTCATGAACATGCCGTGCGTGAAGGTGGTCTGAGCAGCGAGCAGGTCCAGACGTCCGTCCGTATTGCCGCGACCATTCATGGCGTGGCCGTTACGTTGCAGGCCGAACCAGCCGCCTGAAAAACATCTGAAAACACCGGCTGTCCTCACAGGACGCAGCAAGGGCATCAGTGCGACGCACGGTGCCCTTTTTCATTCCGGGGCTACCATTACTCCAGAGACAGCCTGCTCAAGACACTCCTGACTTTTAGCGTGGGCGGCATACCCTTCCCCGCAGAGAAATACGCTGGCGACCGACAGCATGCATCGTCGGGTTCTGCCTGCCCGGCAACAGTCTGAATTTTCTGATCAAGGCATGCTCACGGAACGTCCGGCGTCTCTTCTGCCTTCCGTGAAGGGCTCGATGCCACTCCTGACGTCACGATGATCTCTCGAACCGGTCGGAATCGCCACAGGGAGCAGACGACATCTTCTGTCTGCTGAACACCGGCCCGGAACATCCAGTCCAACCGCCCTATCATGCCCCGCAACTCTCTGATTTTCCTGAAAATGACAGTTTTTTCAAAAGGGGGGTTGCAAGTCCTGAAAACGTCATTATAAAGCCGCTCAACGACGACGCGAAACGCGGCATCGTTCGAAAAAAGCGGGTGTAGCTCAGTTGGTTAGAGCGCCGGCCTGTCACGCCGGAGGTCGCGGGTTCGAGCCCCGTCACTCGCGCCACTTTCTCAAAACATAAAAAGAAAGTGGCGCGGTTGCACCTTATCAGGGCGCCAACCCAAAACTCACTCTGATGAGTTCTGTTTCCCGAAATAATCATTCATATCATCGGAAAACAGAAATTTAGCCCACAGGGCTTCTTCCCTTACACATATCGCTATCAACCCGATTGAAGCGCTTCCTTCGTCCGTCCTTTTTACGACGTCGCACATGATGAGAAACCCAGAGCAGGCAGCAGACTCTCAAGCCACGATTCGCGGCGAACATGCAAAACCGAGCGGAAAAACATGTGCCATCAAATAAACATATGCGTTATATTTTCTTGAACGATTGCTTTTGGACGCATTATCCGGGGATCAATTCATGGCCTTCCGTCTGGAACGCGTAAATTATGACATCAATAGCCCCAACGAAGCCGTCAGAACATGTCTGCAAAAGAAAAAACAGATGTCGGCAGCGGTTGGACAAGGTGGCTTTAACGGCATCGGCAAGGAATCGTGCTGCGCCTATGTCAGTTGGGGAAATAACAACAGAATCTGTTCTGCCATCGGCGTTAGTCGGAACAGGTCGCTTTTCTGTAAAAGTGGACAGTTCTCTACTGCTTATATCCATGGCGAACTCGACGCTATTGTTCAGGCCATAGAAGAGAACAACGCCCTCCCCCATTTTCACCAAATTTACATTGAAATGTCGCCCTGCCCAAAATGCACGGCGGCGCTAAATAATTTATTGCCTGACAATCAGGTTGTATATTTCTCATTCGATTATCAGACTGAACGTGAATTATGGGCGGCAGCCGCCAGAAGGCTGTAAGCGGCCCAGAGTATTTCTCCTGATCATGATCTGAGGGAACGAAGAAGCTCCCAGTTCAAGGCTGGGGCTGCTTACAGTCGCTTCTCCTGACGGGAGAAGCCTGCTCCGTCAGAAATGTCTCATGAGACACAGCCAATAAATCAAGAAATAGGTTTCTTACGGTCTTCCGGACAGCCGGAAACAGACCGTAGGACTTCTCAGCTTTCCACTCTGCGGACCGCTCCTCCGAACTGTCCATCGAACCGCGCACGATCAGCCTCGCGCAGCCGCACCAGCACGTCCATCTGTGTTTCGTGATCGTCCCGCGTGACAACCTCACCATGCTGATACAGCCACGCCAGAGCCTCTCCAGCTTCAACGGGAATGCTGTAGCGCAGCAGCTCCATGGCATGCACCATGTGAGCGTCAATGGCCGCCATAAGCTCCGGCAGACCATCTCCCGTTATGGCCGAGATGGGCACGGCTGTACCGTGATGTTCCACATGCTCGGGGCCACCCAGCAGATCCGCCTTGTTGAGGACTTCAATCACACGGGACCGCCATTCCTGATCCAGCATGCCATCCCGTTCCATACCGGACAGAACGGAGATCACGTCAGTCCGCTGCGCTGCCGTGTCAGGATGCGCGATATCCCGCACATGCAGGATGATGTCGGCCTCGGCCACCTCTTCCAGAGTGGCGCGGAATGCCGCAATCAGCTCCGTCGGCAGTTCACTGATAAAGCCCACCGTGTCGGACAGGATCACCTGTCGTCCTGACGGCAGGCGGATCGCCCGCATCGTCGGATCCAGTGTGGCGAAGAGCTGATCCTGAGCGTAGACGGACGCGCCGGTCAGAGCATTGAACAGCGTCGATTTACCCGCATTGGTGTAACCCACCAGCGCCACGATCGGAAACGGCACACGCCTGCGTGCGCTCCGATGCAGGCCACGGGTCCGGCGCACCTGCTCCAGTTCACGCTTGAGGCGAACGATACGGTCGCCAATGATCCGCCGGTCGGCCTCGATCTGGGTCTCGCCCGGACCACCAAGGAAGCCGAAACCACCGCGCTGACGCTCCAGATGGGTCCACAGGCGGACAAGACGCGATCTCTGATATTCCAGATGCGCCAGTTCGACCTGAAGGCTACCTTCCCGCGTCGCGGCCCTTGCGCCGAAAATATCGAGAATCAACCCGGTCCGATCGATCACCTTGCAGCCGAGCGCCTTTTCAAGATTGCGCTGCTGACCGGGAGACAGTTTGGCGTCGATGACGACGACCTTGATCTTTTTTTCAGCCACCGCCTCACGCAGGGATTCCACCTGCCCTGTCCCGAGCAGGGTCGCAGGCCTCCGCGCCCTGAGAAGCAGGACGGCTTTCAGCACAACAACCAGACCGATGGAAGATGTCAGGCCGACAGCCTCGTCCAGTCTGGCTTCGGCAGCCCGGACATCCTGATCACGGTCAGGCTTTTCCCAAGGGAGGATAACGGCCGCGCGTGTGGCGGGAGATGCTGTTTCAGTAGGTATCGTCGACAAGAGTTTCGTCGCTCTCCACATGAAGAAGATGTTGCTGATTTGCTTCCGTCTCGACGGACACACCAGCCTTGCCGGAAGCGGTTTCGACAATATTGACCGGGGCAAGAGGCATGACGGTGCTGATGGCGTGTTTGTAGACCAGCTGGGTGTGACCGTCCCTGCGGAGCAGGATCACGCTGTCGTCAAACCAGGTAATGACTCCCTGAAGCTTGACGCCATTGACGAGAAAGATCGTAACCGGCGCTTTTCCCCGTCTGACATGACCGAGAAATACGTCCTGGACGTTCTGAGGCGGTGTCTTTGCCACGATCGGAGTCCTGTTCTTCTTTGTTCTTGTTGCCCGGTATGATTCGAGGCTTACCTCTGTCATTACGCTTACAAACGTGAAGCTCAAAGGCCAGAGCTCTCATCCAGACATAAATTTGACGACAAAATTGCCGTAATCAATGCGGATGACATGCCTGTTTACCTGCAATCCGTCCAGCCCTCTGGATAGATTGCAGGTAAGTCAGCATACGGGACAGGTAGAAAAATCAGTAACAGGGCGGGTTTATACGCTCGTCCTGTCTTCAGCCGTTACACCAAGCTGCTTCAGCTTCCGGTGCAGGGCGCTGCGCTCCATTCCAACAAACCCCGCCGTTCTGCTGATGTTTCCGCCAAAGCGCAGAAGCTGGGCCTGTAGATACTGCGTTTCGAAAAGATCGCGCGCCTCGCGCAGCGGAAGACTCATGACATCCGCGTTCGAATCGAACTTCAGAAGCGCAGGGGCACCTTCGCTGATGGTCGAAGGCAGCATATCGGCCCGGATAGGATCATTGCCGGTCCCCGGCATCATGATCAGCAGGCGCTCCATCAGATTACGCAGCTCACGCGCATTGCCAGGCCAGTCATAGGCCTGTAGCGCCGCCATGGCGTCCACGCTCAGCTCCGGTACAGGGAGCCCTGCCGTCTCGGCTGCACGTCGCAGAAACAGGCGCGCCAGTTCGGGAATATCTTCCCTGCGTTCACGCAGACTCGGAATACGCAGCGGCACCACCGCAAGGCGGTAATAGAGATCCTCACGAAACCGCCCGTTTCCGATCTCGGCCTGAAGATCACGATTCGTGGATGAAATGACGCGGATATGCACCTTGATCCGTGTCGAACCGCCGATACGCTCGAAGCTCTGGTCCTGTAGCGCCCGCACGATCTTGCCCTGCGTCTCGATCGGCATGTCGGAGACTTCATCCAGCAGCAGCGTGCCGCCATGTGCACGCTCAAGCACGCCAATTCGTCTGGGAATGCCTTCGACGCCTTCCAGCCCGAACAGTTCTTCCTCAAAACGGCTCGGGGCGAGCGTCGCGCAGTTCAGGGCGATGAACGGTCCCTCCGCGCGCCGGGATCGCGCATGGATCATCCGGGCCGCGACTTCCTTGCCCGCCCCCGGCGCGCCGGTGATGAGCACGCGAGAGCCGGTCGGCGCGACCCGCTCAATCTGGGACCGCACGGCGGAGATGGCCACGCTCTCACCGAACAGCGTGCTCTCCGGTCCTGCGCGCAGACGCAGTTCCGCATTCTCACGCTCCAGACGGGACGCCTCGATGGCGCGTCTGACAATGACGAGAAGACGGTCGGACTGGAACGGTTTTTCGATGAAATCGTAGGCGCCGTGCTGGAGGGCCGCGACCGCTGTTTCGATCGTGCCATGACCCGAGATCATGACCACCGGCACGCTGGCGTCCTCGGCCTGCATGGTCTTGAGAATCTCAAGACCGTCCAGTTTCGAGCCCTGAAGCCAGATATCCTGAATCACAAGAGAGGGTCTGCGTGCTCTGAAAGCCGCCAGCGCAGAGTCGGAGTCTCCGGCAACACGAGTTTCATATCCTTCGTCATGAAGGATACCCTCGATCAGCATGCGGATATCCGGTTCGTCGTCGACGATCAGGACTTCATACGCCATGGTTCTCTTTCTGTGTTCCAGCCTTGAGTGGCAAAATCAGAGTAGCCTCAGTGCCTTCCGCATCCGGACGGTCCCTCAGCTCAATCGTTCCTTCATGGTCTTCCATGATTTTCTTGACAATGGCCAGCCCCAGCCCGGTCCCTTTCGGCTTGTGCGTGACGTAAGGTTCGGTCAGACGATCCCGATCCTCACGCGGCAGACCGATTCCATCATCCGTGACGACGATGTGCACCCTGCCATCCTGCTCTGTCACATCAAGACGGATCATGCCGATCGAACCTGTCACTTCCGAGGCAGATTCGTCTGTTTTTTCAGAATCCACATCAACCGTGCGCCCCGTCATGGCGATGGCGTCCGCCGCGTTCTGAAGCAGGTTCGTGAGTGTCTGGCCAATCTGCCTGCGATCACAGGAGAGCAGAGGCCCTCCACCCTGTAGCAGGTGAACGTCATAGCGGATTTCCGGATGCGCTCCCTGCTGTAGAATCAGCGCGTCCCGGATGATGCTGGACAGGTTTTCCTGCGCCATGCGCGGCTGCGGCATTCTTGCAAAGGCCGAGAATTCGTCCACCATCCGCCCGATATCGCCCACCTGACGAACAATTGTATCGGCGCACTGCTGAAACGTCTCCGGATCAGAAGTGATCTCGCGCAGAAAGCGGCGTTTCAGCCGTTCCGCGGCAAGCTGAATCGGCGTGAGCGGATTCTTGATCTCGTGCGCGATGCGCCGGGCGACATCCGCCCATGCCGCCTTGCGCTGGGCTGACTGGAGCGCCGTGATGTCGTCGAATGTGACGACATACCCCGCCACCACATTGTTCCGCATTTCCGCGGCGGCGCGCACGAACAGCACGCGGCGGCTGCCCGGCACGCCAATCTGCACTTCCTGCGTCTGGACGCGGCCATCGCCAGACTGGAGCGCGTTCAGCACGGGCTCGAACTCCGGTACGACCGTCACAAGAGAGTGCCCCACACACTCAGTCAGATCCTTGCCCAGAAGGTCGCAGGCCACACGGTTGGGCAGTTCGATATGCGCCAGCCCGTCCAGACCGATGACACCCGCCGAGACGCCCGAAAGCACGGCCTCGGTGAACCGTCGCCGTTCGTTGATCTGCTCGTAGGCGTCCATAAGCTGCGAACGCTGGCTCGCAAGCTCATCCGTCATGAGGTTGAAGGCATGCGAGAGACTGCGGATTTCGTCATCCCGTCCCTCTTCCGGCACACGCACGGACAGATCGCCCTCACTGACGCGGTGTGACGCATCCATGAGCAGTCCGAGAGGGCGCGCGATCTGCCGGGCCAGCGTCAGCCCCATCAGCGCGGCCGCCAGCATCACGAGCAGCGTCACCAATGCGAAGATGATCACGAAGATGATCTGAATCTTCGTGCGGTTATTGTCCAGCCGCTTGTAATCCGCCACAACCTTTTCAGTCTTGCGCATATGACCGAGGATTTCCGGATCGACCGGCCGCGTGATGACCAGCATCATCTCCGGCGTTTCACCGAGCGCCACGACGGCCCGCACGACCTTCTCATCGGGGCTGTCATAGATCGCCACGTCATTGGTGCGGGCCATCATGGTGGCCGCAGGCGGTGGCAGCGGCTGGTCATAGCCCGAGCGGCTGAGCAGGCCACCCGCCGCGATCACCTTGTTGGTGATCGGGTCATAGACCACGGCTTCCGTCAGACCACGGATGGTCGCCTGACTGTCCAGCATCTGACCCAGCGTTTCCGGATCATGCAGCAGGTCGGTGCCGTTGCTCTGAAGCTCGTTTTCCGCGCTGACCAGAAAGTTGGCAAGCGAGAAAGCTTCCGTGCGGATGTTGGCGTTATGCTCGGTCAGATAGCCACGCGACGCCTGCAGGGCTTCGTTCAGGGCTGTATTGACCCGGTCAGAAAACCAGATCTGGATGCCGTAATCGAAGAAGATCGTGGCGAAGATACCCACCACGATTGTAGGCGCGACGGCCACCAGTCCGAACAGCGCGACCAGACGGACATGCAGCCGGGCTCCCGCCGTTCCGTCGCGCTGACGCTCATTGATCAGACGTCTGACCCACAGGCCGCTTGTCACCGCCAGAAGCAGCAGCGTCGCACCACCAAGAATGAAGATGCCGTTCTGCAGGATCGGATGATGCGCCAGCGCCGCGCCGCCGGACAGCACCACGAACATCGCGAACACCAGCAGGAGCGCCAACGGGACCAGAGTGATGGTCACGCTCCGCATTTCCAGCGCGCGCCTCAGCATACGGGGCGGCCCGCCATGACGCCCATATCGGTTTTCTGTCGCATGATGTGTCAGACCGCCTCCCGACCGGAAGACCCTTTGGTCACGGGGATTTCAAGATCCTTGATACGTTTGCGCAGGGTGTTCCTGTTGACGCCCAGCATGGCGGCGGCCCGGATCTGGTTTCCCCGCGTCGCATCCAGCGTCAATCTGATGAGAGGGCGTTCGATCTCGGCGATCACCCGCTCATGCAAGGCTGTGGGCGGCACGCCGTTCTCTTCGGCAGCCGTGAAATATTTCCGCAGATGACGCTCGACGACGACGGAGAAAGGCTCTTCTTCCTCATCATGCGCCACCACGGACAGCGGACGCTGTCGGCTGGCTTCCGACAGTTCGGCCTCTATCACTGCGCCACTGATCACATCGTGCGGGTAAAGCACGGAAATCCGGCGCATCAGATTCTCAAGCTCACGCACATTCCCCGGCCAGCGCCAGGCCTGAAGACGCATGATCGCATCGTCGGTCAGGCTCCTGGGCGCCTGCCCTTCCTCATTGCACTGACTGAGAAAGTGCCTGGCCAGCAAGGGAATATCCTCAGTCCTCTCCCGCAGCGGGGGAATGCGGATCGGCACGACATTCAGACGATAAAACAGGTCTTCCCGGAACGAGCCGTCCCGTATGGCCTGATGCAGATCACGGTGCGTGGAGGCGATGATCCGCACATTTGACCGGATCGGCTGCCGCCCTCCTGCCGTCGTGAACTCGCCTTCCTGAAGAACCCGCAGCACCCGGGTCTGGGCTTCCGGCGACATGTCGCCGACTTCGTCAAGGAACAGGGTTCCACCCGCCGCCTGCTCGAAACGGCCCGAAGAGCGCGTCCCGGCGAGACCATTGGCGCTGCGCTCCTGTCCGAACAGTTCGGCTTCAATCTGCTCACGTGGGATGGCGGCGACATTCACGGCCACGAAGGGGCCGGTCCGCCGCTGTCCGTAATCATGGAGCGCCTTTGCGACCAGTTCCTTGCCTGTGCCGCTTTCACCCGTGATCATCACCGTCAGGTCGGACGTCGTGAGGCGGGCGATCATTCGGTAGATGTCCTGCATTGCCGCCGAGCGGCCTGTCAGCGGCATCGGCTCCTCTGCGGAAGAGGGCGCGGACTGGGACGCGGCTCCGGCGAGCATCTGTTGCGGCGTGCTCACGGCACGGTCAACGACTGACAGCAGTTCCGTCAGATCAAAGGGTTTCGGCAGATATTCGAAAGCCCCCCGCTGCGTCGCCTTGACGGCCGTGACCAGCGTGGACTGGGCGCTCATGACCAGAATACGCAGGTCCGGACGCGCCTTTCTGATCCGCGGCACGAGGTCCAGACCATTTTCATCCGGCATCATGACATCCGTGATGACCAGATTACCCTCGCCTTCCTCGATCCACTGCCACAGGGTCGCGGCGCTGGCTGTCGTGCGGACCTGATACCCGGCGCGGCCCAGAGCCTGACTGAGAACCGTCCGGATCGAGCGATCGTCGTCAGCAACCAGAATCGTGGGCAACGGCATGCGGGTCTTTTACCACCATCGATAAACTGCGCTCGATAATGAGCGGATTTTGCAGGAAAACAAGCGGCTCCCCTTTCAGGGTCGTCACGACATGCCGCCACCCTCGTCCCTGACCACAGGCAGATGAAGACTGACCTCCGTACAGCCGGGTCGACTTTCGACTTCGATGACTCCACCGTGATCGTTGATGATCTTGCCAGCAAGCGCCAGTCCTAGCCCAGAACCGGATGTCTTGGTGGTGAGGAACGGCTCGAACAAATGCGGACGAATGGCCTCGGCAATGCCCGGTCCCGTATCACGGACCGTCACCAGAAGCGGAAGATGACGCCTGCGGTCCGAACCCGGCACGGCGAGACGCAATCCCTGACGGTACGCGGTGATCAGCGTGATCTGTCCCGGCTCGCCCGTATCAAGAATGGCTTCCGCCGCATTCTTGATCAGGTTGAGCAGCACCTGAATCAGTTCGTCCCTGTTGCCCCAGACCGGGGGCAGCGAGGGATCATACTGCTCGACGATCGGAATCCCCTTCGCCACGCCGTTCTCGGCCAACGCCCGCACATGCTCCAGCACCCGATGAATATTGACCGGACGACGCCCTTCAGGATTTTCGCTGAACATTTCCATGCGGTCGACCAGCGCCCGGATACGGTCGGCCTCATCACGAATGAGGACAGCGAGTTCCCTGTCATTCTCGGCAACGGAGCTTTCCAGCAACTGCGCGGCGCCACGGATGCCCGACAGCGGATTCTTCACCTCATGCGCGAGGATCGCCGCCATGCCTGACACGCTCCGCGCCGCGGAGCGGAAGGCGAGCTGACGATCAAGAACCTTGGTCGAAGAGGCGTTCTGAATCAGCAGAAGCACCTGCCCGGGAAACTCGGCGACAGCAGCGCCCTGCACGGTCACCCCGTCATAATGAAAGCGAGGCGAACTGATCACCACCCCATGTTCGGTGACCGTATTGCCGGTCTGCCGCACCTGATGAAGCAGGATAAACAGGGGATGATCGGCAGGCAGCAGATCAGACAGCGTCTCCTGCCTGAGCAGGGAACGGGAGCGTGCGAAGAAGCTCTCCGCCTCGGAATTGACGAAGAGAATGTGGTCCTGCTGACCAACCAGAACGACCGGGGTGGGCAGAGTTTCGAGCAGGAGCGCCGCGTCCGGCACCCGATCTTCGCCGCCATCACGGCTGGCCGTGCCTGACGCTTTTCGCAGTGAGGAAGCAGCTCTACCCAAGGCGTTCTTCATGCCGCCTGAAGTGTGTCGGCCTCACTCCCCGCTTCCCCCGTATGATTGCCGTCGCCACGCGAGCGGTGCGGTGCACGGACAGCGCCTGCCGCGATCTGCCGGTCATAGAACGCGTTGATCGCGTCAATCACTTCGACGGCCGTATCCATGCGGTTTACGGAAGCCCGGAAGCCTGCCGACTCAGGCAGCCCCGCCGAGTACCAGGAGACGTGCTTGCGGGCGAGCCTCAGGCCGGGATGCTCACCGAAATGGCGCAGCATCGAATCATAGTGCTCCAGAACAACAGCGCGTTCCGTTTCAAGGTCAGGATCGGCCGGGGTTTCACCCGTGCGCAGCGCTTCCGCCACCTGCCCGAGGAACCACGGACGACCGTACGCGCCGCGTCCGATCATCACGCCATCGGCTCCCGAGAGGGCAAGCGCCTGCCGTGCGTCGTCAACCGTGACGATATCGCCGTTCACAATCACCGGCAGACGGACCGCTTCCTTCACCTTACGGACAAAGGCCCAGTCGGCGGAACCGTTATAGAACTGCTGCCGGGTCCGTCCATGCACCGTGATCATGCGGATGCCGCAGTCCTGCGCGATACGGGCGAGATTGGGCGCGTTCAGATGATCATGATCCCAGCCCATGCGCATCTTGAGCGTAACCGGCACATCGACCGCTTTCACCGTCGCTTCAAGCAGACGTCCCGCCGCGATTTCATCACGCATCAGGGCTGAACCCGCCATCTGACCGACAGCGACTTTCTTCACCGGGCAGCCAAAATTGATGTCGATGATGTCCGCGCCCTTGCCGACCGCAATGCGGGCCGCCTCGCCCATCGCATCAGGATCGCACCCGGCCAACTGGATCGAGTTTGGTCCGGCGGCATCGGCGACCTCGGCCATGCGGAGCGTCGCTTCGTTTTCCCGGACCATCGCCCAGGAGGCGATCATCTCCGAGACCACCAGACCCGCGCCAAAGCGGCGGGCGAGCCTGCGGAACGGCACATCCGTCACCCCCGCCATCGGTGCGAGAATGACGGGTGCATCCAGCACGACGCCACCAAGATCGATCGGTCCCGGACTCTGCGCCCCGGCCCTGTTTATTTCTGCCATACCCATGATGCCGCCAACCTAACTGTGTGGCTGCGTGAATTCAACAGAATCCCGGCACCGATAACACTGACCTCGACAGGAGGATCAGAACATCTTTCCCGACCTGCGGATTTCACTGCTCAATCGCATTGCTGATTCCGGCATCAGAAAAGCAGAGCACGTTTACTCAAGAGAGTCCTCTCATTATCTTTTCCAAATCATAAAACACATTGTTTATGGTTATTTTATCTTGCCCTGTATATTTTTTATTTGGTGTTATTGAATTTATGGAAACTTCGTTTTCGCCATTTATTTTGGCAATTTTATATTCTATGCAATTAAAAATTATATTTGGATCAATGCCACCTTTAACAGCCACTTCTCTTTGCTGCACATACAGGTTTGGACCAACAGAATTACTTGATTCCTTGGGCATCACATCTTGGCCATACCCGTTTTTTTCTGTTCTCCTTAACTCTTCCGGAATCTCAAAGGTCTCATGATCAGTGAACCTTATCTTTTCAGGTTCCCATATCGGCCGATCATCGGGAATAACAATAGTGTATATATACACAAGTGATTCCTGTTTTCCCGCACCGGGTCTTCTTGCAAATCCCAATACGCTTTGCCAGCTTCTGGTCGTGCTTATAAAAGGTCCATGCTCATTGAACTGGGCATAACGTCCCAGCCCCAGTCCAGAGTTGTGATCGTTGTAAAGCTGAAAACCCTCTTCGAAGATTTCACCTGGGGGCCTTCCATCAGCGCGATAAACCAGTTCTGCCATGACATCAGGCTCCGTGTGTGAATGTTTTCTTTAACCATATGTTAACACACGAAAATCTTACCGATCAACGTGATTTTGCAAACCCATATAAACTGCCTGCGTACATTCAACGCCAGATCAGGATTCAGTGGCGATATGTCTCGCCACCGCCGCGCCAGACACCCTATTCTCTGGAAGAGGAAAGGTACTTCATCGCGCCCTGCCCCTGCGTCCCACGGTCAAGTTCCGTCGCGCCAACCATGCTGAGCGTGCTTGTTTCTGTCCGCTCATTGAGCTTTGCAACGTCATCGAGGTTTCGCCTGACAATCGGATATTCTTCGACCAGCCGACGAAACCGGGCCGCCGGAATGGCGAGCATGTGGCCGAAACGAACCGTACGAACCGTTCCGGGCATCGGGCCATTCTCAATCGCTTCACGTGCGCCGATGATATCGCCCGCGCCATAATCGACATCACGTTCGCTGACATGCATTTCCGCACGCCCTGCGCTCACAAAAAACACTGTATGCGCCTTGCGTCCCCGTTTCAGCAGGGTTTCACCGACCGAGGGAAAACGGAGAGAGGCCGTCTGTGCGAGGTCATGCAGGGCCACGGCGGGCAACCCCTTGAAGATCATCGCGCCGCGCAGACGCGTCTCGATGTTGTTGCGGAGGTTGAAGGTCATCCGCCGGTCGAGGCGCACGCGCCGCCGGTCCACATCCTTCTGGAGTTCCCGCGACAGTTCATCGCTGATCAGCGATTCCGCATGAAGCGTATCAATTTCCTGCGCTTCCAGACGAATGACGATCTGCCTGAAAATGCGGGTCTCTAGCGCTTCGGAATAGCCGGGATAATGCAGGCGCAGGGCCAGCAGCGCCTCGTCCAGCATCTTGCGTTGACGCGAAAGGGTTTCCGCCACGATCTCACTGACACGCGTGCCGAGCGTGGGCTCCATCATGTCTCTCAGGAAACGGGCCAGCGCCAGAGAAACCAGATGGCTGACCATCAGCATCTCGAACCGTTCGGCCATCGCCGCCATGAGCGGCTTGTCATAATGGAACCTGTTGTGAATGGCCTGCGCCATCCGGAACCGGACTGAAGGTTTGAGACGTCTCCGAAGCGCCTTCACATAACCAAAACGCCCCTCCAGCCGGGCTCCATCCGCCATGGAGTCCGAAGTCCGGAGCAGCGTTTCCATCACGCGACGCGACAGGCCCTGAATACGGAACAGGTCAAGCAGGATGGACCGCTCCTGATTGGCGACCGTAATCAGGGCCAGCGTAACCCGCTGGCGATCGCCGAGCGCCGTATCGAACGTGTTGGCTGACCGCTCCTCATGGCTGCGAACCTCCAGCGCGTCGATCACCGATCGGGTGGCGTCCGTCGAGAAACCCAGCTCTTCGCCGGTTTCCTTCGCCCGTTCCGCCACCTTTTCGAGAGAGATGCTCAGCACCTGATGCCGCAAGGCCTGATCCATCGGCGACAACTGATCAAGCTTGAGAAACAGGACGACAGATTTGAGCGTCGTTCCATTGACCAGAAGCGTAATCAACACGAAGCCGGTGGCAATGATACCGATGAAGTGCGCGACGGGCGTCGAAACCTGCGGGTTTTCCGTAACAGCCAGCGCCAGCGCCAGAGTGATGGCCCCACGCAGGCCACCCCACACCATTGTCACCTTGAAAGGCGTCGGAACCGGCGGCGCCAGACGCGTCCATGCCAGCACGGGCAACAGGCCGAACACCACAGCGCCACGGGCGACCAGTCCTGCGGCACTCGCGATGAGAATCAGCACGACGTCCCAGCGGGTCATGCCGACCAGCAAGCGCGGAATCAGCATCGAGGCGAGCACAAACACGAGCGACCCGGCCCAGAACACAAGCTGCTGCCAGAGTTCGTTGAGGAACTGCCAGGTCTGCGGGCGGAAGGTCGAAGGCCCATAGACCGAAAGCGTCAGACCGGCGGCGGCTGTGGCAACCACGCCGGATACGCCAATCACTTCGTCGCACAGAATATAGACGATGTAAGGCAGGGCGACCGTCATCGTCGTCTCTGCCGCCGGCGCGTTGCCGAGCGCGGTGATGATATAGAGCATCATTCGTGCTCCGATGACGCCGATGGCGATCGCGCCGGAGAACGAAATAACGAACGATAAAGCCGCACTACCGATATGAATCGACTGATGCGACGTAACAGCCGCCAGCAGAACCGCGAAAATGGCGATGGCGGCGGCGTCGTTGAGAAGCGCCTCGCCTTCCACCAGACGGGTCAGACGGGATGACGCGCCGATATCCCGGAAAATCCCCGCGACCGCGGACGGGTCGGTGGTCGCCACGATTGAGCCGAGCAGCAGGCAGACGATGAGCGGCATCTGGGCGAACGGAAACAGGGCGAACCCGATGGTCGCAGTGGAGACGAGCACCGCGACGACAGCCAGAAGCAGAACCGTCGCCGCCTCGTCCGCCAGTCGCCTGACATCAATGACGAGCGCGCCCTGAAAGACCAGAACAGGCAGGAAGACCAGCAGGAAGACCTCACTGCTGACGGGAAAATCGAGGAAGGTTTCAGCCACCCCGTTCAGGGCGGTTCCCGCGACGCTGGGGATTTTACCGGTATAGGTGCTGCGGATGATCAGATCCGCGCCACCACCAATGATGATTCCGACAAGAGCCAGAAGCACGGTTTCTGACACTTCGAAGCGCCGGGCGACAGGCTGCACCGCACTCACAACAACCAACAGCAGCGCAATTGCCAGCAAAACTGCCGCCAGGCCCGTCACTTCCATCAAATTCCCCTTCAGCGCGGCGGTCGCGCGCCGGTTCTCAATCCTGTCTCAGCAGACATACCTCAGAACGGTCTTCCGTGCCGGGAGCATGTCCTTATTGCGGAACATTTCGGGCAACCATATGGCGCGCCACCCCAAAACCATAAAATATCCCGGAAAGACCCCGGGATGTTGCGGCCCCTGACAGCGCATCCTCGTGACCACCCCAAACAGCCGGAACCCATACCCGCTGCATGCCCTATCACAGATAATGTATCAGCGGGTGGAGGCGGCAGAAATCTTCTTGCCGGACGGCAAACCCGATGCAGTCGGCACACAGGCCGGGAGCGGCTGTGGCGTCTGAACCGCGACAGGCGCGGCCATCGGCGCAACCACGAGCACTGACCCCGTTTTTACCGCAGCCGGTGCAACGGGAGCGGCTGCGGCCTCATGCCCGACCGCCCCGGACGCAACGACAGCAGACCCGCCCGTCGCAATATTGACCGGCTTTGCTGACGGCACAGGTTGGCCGGGGTAGTAGACAGGCCCCTTGTAAGCGCCGCCAATCTGGGAAGCATTCAGGAGATCGACCTTGTCGTCGCCATTGGCGTCACCAGCCAGAGCTGTCTTTCCGGGGGGAGTGACCGGCACATTATTCCCGATCATGACAGGCTGGGCGCGGGGAACAGGATGGCCCGCATAATAGACCGGCCCCTTGTAAGTCGCGCTAACCTGCGCGTCATTGAGCCGGTCAATTTCAGCATCACCCGCAGCGTCACTTTCAACCGCGCCATTCTGTCCCAGCTTCACCGGCTGGGCCTGAGGCACAGGCTGCCCCGGGTAGTAGACAGGCCCCCGATAGGAGGAAGCAAGCTGGGCGTCGTTCAACCGATCAACCGCGGCATCGTCAGCCTCGCTTTTCATTGCGGAAGCGCTGGCCTTTACATGAGAAACTTTCGACGATGGATGCTGAGGCGACTGCTGCGCCTTTACGGACCCTGACAGCACAGACCCGACCGAGGCACATCCCAAGAACAGCAGGGCCAGTCCCGTATTTTTCCGCATAGTTTCCGCTCTCTCTTCCCGTATCGTCCGAACACCGGTCATGCCGCATACAATCGTTTACGGCACGCTTCATGGACCGATCGTTCTTTCCACCACGGGAAGCAACCGGCCTGAAAACCTGAAAACAGGCCAGACCGAAAACTTCGGCTGGCCTGCCTCCACATCATTACACCTTAACCGGTTCCGGTTAGTGCGTAGACGCGCCCGTCGCGTTGCTGATGCCCTGCTGGGCGGCGCTGGCGCCACGGGACACGTCATGCCCCACCGCACTCACATCCTTGCCCGCGCCGTGAACGGTGTTACACGCCGCAAGGCTCAGCATGAAAGCCGCCGCTCCCGCAAAACGGGCGATGCGACCACCTGTTGTTTTGACCTTGATCATTGTGACACTTGGCATTCTGTTTCAGCTCCCAGATAGAGTGATCTCCTGAGAACGCCTGTTGTTACGGAAGGTTGCGCGACTCTACTCTTCATAAGTGAACAAACAATGAGACGCTGCCAGCGCCACGCCGCCAGCACTGTGCGTCACGGCACGGTCGGTCATGGCCGGTTACCGTGATGCAGGCATGGAGATGCAACATCCGATAACGAGTGGATTGCAGAAAAATTCATGATCTGGCTTCTTTATGGTGTCGCCCACAGAGAACAGGCAGAAAATCCAGAATGTCAGCGTCAGGTGATGACAGCACCAATACTGTCGGTCCATCTTCGTTCAGGCCGGAACCTTCCCCAGCCGGAAACGCTGGGAAGACCTCCTCTCCGCAGACGGCCCATCTTACACCGGCGGCGGAAGCAGCGCGTCAGAAACGCCTTGCGGATGAGGCCGAGGCCTTGCGCGCCAACCTCAGGCGGCGTAAGGCGCAGGCACGTGCGCGGACCGCGATGGAAACATCACCAGACCGCCAGGATTTACCAGAAAGCGGCGATGCCTCGTGCGCTTCCCCCACCCTTCCGGAGACACCCTGATGCCGATCATGCCTGACACCTGGATCCGAGACCGGGCGCTCAATGCCGGCATGATCGAGCCTTTCGTGGAAAACCAGAAGCGTGAGGGCGTTATCTCCTACGGCCTGTCTTCCTATGGTTATGACGCCCGCGTCGCGGACGACTTCAAGATTTTCACCGATGTAAACAACGCCATCGTCGATCCGAAATCCTTCAGCGAGGAAAGCTTCGTCTCGCGCAAGGCCGATGTCTGCATCATCCCGCCGAACAGCTTCGTTCTGGCGCATACAATCGAGTATTTCCGCATTCCGCGCGATACACTGGTGGTCTGCCTTGGCAAATCCACTTACGCCCGCTGCGGCATCATCGTGAACGTCACACCGCTGGAGCCTGAATGGGAGGGACAGGTGACGATCGAAATCAGCAACACCACTCCGCTGCCCGCCCGGATCTATGCGAACGAAGGCATCTGCCAGTTCCTGTTCTTTCAGGGCGCGTCTCCCTGCGAGACCAGCTATGCCGACCGTGCGGGAAAATACATGCACCAGCGCGGCGTCGCGACACCGAGGCTCTGAGATATGGATCGTTTCATCATCCGGGGCGGAAGACCCCTTCGTGGCGAGATCACCATCGGTGGCGCAAAGAACGCCGGCCTGAAACTCATGGTCGCCGGTCTTCTGACGGCCGAGCGTCTGGTTCTGACCAATGTGCCGCGCATTGCCGACATCGCCACCATGCGTGACCTGCTGGTCCAGCATGGCGTCGCCGTTGAAGACGTCAGGGGCGATGGCTCGTCCTATTCCATCGGCGGCGAGATCACGAACACGGAAGCACCCTACGACATCGTGTCGAAGATGCGCGCCTCCATACTCGTGCTCGGCCCATTGCTTGCCCGCTGTGGCAAGGCCCGTGTCTCGCTCCCCGGCGGTTGCGCCATCGGCACCCGTCCGGTGGACATGCATCTCAAGGGTCTGGAGACGCTTGGCGCGGAAACCCGGCTTGAGGGCGGTTATATCAACGCCACGGCTCCGAACGGCCTTGTCGGCGACCGGGTCATCCTGCCGTTCGCCTCGGTCGGCGCGACTGAAAACCTGCTGATGGCCGCGACGCTGGCCAAGGGACGCACTGAAATCGTCAATGCGGCCCGTGAGCCGGAAATCGGCGATCTGGTCGCCTGCCTCAACGCAATGGGCGCGAAGATTACCGGTTCGGGCAGCGGCACGCTCATTATTGAAGGTGTGGACGCCCTGCATGGCGCGGAACACAGCATCATGCCGGACCGTATCGAATGCGGCACCTACGCCTGCGCCGCCGCCATCACCGGCGGTGACCTGAAACTGCTCGGCGGACGCGTGGACGATCTCGGCGCGGTTGTCCGGGCGCTGGAAGAAACCGGCGTCGAGGTGACGCAGGAAAGCTACGGCATGCGGGTGCGGCGCACCGGTGCGCTGCGTGGCATCGACATCATGACCGAGCCCTATCCCGGTTTCCCGACGGACATGCAGGCCCAGTTCATGGCGATGCTGGCGGTCGCCGAAGGTGCGTCGATGATCACCGAGACGATCTTCGAGAACCGCTTCATGCATGTGCCGGAGCTCAACCGGATGGGCGCGCGCATCAACGTGCACGGTTCGTCCGCAATCATCCGCGGCGTGCATGCGCTCTCCGGTGCGCCGGTCATGGCGACGGACCTGCGGGCCTCGTTCTCGCTGATCCTCGCCGGTCTCGCGGCGCATGGCGAGACGACGCTGAGCCGGGTCTATCATCTGGATCGCGGCTATGAAGCGGTTGAGAAGAAGCTGGCGGCCTGTGGCGCGAACATCGAACGCGTGAAAGGCTGATAAGCGCTGAGGCAGGCGGAAGGAGACGCTGATGACTGAAGCCGATTTTCGTCGGTTCGTTGATCCGGAGTTGCGTCCCCTTCTTGACCGCCTTGGTCCACCATCACTGGATCTCGCATCCCTGCCTGAAGCCCGGGCAAAGCGGCAGCCTCCTCCGGGCATGAAGGATACTCTTCCAGTCCTGACAGCCGCGCGACTGATCCCCGGAATGCCGGATGATCCGGATGTGCGCGTGCTGGTGGTTGAACCCGCAGCGGCTTCCGATACGCCCCGTCCCGCCATGCTGCATATTCACGGCGGCGGTTTCGTCATGGGCACGCCTGACGCCATGAGCCCGATGCTCCGCCGCTGGGCGCTGGAACTGGACTGCGTCATCGTCTCGGTGGAGTACCGTCTTGCCCCCGAGCACCCTTTTCCCGCGCCGCTGGAAGACTGTTACGCAGCCCTGATCTGGATGGCTGAAAATGCCGCTTTTCTTCGTATTGACCCGACCCGGATTGGCGTAGCCGGCGAGAGCGCCGGGGGCGGACTGGCCGCAGGTCTCGCCCTGCTCTGCCGACAGCGTGGCGGCCCGGCGCTCGCGTTCCAGAATCTGCAATATCCCATGCTGGATGATCGCACCGTCCTCGCGAAACCCACTATTCCCGGGGGTGGCGCTTTTCTCTGGACACCTGAGATGAATGTGGTCGGCTGGGAATGCTATCTCGGGATCAGGCCCGGCGGCGAAGGCATTTCTCCGTTCGCCGCGCCTGCCCGTGCTGCATCGCTTGAGAGTCTGCCTCCCGCCTATATCGGCGTCGGTTCGATCGACCTCTTCCTGCGTGAAGACCTCGACTATGCGACACGCCTCATGCAGGCGGGTGTTTCTGTCGAACTGGAAGTCTTTCCCGGTGCTTTCCACGCATTCGAACTGGAACCACGTGCGGGTGTCTCGATCCGCTCATCCACAAGGCGACTGGACGCCATGCGGCGGGCGATGCGGCTGCATCGCCCGGACTGACGATCAACGCTCCCGGCAAGACTTGACCTTCCCGCTGATGCGTAACAGGCTGTTACAATTACTGTCTGGCACGGAACGTCTCATGCGCTCGTCTTTTCTTCGTCGTGGCATTCACTTCACTCTGGCTGCTTTCCTGCTGGCTGCGACATCGGCAATTCCTCAGGCGCGGGCACAATCCGGAAGAGTTTTCGGTTTTGACAAAGACCTGATCCATCAGGACCCCGATGGCTCTTTCTATCTCTCCGATGTCGATCGCCTCAGAGTCCTTGAGATAATGGAAGAGGCAGATGTTCTCAGTCTGGGGAAAATTCTTCAGCAGTTGAAGCAGAGCACAACCGATACTCCGCTCACGAAAGTGTTTGAAGCGCGGCTTGCCCGGGCTGCTCTCATGCGCATCTCGGGAGATTTCAAGGGTTCAAACGAAGAGCTGGACAAGCTGACAGCCGCTCTCGGCATGATAAAGGGCGCGCAGGGCCTGATCACGCCGCTTGGTCTGATCGTCGCGATCATGCGCACGGGCAATCTCTATCTCGACGGCGATATCCACGCATGGGCTGTCGCGCTGGATGACATGCACAGGCAGTATTTCGAACCGGTCCGGGCTTCTTACCATATGCCGGACCTTGCATTCCGGAACATGTCCCAGCTTGAACTCGCGGTCGCACCGGATTCCATACCGGAGCAGAGCGTGGAACTGTCTGCCGAGGAGACCATCCCCTTCTGGCAAAGCACGAGGATGCTTAACGGCCGTCAGCAGATTGACACAAAAGGGCGCGTCACGGCTGATGGAGAGAAGACGGACGCCGTGTTCGATACGGCAGCTATCGAAATGGCCGTTTCCGTCAGCTTTGCCAGAAGGCACAATCTGCGCACCATCGCGAAAACCGAACAGCTCCGCGACAGTGAAAACCGGTCTCCATTCGCAACGACGGACTATGTGATGGTTCCGTCACTGCACATTGGAGACACAGTCTTCCACAACCAGATCGCGTCCATCAGCCGGTCCAACACGCCTGTCATCATCGGTCTTCAGCAACTGCTGAAGCTTCCCAACGTGACGTTCAGCAAAACCGGCATGACGTTCGGGTTCGCAAGGTCCCTCAATTGCCATGGTCCCATGGTGATTGCCGCCCTGAGAAGCGGGCAGCAGGCGTGGCTTCTGGGAATTGTTACGCTGAATGGCAGTCAGGATTTCGCCATCATGAACACTGGCAACAATGCGACCGAAATCATGACCATCAATACGCCGTCCCTGACGCCATCGCTCCGGAAGCACGCCTACAGTGAGGACTCCGAGACGATCGCCGGTCCGGGACAGCAGTTTGTCGCCGTCGAGAACACCTCTATTGCGTTTGGTTCACAGCAGATCATGGCGCCGGTTGGCTACAGACAGACCAGATCGAAACGCCGTTCCGAGCTGACGACGGCGCTCCTGAATTACGGCAATATCGAGTTCGACAGAAACCATAAGACTTTCTGCATCGACCTTCAGACGACGGCCCCCTGAAACATTCCTTTTCCGGAGGGAAATTCAGGACAAGGAAACACTGACAGGCCGGAAAAGCCTATCAGCGCCGGACACCGTCAGCCTCAGTCCGTCGTATTTTTATGCTTCTTCTGAAACCGCTCGATTTCGCCGCGCAGATTTCCGATCGGCGCGGCGTTGATCGTGTCCTGGTAGGTGTTGCCGTCCCACACCCAGCGATCCGAACCATCCACGAGCAGATCATACATGCCAAGATGACTGGTCGGCAGCACGGAAATCTGTCCGCTTACGGAGTCCAGAATCTTCACCCAATCCTGGTCTTTGTGCAGATAGACATCGGTCGAACATCCCGCCGACCCGCATAAAGCGGCAGACTGAAGCTCGATAAACAGCGCAACATCACCCTTTTTGGTCGAGAGCGGCGCCGAACCGATCAGCACAAGCGGCTCTTCCTTGTGGCGACGCGATGTCGCGATATCCTCGGCTGCCAGTTTACGCGCCTGCTTGTCGAGTTCCGTTCCCGGCTGCTGGGACAGGATGACCGGGTTGCCTTTGGAAGAAGAACTCGTCGTTTTCGGGGCCGCCCGGTGCCGCGTATGCGACGAGGCATGATGGGTCTGTGTGCTGGTGGCCTGCGCATGAGCCGATGAAAGCGCCAGAGACAGACAGGCCCCCAGCATAGCGGCTGACCGTTGGCCACGAAGACGCTGCTGGACAGATGCAGCCGTCCCGGTGAAGCGCTTTACCGATGGCGACAGGGAAAATACATGCAAGACTGAAAAACTCCCTCTGACGATCATGCCCCAGCGGCCATGACGAAGACACATCAACCGATTATTCCTGCCACCATACCGTAATTCCCTGAAGGAGCGAGACGATCTTGCAGGACATTCCCTTCCCCATTCAGCCGGGCCTTTACCGACATTACAAGGGCGGACTTTATACAGTCCTTCACACGGCACGTCACAGTGAAACGGAAGAGTGGCTGGTCATCTACCGAAGTGAGGCTCACGGCTCGCTCTGGGCGCGCCCGCTCTCCATGTGGACGGAACTTGTCGATGGACGGCCCCGCTTCACCTTTCTGGAACCCGATGAAAGCAGTGGATCAGGAAACAGTTTTTCAGGTTGAAACAGCCGCCTGCCTGATCCCCGCCCCGAAGGGACCGGGCGCGGCTCTTTCCGGATACAGGGACAGAACCCTGCCTGAGCGCCTATCTGCAAAACGCATGAGCGCCATAAAAAAAATCCTCTCCAACCTGTGCTGGAGAGGATCTGTTCTGCCCGAACTGTCCGAAGATCAGATCAGTGACTTGGCGCGGGCCAGTACTGCCGAGCAGACATTGCCCTGAGCAGGCGTCTCCAGAGAGGTGATCGTGGAACGGTTGCCGTTGATCAGGAATTCGCCTGACGAACCGATCGCGTAGTCCATGTTGCCATTCTGGTCCATGGGAACGGCGTTCGTCTTGGCATTGATGGCAGCCTGAAGCGAGTCACCGTCATCATGGGAGACCTGATTGGTTTCCACACAGTAATTCAGCAGGCCTGCGACATTGGCAGGAGAGACGGAAGCGACATCTGCCACAGACGCAACCGCCGTAGGCGCCTTGCCATAAACAGCAGGCAGTTCAGCGGCGTGGGCTGACAGCGCAAAGGACGCGGCGCCCGCGACAAAGGACGTCGCGGCAAGGGCGCGAAGGTAAAAACGGGTCATCGAAAGCTCCTGTTGCTTTCCCGTATGTTGCTTCAATGCAATCTTCCGCGCAACACATGCAAGCGGCATAGGCCCATGTCTCAGGGGGGGGACAGGCGTTCACAATGTCGGGAGGTTTGTGAAACCCTCTTCAGAAAGAGAGTTCTGGAGCGGGTGAAGGGAATCGAACCCTCGTATGCAGCTTGGGAAGCTGCCGTTCTACCATTGAACTACACCCGCATTCCGCTTGGTCTATAATCCGCTCCATCGGGGATGGCAATCACCGCCATCCCCGATGGACAGATTATCAGAGCTTTGACGGAACTCTCGGTGAACGCAGCGTCTCCTTGCTCCATCCTCCGCCGAGCGCCCGGTAGAATGTCACAACATTCTCGTATCGTGCGACCTGCACCGACACCCGAGACTGTTCCGCCTGAAGCAGGTTGCGCTGCATGACCAACTGGTTGAGATAGGAATCCGTACCCACGGAATACCGCATCTTCGACAGACGGTAAGCGTCCTTCATCTCACGGACATAGTCATCCATCCGGCGGCTTTCATCCAGATAGGTGGAACGCGCAACAAGCGTGTCCGACACCTCGCGGAAGGCCGTCTGGATGGTTTTCTCGTAAGTCGCCAGCTTGATGTCCCGGCCCGCCTTGGCGGATTCAAGATTTCCCTTGTTCTGCCCCCAGGTGAAGATCGGGATACTGACATTGGGTTGCAGGCCCCATGTCGTCGCTGGCGCGGTGAACAGGCGGTGGAACAGCAGACTGCTGACACCATCCGTCGCCGTCAGCGTGAACTTCGGGAAGAACGCGGCGCGTGCGGCACCGATAGTCGCGTTTGCGGACAGCAAATCATGCTCGGCGGCAATGATGTCCGGTCGCCGGAACAGAAGCTCCGACGGCAATCCGGCAGGAATATCCGCCATCAGCATCTGCTCGCCCAAAGGACGGGCCGGAGGCAGATTGGCCGGGATCGGCGCGCCGATCAGCAGGGTGAGGTTGTTTTCATCCTGCGCCACAAGCCGGGTCTGCTGGGCCTGAAGCTGACGCGCCTGATCGACCTGCGTCTCCGCCTGCCTCACCGTCAGCAGGTTTTCCTCGCCATGATCATAACGCAGACGGATGAGTTTGAGATTCTCGCCCAGATTGGCAACCGCTTTATCGGCGATATCGAGAATTTCCTTATCGCCAAGCCATGCGAGATAGGCGTTGGCGACCTGAGAGACGATGCTGATCCGAACGGAACGCTCGGACGCGACCTGTCTCAAAGCCGCTTCAGCCGACGATTTCGACAGGCTGCGGATACGGCCAAAAACATCGATCTCGTAAGAAGAGAAACCGATACCGGCGCTGTAATAGCGGAAGGAGGAAATGCTCTGGCCGACGCCCGGAGCAAAACTCAGACCCGCGGTCTGGGAAGGCGCCATATACATCGCCTGCCCCGTCGCCCCGATGGGAGGGAAAAGAGAGGCGTGCTGCACGTCATACTGGGCCGCTGACTGGGCAATGTTGGCGGCAGCAACGCGCAGATCGCGGTTTTCATTCATGGCGATGGCGATCAGCGCCTTGAGGCGCGGATCGACAAAGAAATCTTCCCAGCCGATATCGGAAGCCGGTGTCTGCAGAACGTCCCCCGCCTTCTTCGGCTTCGCCATCGGTTCGGCTGGATAGGCACCCGCCACCGGCGCTTTAGGGCGGTGGTAGGTCGGCTCCATGGTACAGCCGGCCAGCAACATGGCCGCCAGCCCTATGCTGCCCGAACGGGAAACCACCCCGCTACGGACGCGAGAAAGAACGCTCATCATGTCGCCTCCGGCGTGGCGGTAGGAGGAAGTCTGTCATCGTCATGACGCTCCGACAGGCGACGCACCCTGAACAGGCGCAGCACCAGAACAAAGAACAGTGGCACGAAGAAGATGGCGAGGAAGGTCGCCGTCAGCATACCGCCGACAACGCTGATACCAATGGCCTGACGCGCCGCGGAACCCGCGCCCGAGGCGATGGCCAGCGGAAGCACGCCCAGCACGAAGGCGATCGACGTCATCAGGATCGGACGCAGCCGTTCACGTCCGGCGTTCAGCACAGCTTCTTCCAGCGTCTGGCCAGCCTCGAAGTTCGCCTTGGCGAACTCGACAATCAGAATGGCGTTCTTGACCGCCAGACCGACGGTCGTGAGCAGACCCACCTGAAAATAGACGTCGTTATCCCTGCCACACCACAATGTCGCGGCAATGGCGCCCAGCACGCCCAGCGGAATCACCAGAATGACGGAAACCGGGATCGCCCAGCTTTCATACAGAGCGGCAAGGCAGAGCAGAATGACGGTAGCCGCCAGAGCATAGAGCGGACCTGTGGAGGAACCCGCCGCCATCTGCTCATATGACAGTCCGGTCCATTCATACCCGATGCCGGACGGAAGATCGTTCAGGATCTCCATCATGGCAGCGATGGCATCACCCGAGCTGTAACCGACAGCAGGCTGACCGAGAATTTCAAAGGCGTTCAGGCCATTATAGTTCTCGACTTTCTGCGGCCCGACAATCCAGCTTCCATTCACCACGGCGTTGAACGGAACCATCGTGCCGCTCGTGTTACGCAGATACCAGGCATCCAGATCGACAGGCGCCATGCGGGAAGTGGCCATGCCCTGAATATAGACCTGTTTCACACGGTCATCCCGCATGAACTGGTTCACATAGATCGAGCCCAGCGCGCCGTTGATCAGCGTGTTGATGTCCGCGACCGACACGCCGAGCGCGTTGGCCTTCTCACGATCAATATCGAGATGATATTGCGGCGCGTCTTCCATGCCGTTCGGACGGACAGCCATCAGACGCTTGTCCTTGGCAGCCCGACCGAGGACCATGTTACGGGCGGCAAGCAGCTTGTCGTGACCCAGATGCCCACGGTCTTCAAGCTCGATATCAAAGCCCGAGGCATTGCCCAGTTCCAGCACGGCAGGCGGATTGACGGCGAATATCTGCGCTTCCGGGTCACCCCAGAAATGCATCATGATGCGGTTGGCAATGGCATCCACACCCTGACTGGCGCTGGTACGCTCGTCCCACGGCTTGAGCTTGATGAAGAAGGCGCCAGCGCTCTGCCCCTGCCCCGCAAAGTTGAAGCCATTCATCACATAAACGGATTCAACATTCGCGGCTTCGGTCTTGAGAACGTAATCCGAGACCTTCTTGGTGACTTTCGCAGTCTGTTCCTGCGTGGACCCCGGAGGCATCGTGACCTGTCCGAAGATCAGACCCTGATCCTCGTTAGGCAGAAACCCTCCCGGCAGACGCATGAACAGGAAGACCGCACAGGCGGTGATCCCCGCGAACGCGATCAGTGACAGAAAGCGATGACCGACAATCAGACCGACCCCACGCAGATAGCCATGGGTCAGCTGGTTGAAGAAACGGTTGAACAACCCGGCCAGTCCCTTGGTCTTCTCATGTTCACCCGGCTTGAGCATCGTCGCGCAAAGGGCCGGCGTCATGACCATGGCCACCAGAACCGACAGCCACATCGCGGCGCAGATGGTGATGGAGAACTGGCGATAGATCACACCTGTCGAGCCGGAGAATGCAGCCATCGGCAGGAACACGGCCGTCAGCACCAGCACGATACCAACCAGCGCGCCGGAGATTTCATCCATGGACACGCGGGCGGCCTCTCTCGGCGAGAGCTTCTTCTCGTGCATCACACGCTCGACGTTTTCGACGACGACAATGGCGTCATCGACCAGCAGGCCGACGGCCAGAACCATGGCAAGCATGGTGAGCGTGTTGATCGAGAAACCCAGAGCCGACAGGAACCCGAATGTTCCGAGAAGAACGACAGGAACCGCGATGGTCGGGATGAGGGTCGCACGGAAGTTCTGGAGGAAGATCAGCATCACGAGGAAAACGAGGCCGATCGCTTCCATCAGGGTGATGACCACTTCCTGAATGGAGAGAACGATGAAGGGCTCCGTGTCGAGCGGATAAACCGTCTTCAGTCCGGCCGGGTAGAATTTCTCCAGACGCTTCACTTCCTCACGCACGGCAGCTTCAGTTGTAAGCTGGTTTGCGCCCGGCGTGAGCTTGAGCGCCATACCGGTAGAGGGGTTGCCGTTATAGAGAGAGTTGAAGTTGTAGCTCTGTGCGCCGAACTCCACCTTGGCCACATCACCGATGCGGACCTGCGAGCCACTGGACGTCACCTTGAGCAGTATCTTCCGGAATTCTTCCGGAGAGGTCAGCCGTGCCGGGCCAATGATGGTCGCATCCAGACGGGTGCCCGGAGTGGCAGGCAATCCGCCCAGCTCACCGGAAGACACCTGAATGTTCTGGGTCTGGATGGCCGTCTGCACGTCTCCGACCGTCAGCCCGTAACTATAGAGCTTGCTGGGATCGAGCCAGATACGCATCGCGTATTCCGAGCCGAACAGGGTGTGATCGCCGACGCCCGTGACACGCGACAGCGGATCGGACACGTTGGATGCGACATAGTCGGCGATATCTTCCGCGTTCATCGAACCGTCGGTAGAGATAAAGCCGACGACCAGCATGAAGTTCTTCACGGCCTTGGCAACCGTAAGACCCTGCGCCGTCACTTCTGTCGGCAGTTTCGGCTGGGCAAGCTGAAGCTTGTTCTGCACCTGCACCTGCGCGATGTCAGGATTAGTTCCCTGCTCGAAGGTCAGGTCGATTTCCATCTGACCGGACGCATAGGACTGCGACGAGATATATTCGAGATGATCGAGCCCGAACATCTGCTGGAGGATGGGACGCACCACCGTATTGTTGACGGTTTCCGCCGAAGCGCCCGGATAGGTCACGGTGATGGAGACCTGCGGTGGTGCGATGGAAGGATATTGCGCGATCGGCATGCGGAAGATGGCGACGCCACCCACCAGCATGATGATGAGGCCGATGACCCACGCGAAGACCGGCCGGTCAATGAAAAAGCGTGACATGCTGCTTAATGTTTCCCGGCGTCAGAGGGCTGGGCGTCAGACGACGCTGTATCGTTGAACGGCGTGACCGTGACCTTGTCGCCCGGATGCACCTTCTGAAGTCCGATCACCACCACGCGCTCTCCCGCTTTCAGGCCGGAGCTGACAACCCAGTCGCTGCCGTGCATGGCGCTTGTCGTGACCCCACGCAGGGCGACCTTGTCATCGTCTCCGACGACCAGAACCTGCGGATCACCGTGACTGTTCCGCGTCACGGCCTGCTGCGGCACGAGCAGCGCCTGCGGATTGGTTCCCTCATCGAGCGTGGCGTGCACATACATGCCCGGCAGGAGATATTTCTGCGGATTGGGGAAGACAGCCCGAACAACGATTGTCGCCGTGGATTCATCCACGTTGACTTCGCTGAACTGCATCTTTCCTGCCTGATCGTATGTTGAGCCGTCTTCCAGTTCCAGCGAGACAGGCACCGAATTGTCGGGGTTGGTGTGAATCTGCCCGCTGGCGATTTCCCGACGCAGGCGGAGCAGGGAAATCGCAGGCAGGTTCACATCGACATAGATCGGATCGAGACGTGTGATGACAGCCAGATTGCTCGACTGACCCGCCTGCACAAGAGCGCCGACCGTCAGGATCGTACGACCGATACGACCGGAAATCGGCGCGTTGACGCGGGTGTAACCCAGATTGGTGGCGGCGTTTTCCACCTGCCCCTTGGCGATCAGAATCTGGGCGTCGGCGGAACGGGACGCGGCCAGAGCGTCGTCATATTCCTGCTTGCTGACAGCGTGGGCCGCCTTCAGCGGACCATAGCGCTCCAGCTTGGCTTTGGCCGTGATGGCATTGGCCTGAGCCTGCACGAGCTGACCGTTGGCGCTGTCATAGGCGGCCTGATAGATGCTCGGGTCAATCTGATAGAGCTGCTGTCCTGCCTGCACGTCGGTTCCCTGCACGAACAGACGCTTCTGGATGACGCCATTCACCTGCGGGCGGACCATTGCGATTTCATACGCCTCGATCCGGCCAGGAAGCGCTGTATGAATCTGGACCGGTTGAGCCTTCACGGTCAGCGCCTGCACCTGCTGCGGCGGAGGCGCACCCTGCTGTGGAGCTTTCTTGTTACAGGCAGTCAGAACCAGCAGACTGGCAACCGATGCGCACAGGGCCGGGGCTGAAAAACTACGGACGGGGCTTTTCACGGATACATCCTGCTGATTGTGTGTAAAATGGAAGCGGCGGCAGCACGATCTGCCCTGCTTCCTTCAAGGAAGGAAACAGGCGGACAAATCTCGCTACCCCATTCGAATAAAAACTATTCAGTTTCCTAACCCCCGTCAAGCCTGCCCAGTCACCTCCCTAATGGACATATCCTTCACGAAGGCGCACATGGGAATGGCTATGAATGTCAAGGAACCTCAGTTCTCTTCATGCCGCGGTCCGGGCCGACCGCCGGAGATGGACGAATGCGAACGGCGTGAACGGATTCTCTCTGCGGCGGATGAAGCTTTGCGGAGATATGGTTATCAGGCCGTCTCCATGGACAAGGTCGCCCTGTGCTCCGGCATGTCCAAACGCACACTGTATCAGCAGTTTCCTTCCAAACAGGATTTGTTCCAGTCGCTGATCGAAAAGCGGCTGTTCTGCTTCTCACTGCCCGTCCGCGAACATGCCCGCACGTCCGAAGACGAACTCATCGGGCTGCTTGACGATCTGACGGCCCATCTCACCCGTCCGGAAACCATCGAACTGATCCGCGCCATCATCGCCAGCGCGTCGGAAACCGAAGACCTCCGCGACATCATGAACAGCCTCAAGCAGTGTGGAAAATCGAACATCCTGCAAGCGTGGCTGTCCGCCTACTGCATACAGCACGGCCATCCCGAGACACGGATAGAACGCAAGACCCAGCAGCTCTTCAGCATGACCGCAGGCGAAAGGATGCTGCACGCCCTGTTCCACAAGGAAACCGACGCGGAGGAGTCCCGCGCCATCATTGCAGACGGCGCACGTCTCTTTCTCATCGGGCTCCATGCGGAATGGAGCCAGTCTCCCGTCGAGAACGCGTAACGGCTTTTCCGATAAGCTGTTTTTCTTTCCGGCCTTTATTTCCCCATGACCTGAGGAGCAAGAGAGACCGGTTTCAATAGCCGGAGGTCCGTCTGTGCGTCGTTTTGCTCTCGTTGTCCTCGGTGTGGCTGGCCTGAGCGCCGCAGTCTGCGGTGGTGGCTTTCTGATCCTGCCTCACCTTGATCTTGCCGCACTCGCAACCGGACAACTCGCCAAGGTTACCGGACGCACAGTGCATATCGGCAGCGCGCATGTCTCTCCGGGCCGCTGGCTGACGCTCGATGTCGATGACCTCAGCATCGCCAACATCCCGAACGGCAGCAGGCCGGAAATGATCACCTTCGGCCACCTGCATACGCAGGTTCGTCTGATGTCGCTTCTGCATGGCCCTGCCGAAACCCGTGATCTCGCGCTCGATCGCTTTTCCGGCCTGTTCGAACGCACGGCCGACCGCACTCCGAACTGGCGCTTCGGCGCGTCGTCACAATCAGACCGATCGGGCAGGAAACCGGAAGAAAAGGAAGCCGCAGCGCCGGACTGGAGCTGGTTTCCCGGCATCCGACAGGCGACCATCAAGAGCAGCGAGATCATCTACCGTTCGGCAAACGGCCACGCCTATCGCACCAGTCTCGACGCCGTGTCTCTTTCCTCATCAAGCGACAGCAACCCTTTCGAAATGACCGTTGCTGGCGGCTATAACGGCACGCCCATCACCCTTGCGGCCCATCTTGGTCCGTTGACCCTCCTGCGCGAAGCCGGGAAACCCTACCCGACCAGCCTTCATGCCGCATCAGGGGATCTGACGCTCGATCTCGACGGTGCCATGACCGATCTGTTCGATTTCGACGGCATCGACGGAAAACTCACCCTCCGGACGCCGACCTCCGCGCCATTGATGGCCATTGCCAGCGCAAGCCCTGACAGCCTCCATATGACGATCAATCTGGAAGGACATTTCACACACAGGGGCGATGTCTGGACGATGACGCGGACCACCGGACTGCTGCGCGATAATCCCATAGAAAGCGCCGACATCACCTTCACCGAAGGCAAAGCTGGCGCGCCTGACCAGATCGCCGGAAGCATGGCGTTTGCAAAGCTCGACCTGAACGGCCTGCAATCTGCCGGTCAGAGCAGCCAGACATCCGGCCAGCACGTCACCGACATTCCGCTTGTGGCCCCTGCCCATCCCGACCCGCTGTTCACCATCAAGCTCTCGGCGCGCTCAGTGCGGTACAACAATCTTGTGTTTTCCGACGCCAGCCTTGCGGCAAGCCAGCAGCCCGGCAGGATCAACGTCTCCTCCCTGCAACTCGGCTGGATGAAGGCGTCACTGCACGCCTCGGGTGAGATCGCCGCCCGTCCACGCGGCTCATCCCTTCATGCCACAGTGGATGTCGACAAGGCCGATATCGACATCTTCCGCAGGCAGGCGGGCCTTGCCCCCGTGCCGGTGAGCGGCTCCCTCTCCTTTCGCGTGAAAGCGAGCGCCGAGGGAGGAGCAAACACCCTGAACGAAGCGTCCCGGAATGCGGATATTCAGGCAGTCGTCGGCATGAACAGCGGCCTTATCAGCAAGAAAGTCATCGGCATCGCCTCGACCAACATCGGCACCTTGTTCGGCGGCATGAAAGGCACGACACCCGTGACATGTCTGCTGGGCGCGCTGAAAATGAGCCGAGGCGAAGGGTCTGTCGTTCCTCTGCGTATCTATACGCCAGCCGGGTCCATTGTCGGCTCGGCCCTGTTCGATCTCAATCGACGCTGGTTCGAACTGGCTTTTCAGAGCCGGAACTCCGGTGCTCTGGCGCTCGATATTCCCATTCGCGTGAGTGGCCCGTTCAACAGCCCCTCCATCGGTCTTGCAGGATGGTCCGCGCGGGGACGCGCCCTGCTGAAAGACGCCCAGGGCATCAACACCCTGCCCTCCGAAATGGCATCATTCACACCGGGACGGGCATGTCTGGGTGTCATGAAGTGAAGCGGAGCCATGCCAGAGACCCTGTTGACGGCACGCGGTTTTTTCCGCGATAAGCTTTGCCTCCCCCGTCCGGGGCCTCGTGATTTGTATGGCCGGCTTGCGGCGAGGTAAAAAAAACGCGCTAAAGAGGCTCTGGCGGGTTCCATGCCGCCAGGTTTCCACGGTCGAAGCCCCGTGCGGGGGTGACCGGGTCCTCAGTGATCCGGCGTTCCTGCTGCGGACAGAACGGAACCGAGACCGAGCATGACTGACACGTCCATCAAAACAACGTCTCCCGAAGTCGCCGCCACGTGGCGCGCCGCCACTCGCCTGATTCACGGCGAGGTCGAGCGCACGTCCTATGGCGAGACGAGCGAAGCTCTTTTCCTGACCTCCGGCTTTGCCTACGACAATGCCGAGCAGGCCGCCGCCACCTTCACGGGTGAAGCGGTTCATTACCAGTACAGCCGCTTCGGCAACCCGACGGTCGATGCCCTTCAGCGGCGCCTCGCCGATCTTGAAGGCGCGGAAGCCTGTGTCTGCACGGCCACCGGCATGGGCGCCGTTTCCTCAGCACTTCTGGCGCATGTCAAGGCGGGCGACCGGGTTGTCGCTTCCCGCGCCCTGTTCGGCTCCTGTCACTGGATCGTCGCCAATCTGCTGCCGCAATATGGCGTGGAGACGGTTTTTGTTGACGGCGACGACCTCGGCGCATGGGATGAAGCCTTCAGCAAGCCCGCGGCCGCCGTGCTGCTCGAAAGCCCGTCAAACCCGATGCTGGACGTGCTGGATATCGCGGCCATCGCCGAGCGGGCGCACAAGGCCGGAGCGATTGTCATCGTCGATAACGTGTTCGCCTCGCCCGTCTATCAGAAGCCGCTGGAACTGGGCGCTGACGTGGTGGTGTATTCCTGCACCAAACATATCGACGGTCAGGGCCGCGTGCTCGGCGGGGCCATTCTCGGCCGCAAGGACTGGATCAATGACACGGTCCTGCCCTTCACCCGCAACACCGGCAACGCGCTTTCGCCGTTCAACGCATGGGTCATGCTGAAGGGTCTTGAGACGCTCGCCCTGCGTGTCGATGCGATGACCCGCAACGCCGCCGCGGTCGCCGACTGGCTCGCCAGTGCGCCGGGGATTGTCAGCGTGCGTTATCCGGGCCGCAAGGACCACCCGCAGCACGAACTGGCCGCCCGTCAGATGAGCGGCTTCGGTTCGCTGATCGCCTTTGAGGTCGCCGGTGGGCAGGCAGGCGCGTTCGCGTTCCTGAATGCCCTGCGCGTCGTCCTGATCTCCAACAATCTGGGCGACGCCCGCTCTCTGGCGACCCACCCTGCGACGACGACCCACATGAAGATCGGTCCGGAGGAGCGGGCGCGTCTCGGCATTGCTGACGGCGCCATCCGTCTTTCTGTTGGCCTGGAGGATTCCGCCGACCTCATCGACGATCTCGCACGTGGCGTTGCGGCCCTGAAAAGCCGCGGCTTCGCAAACTGAACAAGGGAGTTGCCGCTCATGTCCTCCAGGCCGCCCATGCCGCCAAAGCTGTTCGAAGACCCGGAAACGGCCTTGAACGAAGCCATTGCCGCATTGCCGTCCTACGAGGCCACGACTGACAATATCCGCATTGTCGTCAGGGCCTTCTGGCTCGATGACCAGTCCCAGCCGGACGAGCATTCCTACTGCTGGGGCTACCGTATCCGCATCGAGAATCATGGACCGAATACGGTCCAGCTTCTTGAGCGGTCATGGGAGATCATCGACGCCAACGGGCATGTCGATCGCGTTCGCGGTGACGGCGTGGTGGGCGAGCAGCCCATTCTCGGGCCGGGCGGTGGTTTTGAATACACGTCAGGCGCCTCTCTCGACACGCCGAGCGGCATCATGCGCGGGTTCTTCCACATGGTGGAAGAACCGGGCAGACGACTGTTCGACGTGCGTATCCCGGCTTTCAGCCTCGACAGCCCTTATCAGCCGAGCATGCTGCACTGATTTCTTCACATATTGTTCGCTGTGACCGGATCACCGCACGATCCGGCTTCACACGCCCACCTTTCCAGTAGAGATCCGACTGATGTCCAATCCTCCCACTCCAGTCCGCCCTTCCCGCGAGGAAGCCGAGGAGGCCGTTCGGGTCCTGCTGCGCTGGGCCGGTGAAGACCCGTCCCGTGAAGGTCTGCTCGACACGCCGTCCCGCGTCGCCCGTTCCTATGACGAGTTTTTCGAAGGTTATGCGGTCAATCCGGAAGAGCTGCTTCAGCGCACCTTCTCGGAAGTTGATGATTATGACGAGATCGTCCTGCTGCGCGACATCCGCCTTGAGAGCCACTGCGAGCATCACATGGTGCCGATCATCGGTCGCGCCCATGTCGCCTATCTCCCCCGCAAGCGGGTTGTCGGCATTTCCAAGCTTGCCCGCGTCGTGGAAGCCTACTCCCGGCGTTTCCAGATTCAGGAACGCCTGACGTCACAGATCGCCAATACGATCGACAGCGTGCTCGAACCCTACGGCACGGCGGTCATCATTGAAGCAGGGCACCAGTGCATGACCACGCGCGGCGTGCATCGTCCCGGCGTGTCCATGGTGACCAGCCGGATGCTGGGCGTTTTCCGTGACAACTCTGATACCCGCCGCGAACTCATGGCGATGCTGAACCGTCCCGGTATGAACGAATTTTCCGCCTGAAAGACTGATCTGAACATGTGATGTGTGTTCAGGTCATATTTTCTTAAGCCAGCCGGGCGAACCTAGCGTCCATGACGCCATCGCCCGCCCCCCACTCCGACAATACAGCCTTTTTCTCCGATGCCGGAACGCAGTTGCAGCGTGAGGGACGAATTCTGGAGGCAGAAGCCGTCTACCGGAAACGGATCGGGGAAGAGCCACGGGACGCGCTCACTCTCAGCAATTACGGCGGCCTTCTGGTCGGAATCTGCCGCTTCGAGCCAGCGCTTGAAGTGCTGAAACGCGCCGTTGCCCTGGCTCCGAACCTCGCCGACGCCTGGTCCAACCTCGGCAATGCCCTGCAATCACTGCAACGTTATGACGAGGCGATTGCAGCCTATTCGAAATGTCTGAGCATCAGTCTGGATCACCCCCTCGCCGCAAGCAATCTGGGGGTGGCGCTGGACAGTCATCGGGGCCAGCACGAGACCGCGCAGAAGTTTCACCGTGTTGCCGTGGAACTGGCGCCCGATAATCCCGAAACCCATACGAACTACGCCCTCTCCCTGCTAGCGCAAGGCAACTATCCGCAAGGTTTTGCCGAGTATGAATGGCGCTGGAAAATCAGGACGACACGGCAGCATGGTTTTGACGCACCGCTCTGGCAGGGAGAACGGTTCGACGGCAGAACACTTCTGATCCACACGGAAGGTGGCTTCGGCGATGTCCTGCAATTTTCCCGCTTCATCCCGCTCGTTGCAGAGCGTGGCGGCACAACCATAGTCCGCATCCGTCCCGAACTGCTGTCCCTGCTGTCACGATCCTTTCCGCAGGCCCGTTTTGTCAGTGAAAAAGATCCCGCACCCATTCATGACATCCAGTGTCCGGTTCTCAGTCTACCCCTCGCGCTGGACATGACACTCGACACCCTGCCTTCGCCGGAAGGCTTTCTGAAGCCGGACCCGGAAAAGGTTCAGACATGGGCAGAGCGTATCCGGCGGGATACCTCTTCCAGCCGTCTCCCCAGAATCGGCCTCGTCTGGGCGGGTGCGCCACATAGCGAAATCCGGGAGGCCGAGGTTGCAGACAGACGCCGCTCAACCACGCTTTCCACACTGGCTCCTCTCGCCGCGCACGCATCTGACGCCATCTTCTTCAGCCTACAGGTCGGCGAGCAATCCTGTCAGGCCCGCACGCCTCCAGCGGGAATGAAGCTCATTGACTACACAGACGCGCTAAATGACTTCGGGGAAACGGCTGCGCTGATCGCCAATCTTGATCTGGTTATCGCGGTCGATACATCCACCGCTCATGTCGCGGCCGGTATCGGCAAGCCTGTCTGGCTGCTGTCACGTTACGATCAGTGCTGGCGCTGGCTCTCCAACCGCACGGATTCTCCATGGTATACGAGCGTCCGGATTTACCAGCAGGACACGCCCCTCGACTGGTCCGGCCCTGTGGCGCGTATTGCGATGGACCTGAAAACTTTCGAGCGGCAGCATCAGTCCGGAAAAACACCCGAGCCAACCAGCGCCTGACTGGATCGTCGTCCCGGCCCAAGACAGCCGGGACAATCCTTTTCCGGATCAGATATCCAGCATTTCCACTGACTGGGCGTGTTCCTGAATGAACGCGAAACGCAGTTCAGGCTTTCGCCCCATGAGACTTTCGACGCGTTCCCGTGTCTCCAGCCTGTCGTCGGGGTGGATCACCACGCGGAGCAGGGTGCGCCGCTTCGGGTCCATGGTCGTCTCCTTGAGGTCTTTCGGCGGCATTTCACCAAGTCCCTTAAAGCGGGAGACTTCCACTTTTGCGTTCGCCTTGAACTCGGTCCTGATCTTCCGGTCCTTGTCGGCATCATCCATCGCGTAAACCGTCCTTGCGCCATGCGTCAGACGGTAAAGCGGTGGCTGGGCCAGATAGAGATGACCGGAACGGACAAGCTCCGGCAGTTCACGGTAGAAGAACGTCATCAGCAGGGAGGCGATGTGCGCGCCGTCCACGTCGGCGTCGGTCATGATGATGACACGCCCGTAGCGGAGCCGCGTGAGATCGAAACGATCCCCTGTCCCACAGCCCAGCGCTTCTACCAGATCACTCAGTTCCTGATTGCCACGCAGTTTTTCGCTTGTCGCACTGGCGACGTTGAGGATTTTACCACGCAGCGGCAGCACGGCCTGCGTCTCACGGTTACGCGCCTGCTTGGCTGACCCCCCAGCCGAGTCACCTTCGACAAGGAAGATTTCGGTTTCCTCGGCTTTCTCCCGCGTGCAGTCCGTCAGCTTGCCGGGCAACCGCAGGCGTCGGGTCGCGCTCTTGCGGGGCGTATCCTTCTGCTCACGGCGACGGAGACGGTCCTCCGCCCGTTCGACCACGAAGGCCAGCAGGGAATCGGCCTGTGTCGGATTGCCGGACAGCCAGTGATCGAACCGGTCACGAAGAGCGGTCTCAACCAGTCTCGACGCCTCGGCGCTGGTCAGTTTTTCCTTGGTCTGCCCCTGAAACTGCGGATCACGGATGAACGCGGACAACTGGACTGCCGTGCAGCCAAGAATGTCCTCCGCCGTGACAATGTTCGCACGCTTGTTCGACCGCTGATCGCCCCATGCGCGGAAACCCTTGACCAGAGCCGCACGGCAACCGGCCTCATGCGTGCCGCCCAGTGGTGTCGGAATGGTATTGCAGAACGACACGAAGCTGGCGGTGCCGGATTCGAGGAAAGCAATGGCCCACTCGACCTTGCCGCCTGACACACCGTTGGTTTCAGGCAGTTCGGCGTCACCGGACCAGATCGGAGCCAGAAGCGGCGCGCCTTTGCCGAGTTCATCAGCCAGACTGTCCGCAAGGCCGCCGGGAAAATGCAGAACGGCTTCAGCAGGCGTCTCGTCACCCGCACGGATCAGTGACGGATCGCAGTTCCAGCGGATTGTCACCCCACGGAACAGGAAGGCTTTCGAGCGGCACAGCCTGTAGAGACGCGCCGGTTGGAACGCATGTGTGCCGAAAATCTCGGGGTCGGGCTGGAAACGAATCTGCGTGCCGCGCCGGTTGGGGGCCGCACCTACTTTTTCGATTGCTGTCTGAGGAATGCCGCGCGCATAGACCTGCCGCCACAGCGTCCTGTCACGCGCGACCTCCACCTCCATAAGGGTTGAGAGCGCATTGACCACCGATGAGCCGACGCCGTGCAGACCGCCCGATGTCGCATAGGATTTGCCTGAAAACTTTCCGCCCGCATGAAGCGTCGTGAGAATGACCTCAAGCGCCGAGCGATCAGGGAAACGGGGATGAGGATCGACGGGAATACCGCGTCCGTTGTCCCTTACCGTCAGCCAGTTACCGGTCTCAAGAGTGACATCAATCGTCGTGGCGTGGCCTGCGACAGCCTCGTCCATCGAGTTATCAAGAATCTCGGCAGCGAGATGATGCAGTGCTCCTTCATCGGTGCCGCCGATATACATGCCGGGGCGACGGCGGACAGGCTCAAGTCCTTCCAGCACCTCAATGGAGCTGGCGTCATAGTCCTGACCCGACGCTGGCGCAGCCTGCTGCGCTTTTTGCGGTGCCGGCTGGGCGGGAGGAGATCCGGTGCCTGAGAAAAGATCGCTCATGCCCGGTTCTGTCTCCCTCTACAGGTGATTCGTCAAGAAGCCAGTCCGGGCTGTTACGCCTTACGGACGGTGCGACGGCGCGCACGGCTACGCGTCTGGGTGGTTTTCTCCACGGCAGGCGCTGCACAGGTCTCAAATGTCGCAGGCTGCGTGATGTCTTTCGCCTGAGCATATTTTGAAAGATCATGCTCATCGTCCAGAGCGACGACCTCGTCAAACATGGCCATGCGCTGGTCACAGAAGATGGTGCCGGACTGAAGGCCTTTTTCCGACTGCACGTTCGCGAGCTGCGTGATGTAGTCATCATGCTCGACCTGCGCCCGCTTGCCGTATGTCGTGCGGAAATAGGTGTTCAGGCGCTGCTCCTCAGCCAGAAGCTTCGTGCGGAACTTCTCGACAAACGCATTGTAGCGATCCTGCGCCTTGCAGGAGAGGGCTGTCACCATCAGTTCGCTCTTGAGGCCCTGCACATCGAAAGCTTCTGCGGCCGGAGAACCGCTGCAACTGGCGGCAAAGGCTCCTGAACCAGCAGTGAGACCAAGGGAAACCACACCGGCGATCGCGAGACGGAACAGACCTGTGGACATGAAAAGCCTCTTCGAAAGAGATGAAATATAACGTGCTCAGACGTATGCACTGCCCGCATCCTGATGGCGAGAGGGTTTTGAAACCTATTTCTCAACCTGTTGCCTCAAGGCACGGTTTTGTCGACATATTATCGTGAAAAATTTTCAGTCATATCTGTCATGCAGCCATAATACCGCCGTGATTGTGGCGTTTCGACGGCATACGCCCTGTGCATCCGCACAATCGTCCAGCGCGATGCCTTTCAACAGGCAGTCGGATGCTCTAGAGCGGGATGGATTTCATTGCGGTCGGTGGATTCGCCGCCAGTCCGCCCCAGTTAGTAAACAGTGATAAGCGGAGCCTTTACGTGCGTCTTAAAGTCCTAGCCGTGCCTGTGCTGGCCACCAGCTTTCTGGCCGGATGTAATCATGGTCCGCTTCAGAGCGGTCGTTACGGATCGCCTGATCCGTTCGGCTATATGAAGGCATCCGCCGTCTGCCAGACCACCAAACCGACGACCGACGCTCAGGGCGACCGCGTTGTCGCCATGACCGTCCGCAGCGATAACGGACGCTGCGTTTTCGCTCTCGCCCCGGCTAACGGCGGAAGCTATGCGTCCTTCGGCGTTTCTCCCGCGCCTGAGCATGGCAAGGCCTTCCTCTACACGCTTGATGGCCAGACACAGATCACCTACACGCCGACCATGGCCTATGCGGGCGCCGACAAATTCTCGGTCGTGCTGATTCGTGGTCCCGGCCAGAAGCGTGACAACCTGACCGTGAATGTCACAGTTGACGCAACCGGCGTGGTCATTCCGAAGCCGGCTGTCAGCGCCCCGACGCCTGAAAGCAAGGAAACTCGCAAGGCGACGACCACCAAACGCCGTACGGTCACCAAAGCGCGCAAACGGTAAGTCCGCGCGCCCGGTCCTGCATTGTTTCTGATGCACTGATCAGCAGTGCATCAGGCGTTATATCGAAAAGGTGATGGGCTCCGTCAGCGGACGACGCAGCCCCGCAGTTTCGGCCTTTCTGACAAGATCATCCAGCGTGATTTCACGCAGTCTGGCCGTGATTGCCTCATCTTCCTCACGCCAGAAAGGGTCGATAACTTTCTGGTAGAGATCACCTGATGAACCGTCATCGGTCTCCGGGTCCGTGTTGACGACCGTGGAGACGATTTCCGAGATGGAAATGTCCCGTCGCGGACGCCCCAGCCTGTAACCTCCCCTTGGTCCCCTGACGCTTTCCAGCAGCGACGAGCGGGACAGCATCTGAAGCAGGGGTTCGATCCCCCTTCGGACCAGCCCTGCTCTCAGGGCAATGTCGGCTGCGTTCACGGTACCGGTCCGCCCCGCATAAAATGCAACATCCAGCATGATGATAACGCCGGTCATTGCACGATCGCGTCGCAAAAACATTGAGCCTTCCCCAAAGCCATTCATTCCGCCGACAATTAGCCGACAATCCGCATGATGGCGACATATCCATGCCATGAAAGTGAAAAGCAATGAAAGCAACACTTATCCACATTGCCCTGTCGTGCTATTTCACCAGCATGTCCCGATTTGCGGGAAACGATGTCTGTTCAGGACTTCAGCCAGATCGACTCTCCATGGCGGCACGGTGCAACTCCCCGATCCGTCTGTAGAGAGCGCCAGAGAAGAGGTGACGCCATGGTCTCCGAGACGCCAGCCGACCGTATTGATTTCAAGCTTGCTCCTCCCCGTGGACGGATTTTCGATTCCGTTGTGGATGTGGTCGGCGGCACTCCTCTGGTTGGCCTGCCGCGCATGATGGAAGAAGACAGGCTTCAGGCTCGCGTGCTTCTCAAGCTGGAATTCTTTAACCCTCTCGGGTCGGTCAAGGACCGCATCGGCGCGGCCATGGTGCTGGCGGCGGAAGAGCAGGGTCTCATCACACCTGGAAAAAGCGTTCTGGTCGAGCCCACCTCTGGCAATACCGGCATCTCTCTGGCGTTTGTCGCCGCCTCACGGGGGTATCGTCTGATTGTGACGATGCCTGAAGGCGCATCCATCGAACGCCGGAAGATGCTGCGACTGATGGACGCGCAGGTTGAACTCACCCCCTCCCGTCTCGGCATGGCGGGCGCCATCGCCAGGGCGCAGGAAATCCTCAAAACCACGCCTGACGCCTGGATGCCCGGCCAGTTTGAAAACCCTGCCAATCCGCTCGTGCATGAACAGACAACGGCTGAGGAAATCTGGGTCGATACCGCAGGCACGGTCGATGTCGTCGTCGCCGGTGTCGGGACGGGCGGCACAGCGTCAGGCATTGCTCACGCCCTGAAAAAGAAAAAATCCGGACTTGAGGTTTTTGGCGTCGAACCGGCGGAAAGCGCGATCCTGAATGGTGACGAGCCGGGACCACACGGCATTCAGGGCATTGGTCCCGGTTTCTGCCCCCGCACGCTCGATGTCGGAGCGCTTGATGGTGTTCTGACGGTCTCGGAACGAGAAGCCATCGCCGCCGCCCGCCGCTGTGCGCGTCTGGACGGTATCCCCATCGGCATCTCATCGGGCGCGGCCCTGCATGCCGCGGTTACGCTGGCGCACCGGCCGGAGAACAAGGGCAAGACCATTGTGGCGATCGCACCTTCCTTTGCCGAGCGATACCTCTCCACGTCGCTTTTCAACGGACTGTAAAAACAGGAACGGGGCCTTTCGGCCCCGTCATCGTCGAGAATAACGCTGCTGTCTGCTCCTGTGGAGCAGGTGGCAGAGCGGGCGTTCAGCGCAGAACGATTTCCACCCGTCGGTTCTGCGGCTCCCTGACACCCGGTCCGGTCGGAACCAGAGGATGTGTCTGGCCATAGCCCTGCACATCAATGATGGAGCCTGCCACGCCGTCACGGATCAGTTCCGCCTTGACCGTTTCGGCCCGCTTGATGGAAAGCGCCATATTGTAACGCTCCCCACGCGCCCCCTGATGGGCTGCTGACGTGTCCGTATACCCAGACACCTGAATACGCGTCAGAGCCGTATGTCCGGATGCCTGCGCAGCGACAGCGACGATGGATCGCGCACGATCGGTGAGCCCGGCTTTATCCCAGTCAAAGAACACAAGGTAGGTTCTGGCGGCTGCTGGCATCGGCGCCGGAGCCACTTCCGCTGGCGGCGGAGGCGGGGGTGCGGGATTGAATTCGTAACGCAGGCCCAGCATCAGGGAATGGTTGAAATCCGTGGCCGTGCTGCGGTTGTTTTCCGCCAGACCATATTCCTTGACCGTATTGCGTCCGCCCACCGTGCCGAGCGCGGTCGCATGGTAGCCCTGCGGACCCAGCATGCTCCAGAAACGATATTCAGCCGTGGCGGACAGCCCTACGACCCACGGCACCGGAAAGGCGAGGCCGAAGATACCCTGATAGGTGAAACCGCCATGCGTGCCACGCACCTGCTCGGAGAGCGAGCGGTCAAGACCCGTGATGGTCGTATGGACGTTGGTCCAGCCATAGCCGACGCCCGCGCCAAAATACGGGAACAGCCAGCTCTTGCCGATATCCAGATCGAACAGGGCATTAGCCATCAGACCGGAAGTCTGGCGACGTCCATCGCCCTTCGTGGAAACGGTGGCAGAGGAAAGTCGGTGATAATCCATGTTCCGGTAATTGCCTTCGAGTTCCACCCGGAAACCGTTACCAAGTCCGTAACCAATGGAGCCGATGCCAACAGCGCCTGTTTTCCAGGTATCGCGTCCGCTCGGCATGTTGTGAGTCAGACGAACCTGCTGCGCCTGATTGAAGGTCGCACCACCCTCACCTGCAATATACAGGCCCTGCACAGGCTGGGCAGACGCTGCGGCGGACAAAGCAAGGACGACAAGCGGCGCCGACAGGATCGATCCCGTAAGAAACCCGTTACGCAGCTTCATCATGTTCTCCTCACATCCGCACCGCTATCGACCGGATATTTCGACCCGGTGCAATGTCACTGCAATATCATATGGCCCTGTTTTGCCGAAACCGGACCTTCGCGCAACTCGCAACACCGTCTCAAGGCCTTTAACTCTGAAAAGTTCTGGTCAGTCGCCAGTCCCTGCCGCCGCTTTTTTCAACATGTCTGCAAATCCGCAGGGCACCGGAGGTTGCATGCCCTGCACGGCTTACGGTTCGTCTGTGGCACTCATGCAACGCCTGAAAGGTTAAAGCAATACAGCCTCGAAGGGCGGCGTCAGGTCTTCGGTTTCAAACTCAAGGACCCACAGGTCAGGATCACGACCGACCTGTCTGTCCACATAAGCCTCCGCAGTCGCTTCATCGACAGGCTCAGCACCGCTTCCCCGTATCCATGCCGGAGAACCGTCCGGAGCACGAGTCTGTGCGAGCACGACGGCTTTTCTGTCACGGGACGTCAGGACCGCCAGCACACCGCCAGCAGCATCATCCCCCCGACGACGGCGGAAAGCCGGACACCCTGAGGCATTGGCCTGCCGCAGCACGGCACTGACCCATAAGCCGGTCATGAGACGGGGTTCGGCACTCATTCTGCGTCCATTCCTGCTGTATCCGCCTCATCGGGAATCATGAAAAGAGCAGCCCTGTAGGCGGCTGGTGTTTCAAGAAGATCCCGTCCCACATCCAGATCAAGATCACCACCGAGCGCCGCCGGACAGGTTTTCCGGATTTCGAGAATACGAGAGACAGGAACCGGATAGCGCACGCTGCGCGACTGGCCCACGGCTGCGTTCTCCGGCGTCTTGCCGACCCGCAGGGCCACCATCTGCTTCTCGGTGTCGGCAGCGCCCCGGCTCGTGCAGACCTGCGGCATCACACCCAGACCCTGAAGCGGCCAGCCGAGCGGCGCGATCACCCGGCTCCAGGTCACGAACAATTCGCCACGATCGGGCAACTGGGCGACGGTCTGCACCAGCCCCTTCCCCATGGTCGAGCTTCCCACGACCACGGCCCGATGATGGTCGGCCAGAGCCGCCGCCAGAATTTCCGCAGCGCTCGCCGTGCGGCCGTCCACCAGAACGACAACAGGGAGATGGTTGGTCATGTCGCCCCCCTGCACGGCCCAGACATGATTGGCCTGCGGGTCCCGTCCCTTGGTGACGACGGCGACACCGTTATCAAGCAGCAGCGCCGCTGCCGTGACAGCCTGTTGCAGCACACCGCCCCTGTTGCCCCGCAGGTCGATGAGGATACCGCGCAGATGACGGTCCTGTGTCGCCTGATCGAGATACTGGCTCATTTCCTCCGCCGTCTCGGAAGAAAAGGAGGTGATGCGGATGATCACCAGCGGCCCGGCACTGAAGGCGAAGACCGTTTCCGGCGGGATTCTCTCCCGGCGCAATTGCAGCGTGCGTGTCCGCTTCAGCGTCGGGGAATAAAACCGCACCGACACAGTGCTCCCGGGCGCACCGGAAACGAGCGCGTTCACCTGCTCGACCGACCGACCGACCACGCTATGTCCGTCAACAGCCACGATTCTCTCGCCAACATCCACACCGGCTGGCCAGGCGGGTCCATTGGTGTTGACCGCGCTGACAACCAGATGCCGTGCCGCCGTTCTGTTCCGACCTGAGGGAGGAACGGTCTGTTCATCAACCGTGATGCCGATTCCCGCATTGCCGCCGCTTCGCACCGTGCGGTCGGTGTCAGCAGGCGCAGGGCCGACATAGCGGGAATACGGATCAAGATGATTGAAAAGCTCGTCAAAGAAGCTCTGCGTCAGCCCGTCTCCCTGCACACTCTGCAGAACGGATGAATGTTCCGTGGCGGACAGGAGCAGGTCAGTCGTAAGCGCGGCCCAGTCCCGCGAGCTGTTCGCAGCGGGCGCAGGACGCTTCAGGACGACTGACTGCCCCTGCATGAGCTGAATTCCGTCCGGGACTTCGACAACGCGGAGGGCCGGATCAAGCGCGCTGATCCCTCCCAGCCCCCAAAGACACAACTGACGCGCATCGTAGGGATGCAGGGTCCGGGGCTGGAGAAAGTCCAGAGCCGTCTGGATGACCGATCTTATGAGGCCAACATTCAGGCGTGGTGGCGCGTCCTTCGCCGTCGCATCCTGCTGCGGGGTCGCCTGCTCTCCGACTGCGGCCTCGTTCGGTGGTACGGTCGTCTCTTTGACTGGCTCTTTCTGACTGGCAACAGGTGCCGCCGGAGCATGCGCCCCGTCTTTTTCCTCTTCCGGCGTTGTAGCGGCATAGGCACAGACTGCCGTGGTCAGAAGCCATACGGCGACCGCCAGAGGCAGGATGACCGGACGAAATTTACGCAATCCCAGATGAACCGGAGAAAGAACGACAGGCAGGCGTCGCCTTCTCATGCGGAAAACCCTACGCACCGAAAGACGCACTGAAAGCCGTCGTGTGACAGACCGACGACTGTAACACGCACGACGGCCCCCTTTCGCAGGGAAAAGAGTGCCCATGCATCCGCAGAGGACGCTGCTGCGCCAGAACACGCTTCACTTCCCCCGCTCGAATCCGAATGCATTTTTCGGTCTGCATTTCCCCAGACAGGCAGGAGACCGATTGTCTGCGTTTCCGTCAATGTGACCAGAACGCCATCCGGGGTCGCACCAGTCACATGGCCGCACCAGACCCGCTCCCGGTCCTGACAGAGCCAGAGCGCCAGCAGACGACGGCGCGTCATCATGGCTGCCTCGGCCGCCCGGGCCTCGGTCATGGTCAGATGGGCCGCCAGAGCGGGGAAATTCCCACCATCCGTGGAGTGTGGCCACGAAGACGAGCTCTTCTGAACCATTGCCTCCAGAAGCATGCGGTGGTTGGTCAGGTCGGCGTAACGGCGTATCGGGCTTGTGAGATGCGCGTAGACATCCAGTCGCAGACCCGCGTGACGCGCTGGTTCAGTGACGTAAACAGCAGGCAGACGTGGCACATCAGCCACAGTGTCCGCGTCGGCATGGGACCGGAAAAGCGCAGCGCTTCCCCTGTCACGCAAGACCGCCGCACCGGCATGGCAGGCTGCAATCATGAAGGACTCGACAAGGTGCCTGCTTTCAGGTGGTCGGCTGTCCGAAACATCTAAACGTCCGCTGGACCTGTCCAGTTCCACACGAAGCATATCCCTGTCCGCAATCTCCACACAGCCGCGCCGATGACGAGCCTCCCGCAATGCTTCATGCGCCGCATACAGGGTGTCGATCCAGACGCGTCCCAGATCGTCATGGAGAAAAGCCTGTGCGCCTTCACGCATTGCCTCAAGCTGTTCGTAAGTCAGACGCGCACGGCTTCGCATGACGCCACGGTCGATGCGCGTGTCTGTCGGCACCCCCTCCGCACTGAAGCGCAGATCGAAGACGACACAGAAACGGTCTTCATCAGGTCGGAGCGAACAGAGATTCTCCGACAGACGCGGCGGCAGCATCGGTACGACGCTGTCCGGAAAATAGACGGAATGTCCGCGTCGCCGCGCTTCCGCATCGAGAGCCGAATGGGGTGTGACATAGTGCGAGACATCCGCAATGGCTACGAGCAGCCGAAACCCTTCACCGTCACGTTCCGCCCATATCGCGTCATCGAAGTCGCGAGCGTCTGAGCCATCGACCGTCACGAACGGAACCGAGCGGAAATCCTTGCGACCCGATGACGGTTGCTCCGCCTCAGGAGCAAGCAGACTCATGGTTTCAGACAGCACGTCCGCCGGAAATGCTTCGGGCAGACCATATTCGGCGTGTCCCATAGTCGTGACCGCCAGAGGATCATCCAGCCTGCCAAAGCATTGCAGGATGTGGCCGTCATCATCAGCCAGAACAAGGTCACCCTCTTTCAGGCCGGAGCGCTCTTCTCCCGGAACCGTGCGACGACAGGCGCTCTGCGGATCGCAGGCCCGCACCTCCTCTCCGCGAAAAAGACCGACGAAGCAGGCAGGTTCCTGCCGCTTCAGTATCCGGGCTTCATAACGGTTCGCACCGACCGAGCGCAGACGGGCCAGCAGACGCCCTCCGGCCACAAGCGGCGGTTCATCCGCCGGAGGTTGATGCACGAACACGATTGGCTGGCCACCCTTGGCCACAGCCCTTGCGCCGAGCGCTTCCTCCGCCGCGATTCTGCCGAACGGCGCGCCATGCCGGTCATGACCGGTGATGACGATCTCGGCCAGCAGAGGCAGGTCCGGCTCGCCGCGCAGCTTGCCGAGCAGGGCCTCCTCCCGAAACGCGCCCTCAAGCGCCATCGCATGCAGCACGCCCCGCACCTGCTTCTTGCGATCGAGCGGCAGACCCAGCCGACGAAGCAGTTGTCCGGCCGTCAGCGGCGTAGGGGAATCCCGCAGGATTTGCGCCAGAACACCCCTGTCCGGCGGGCTTATGCCCGAGGACAGGGGTGTTCCTGTATCAGCGTTCATTCAGGAGACGTCTGATCTTTCGCGGTCGCTGCTTTCTTGCGGGTGGCTGGCTTCTTTTTCGCAGCCGTGGCCGTCTTCGCTTTCGTCACCTTTTTCACAGGCGTCCCGGCGTCGCCTTCCGCCTTGGCCTTGCTCTTCGCTGTAGTCTTCGCAGCTGTTTTGGTCGTCTTCTTCGCGCCCGCCTTGCCTTTCGGCTTCAGTGGCTTGCCTTTCTCGACCAGCAGTTCCAGCGCACCCTCCAGCGTGACATCGTCCATGCTCTCGCCACGCGCCAGATTGGCCACGACCTGACCATGCTGGACATAGGGACCGAACCGCCCCTTACGCACCATGACCGGCTCGCCGTCCTTCGGATGCGACCCGAGATTGCGGATCGAGGCGATCTTTTTCGCCAGCGCGTCCACAGCCCGGTTCAGCCCGACTGTCAGAACGTCATCGTCCTTGTCGAGAGAGCCATAGATCGCGCCCATCTTCACATACGGTCCAAAACGACCCAGACCGGCTTCGATCGGCTCGTTGAATTCCGGATGTATTCCCACAACCCGGGGCAGGCTCAGGAGCCCGACCGCCTGATCCAGCGTCAGGTTCTCCAGACTCAGACCTTTCGGCAACGAGGCGCGTTTCGGCTTGGCCTTCTTGTCCTCGGGATTGGGTTCGCCCTGCTGCACGTAAAGGCCCCACGGACCACGCTTGACTGTGATATCCTCGCCTGTGACCGGATGCTGGCCAAGCAGCTTCATCCCGTCTTTCAGCTCTTCGCTGCCGTCGCCCTCGCCGCCTTCGACGGCCAGTTTCCGGGTGTACTGACAGTCCGGATAGTTGGAGCAGCCGATAAAAGCGCCATAGCGCCCGAGTTTCAGACCCAGACGGCCCGTGCCACAGGACGTGCAGACCCGCGGATCGGTTCCTTCCTCGTTCGGCGGGAAAAAATGCGAGCCGAGATCCTGATCCAGCGCGTCGATAACCTCGGTGATGGTCAGGTCTTTTGTCTGTGAGACCGCTTCCGAAAAAGCCTGCCAGAAGGCGCTCATTACCTGACGCCAGTCGGCGCGACCGCCGGAAATATCGTCAAGCTGCTCTTCGAGACCCGCCGTGAACTGCGGATCGACATAGCGTTCGAAGAAGGAAACGAGGAACGCCGTGACCAGCCGTCCGCGATCTTCCGGCATGAAGCGACGGGCTTCCAGACGGACGTAGTTACGATCTCTCAGGACCGTCAGAATCGAGGCGTAGGTGGAAGGACGACCGATACCGATCTCTTCCATCTTCTTGACCAGAGACGCTTCCGAATAACGCGGCGGCGGCTGGGTAAAGTGCTGTTCAGCCTCCACATCGCCACGTTTGAGCGGATCACGCTCGTTCATCGGCGGCAGCATGCGGCTTTCGTCGTCAGACGCCTTGTCGCTCTCGTCCCGGCCTTCCGTATAAAGTTTCAGGAAGCCATCGAACGCGATGATCGACCCCGTCGCGCGCAGCACGGTCCTGCCGGGCTGGTCCGCCACATCAACCGCGACCTGATCCAGCTCCGCCGACTGCATCTGACTGGCGACGGCGCGCTTCCACACCAGCTCATACAGACGACGCTGCTCGTCACTGAGGTAACGCGCCACGGAAGCCGGTGTGCGGCTGACATCGGTCGGACGCACGGCCTCATGCGCTTCCTGCGCGTTCTTGGCCTTGGTCGCATAGACACGCGGCTGGGCCGGGACGTAGTTCGCGCCGAAATCCTTGCCGATGTGGCGACGGATGTCGGCAATCGCCTCTCCGGCCATCGTGACGCCATCGGTTCGCATATAGGTGATCAGACCGACCGTCTCGCCACCAAGCTCGATACCTTCATAAAGCTGCTGCGCCGTCCGCATGGTGTTCTGCGCGCCCATGCCCAGCTTGCGGGAAGCTTCCTGCTGGAGCGTGGATGTGGTGAACGGTGGCGGCGGGTTGCGCTTGACCTTCTTGCGTTCAACGGATTTGACCGCGAACGTGCCAGCCAGCACCGCATCGCGGGCAGCGAAGGCAAGTTCTTCGTTGGAAAGATCGAACTGGTCGAGCTTCCTGCCATCGAGATGCGTCAGGCGGGTCGTGAAAGGTGCGCCAGCGGGCGTGAAGAATGTCGCGCCGACCGTCCAGTATTCCCGGGGCTTGAAGACCTCGATCTCGGCTTCACGCTCGCAGATCAGACGCAGGGCGACCGACTGCACGCGACCGGCGCTCTTCGAGCCCGGCAGCTTGCGCCACAGGACGGGCGAGAGGGTGAAGCCGACAAGATAATCAAGAGCGCGACGGGCGAGATAAGCCTCGATCAGCGGCATGTCGAGATCACGCGGATGCGCCATCGCTTCCTTGATGGCGCCCTTGGTGATCTCGTTGAACGTCACACGCTGGACGTTCACGCCCTTGAGCGCATTCTTTTCCGCCAGCATCGCCTTGACGTGCCATGAGATGGCTTCGCCCTCGCGATCCGGGTCAGTGGCGAGATAAAGCGTATGCGCGCCCTTGAGCGCCTTGGCGATGGCCGCGACCTGCTTCTGGCCGCGCTCATCGGACTGCCATTTCATGGCGAAGTCTTCGTCCGGCATGACGGACCCGTCTTTCGGCGGCAGGTCACGGACATGTCCGAAAGAGGCGAGAACGGTGTAACCGTCGCCCAGATATTTATTGATCGTCTTCGCCTTGGCAGGCGACTCAACCACGACGACGTCAGTCATGCTCTCTCCGCGCCAGACCGGCATGGAGAAAAAATCACCCCGTTCCGTCTGGCATCAACTGGACAACAGCTCCTCCGGGCAGCATCTCCACCCGGCCGGCAAGCTCAAGTTCGGTGAGCACCGTCAGAACCGCCGAAACCGAGAACTGACAGCGCCGCACCAGATCGTCAACCGGGACCGGTGTGAATGAGATAAGTGAAGGAATCATTCTTCTCACACGATCAAGGTCCAGATCGCCCGTTAAGGAAGGGGTGCCCCACTCCTCCTGAGCCTCCGCGAACCCGGACGACATCTGCCCCGCTGCCGTATGAGAATGGCGAAGATAAGGCAGGATATCCTCGATCGTTTCCACCAGATGCGCATTCCGCATACGCAAAAGATTGTTACTCCCCCGGCAGCGCGGGTCCAGCGGCGAGCCGGGAACAGCGAAAAGCGCACGACTGTAACGATCCGCAAGCTCCGCCGTAATCAGGCTTCCAGAGTTCATGGCGGCCTCGACAACGACCGTGCCGAGAGACAGACCCGCAATAAGTCTGTTCCGTCTCGGGAAATGCCGCGCCTGAGGCTGGGTGCCCAGAGGGGCTTCCGTCACAACCGCGCCTTTTTCCGCGAGCAGTTCCTGCAAGGCGGCATTTTCCGTCGGATAGACCACATCCAGTCCGCCCGCGATGGCGGCCACCGAGCTTCCCCACTCCGGGAAGCCGCCATGCAGCGCACCCCGATGGGCTGCCGCGTCAATTCCGCGTGCGAGCCCCGAGACCACAGTGATTCCGGCATGAGACAGTTCGGTGGCCAGACTTTCGGCGAATCTCATTCCCGCTGCCGAAGCGTTGCGCGCGCCCACGATTCCCACACTGCGTGGCGCTGAAAGACAGGCCGGATTTCCCAGCATGGAAAGAACAGGAGGCGAGTCAGGCAGTTCAGCCAGAAACGGTGGATAATCTTGATCGAACAGCGTGATGATCCGCCCGCCAAGAGCCAGAACCTCTTCGATTTCCCGTTCGATTTCGGCAAGAGCGGGAATCCGCAGCGGAACCTTGCGTCCTCCCCGTCGCGCCTTCTCGGGAAGGATGGCGAGAGCTTCCTCTCCCGAGGAACAGTCCTGCATGAGACGCCGCCATGTGACCGGCCCGACATTTTCCGTACGAAACAGCCGCAGCAGAGCAGGTAGATCGGGATTCAGGCTCCCGATCCCGCTCACTTCGATGACTGGCCGATTGATGACTGGCCGATTTTCGGCTCCGTGCCGTTCAGAAGACGGACGATATTGGCGCGATGCCGCACGAAAATGATGACCGCGACCAGCAGACCAGCCAGCGGCTTTTCCGATCCTGCAAAGGAGTGTCCGTTCAGAAAGAACAGAATCGCAGGCATGCAGGCGAAGGCAAGAAGGGCTCCGGCTGACGATATCCGCGTCACTTTCGCGCCGACCAGCCAGATGAGGCAGCAGGCCAGCCCTGTCAGCGGCGAGAGGGCCAGCACGACGCCCAGCCCCGTGGCCACGCCTTTTCCTCCCCTGAAACCGAGCCACAGAGGAAAGCAGTGACCCAGCACGGCGAAGATTGCCGCCAGAGAAGCGGCGCGGTCACCCAGTTCCGGCGGCGTCATCACCCAGGCGATGAGAACCGCGAGCGTCCCTTTGAAACCATCCAGAAACAGCGTGGCAGCGGCCAGCTTTTTGTTCCCGGTCCGCAGTACGTTGGTCGCGCCGATATTGCCCGAGCCGATCTGACGGATATCCCCCTGTCCGGACGCCGCCGTAAGCAGAAGGCCGAAGGGAATGCTGCCCAGCATGTAGGACAGCAGAACCACGCCCGTCAGCAGCGTGCCGGGTGACTCGAAAAAATTCACGCCCCCCCTCCGAAGACCCGTCGTCCGTTCTTCCAGGTGCCCATGACCTTCCCCTCCAGCGCCCTGCCGTCGAACGGTGTGTTCTGGGCATGGCCGGGAAGCTCGCCCGCGATGACCTGCCACGCCCTGTCCGGGTCGAAGAGACACAGGTCCGCGGGCGTTCCGGCAGCCAGCGTTCCCACAGGACGCGCACCGCCACGAACGGCGACACCGCTTACACCCAGCAGGACGGAGGGCCTAAATGTCAGAAGCGCCAGCGCGTCGATGAGCGAGAGCGTGCCGTCGTGGTAGCGCGTCAGTGTGACGCCGAGCAGCGTGGCCAGCCCGGTTCCACCAGCCGAGGCCTGCGCGAACGGCAGGCGTTTGTCGTCCGGGTCACGCGGCGCATGGTCGGAAGCGATGGCGTCGATCGTCCCGTCAGCCAGAGCAGCACAGATGGCCAGCCGGTCATCCTCGCGGCGTAGTGGCGGCGAGAATTTGGCGTAGGTCCGGAAGTCACCGATCGCCGTCTCATTGAGGTCGAAATACTGCGGCGCCGTGTCACAGGTCACGCGCAGACCGCGCGCCTTGGCCTGCCGGATCAGGTCCACACCCTCGCCGGTCGAGACGTGACCGAAATGCAGACGACCGCCGGTCATCTCCGCAAGCCGGATATCACGGGCGATCATGATCGCTTCCGCTGCCGTGGGGATTCCGGGCAGGCCGAGACGCAGGGCCAGTTCGCCCTCGGTCGCACACCCCGATCCGGCGAGGGTCGGTTCTTCCGGGTGCTGCACCACCAGCGCGTCGAACGCCTGCGCATAACTCAGCGCCAGCTTCATCTGACGCGCCGAGGCAATGGCGCGGCTACCATCCGTAAAGGCGACCGCACCGGCTTCGGACAACAGGCCGATCTCGGCCAGTTCCTCGCCACGGCAGCCCTTGGTGAGCGCACCGTATGGCAGGATCGAAACATAATCCGGCTCTTCACCACGGGAACGCAGCATCCGCACCATGGCGGGATCATCGATGGGAGGCGAGCCGGTCGGCAGCACGGCGACTGTTGTCACACCACCCGCAAAGGCGGCTCGCGAAGCCGATTTGACCGTCTCACGGTACTCATGACCGGGCTCGCCGATCTCGACACGCATATCGACAAGGCCGGGACAGAGAACAGCGCCCTGTCCGTCCACGATATCCGCCCCCTCCGGTCTGCCTTCAGCGCCGGGAAGATCATGACCCACGATCACGCCGTCACGCACCAGAAGCCGTCCCTGCCGGTCCAGTCCGGACGCAGGATCAATCAGGCGCACATTCTCGAAAACAGTGCAGATGCTCATGACCGGCCTCCACGGGACAGACGGTCAAGCACGGCCATACGCACCGCCACACCCATTTCCACCTGCTCACGGATCACGCTCTGATCCGAATCAGCGATGTGGCTGGCGATCTCCACACCTCGGTTCATCGGACCGGGATGCATGACCAGCGCACCCGGCTTCGCCAGATCGAGCCTGCGCTGATCGAGACCGTAATAACGGAAATACTCGCGGGCGCTGGGGATCAGACCGCCGGACATCCGCTCTTTCTGGAGACGCAGCATCATCACCACGTCGGCGTCACGCAGACCGGTTTCCATGGAGTGATGCACCTCGACACCGAGGCTCGCCATCGAACGTGGCACCAGAGTCGGCGGACCGACCAGACGGACCCTGTTTGCCATGGAGGTCAGCAGATGCACATTCGACCGCGCCACGCGGGAATGGACGATGTCGCCACAGATAGCGACCGTCAGCCCTTCCAGCCGCCCCAGATGACGACGAATGGTCAGCGCATCGAGCAGCGCCTGCGTAGGGTGTTCATGCGTGCCGTCGCCCGCATTAATGACAGCAGCATCGACCTTCTGCGCCAGCAGCGCGGGCGCACCGGACTGGGAGTGACGCACCACCAGCAGGTCGGTCCGCATGGCGTTCAATGTCGCCGCCGTGTCCAGCAGGGTCTCGCCCTTGTTCACGGAAGACTGGGCGACCGACATGTTCACCACGTCAGCCCCGAGACGCTTGCCCGCCAGTTCAAAGGAGGTACGCGTGCGCGTGCTGTCCTCAAAGAACAGGTTGATGAGCGTGCGTCCGCGCAAAAGATCCCGAGGCGTTTTCCGCGATCGGTTCATCAGCGCGTAGCTCTCGGCCAGATCGAGAATCGGTTCTATCCGGGAGGGGTGCATCCCCTGAATCCCGAGAAGATGACGGTCCGAGGGACCGAAAAAACGGGAGCCCCCGGACGACGCCTCAGCCATTCTGAACGGCCCCTATCCGTGCCAGCACTTCATCACGCCCCAGCGCCGCCGCTGTGGCGTCGATGCCCGGAGACGTTGTCGTGCCGCACAGCGCGGCGCGCAGCGGCTGGGCAACCTTGCCCAGTTTCAGGTCGCGTTTTTCGGCGAACAGCCTGAGCGCCTCATGAATGGGCTCAGCCGTGAAAGGTTCCACCACAGCCAGATCGCGCGCCAGCTCAGAGAGCATGTCACACCCCTCGGGCGTAAGCTGCTTCTCGGCCTTGGCGTCGAAAGACAGCGGCACCTGACGACCGAGGAACGCGGCGCTGTCAGCAAGTTCGACCAGCGTGCGGGCGCGTTCTTTGAGGCCGGGCATCAGTTCCAGCACGCGCCTGCGGGTTTCCGCGCCGGTTTCGACGCCTTCACGACCAGCCAGACGCTCCATCACGTCATTGGTCAGGCGTTCGTCATCGGCTTCACGCAGATAGACGGCGTTGACGTGTTCCAGCTTGGTGTAGTCCATCCGCGAGGCCGAGCGGCCCACGCCATCAAGGTCGAACAGACGAATCTGCTCGTCACGGGACAGGATTTCCGCATCGCCATGGCCCCAGCCGAGACGCAGCAGATAGTTGCAGAGCGCTTCCGGCAGGTAACCCATCTCGCGGAATTCTACGACCGACTGCGCGCCGTGACGCTTGGACAGCTTCGCGCCATCCGGACCGTGGATCAGTGGCAGATGGGCGAAGCGCGGCGCTTCCCAGCCCATCGCGCGATAGATCATCAACTGACGGAAAGTGTTGGTCAGGTGATCGTCGCCACGGATGACATGGGTGATCTCCATGTCGTGGTCGTCCACCACGACAGCGTGCTGATACGTCGGCGTGCCATCGGAACGGAGGATGATCATGTCGTCCAGCTCGGCGTTGGCCACGCGGACCTCGCCCTGCACGAGATCATTGATCACGTTCTCGCCCTCACGCGGGGCCTTGATGCGGATGGCGTACGGCGCACCGGCAGGCGCTTCGGACGGATCGCGGTCGCGCCACATGCCGTTGTAGCGGGGCGGCCTGCCCTCCGCCACGGCGGTCTCGCGCATTTCCTTCAGCTCTTCCGGCGTGCAGAAGCACCTGTAGGCCTTGCCTTCCGCCAGAAGCTGGAGAGCGACCTCCTTGTGACGCTCCTCCCGCGCGGACTGGAACACGGGCTCATCGTCCCATGTCAGCCCCATCCATTTGAGGCCTTCGAAGATCACGTCCACGGCTTTCTGCGTGGAACGTTCCTTGTCGGTATCCTCGATGCGGAGCACGAACTGGCCACCGCAATGACGGGCATAGAGGAAATTGAAAAGGGCGGCGCGGGCGTTGCCGATATGCAGCAACCCGGTCGGGGATGGGGCAAAGCGCGTACGAACGGTCATGATCGGGTGCATATCACGGAGCCGGAGGGACGGCTATGGAGATTTCGGAAACATCCTTGGGAAGAAAACGTGACCGGCCTGTCTGCTGAGGATGCGATCCTGTCCGATACTGACCTGCAACCGCACCATTTCCCCAAGAGCGAAACGCAGCTCCGTCCGGTCGCCCGGCTCCCGGTCGATAAACCGCAGCAGAACGGGCACGATCGCCGCCGCGCGTGCCTGATCCTCCCGCCACAGACGCAGAAACACCCGCAGCCGACGCGCCAATGGGAGAGAGCAGGTTTTATCCTGCATCAGTTCACGCACCTCGATGACATACATACCGACCGTCATGATCGCCATATGCTGTGAGAAGCGTGCAAAAACCACGTCGTCCGGCACATTTCGGGCCGTTCGTATCGTCCGGACCATGCTGTCCGCGTTCATGATCAGCCATGACCGTTCCGACACGCGACTGTCTGGATAACTCAGACCACGCAGGCGCCGCTGCGCCCACAGGATGGTGCGTCGGAGATGACCATCGGGACGGAATATCAGCACGAAGCGGAACATGACGGCTGAGAAAAATACGGCCGCAAGGAACGCGGAAGTGCCGTTCAGAAACGAAACCTCGTCGTAGCGTCCGCTGTTCGCAGGACCGATCAGGACCGGCAGGAACATGTTGAAGGAAAAGGCGTGATTGACCAGACGGGGCGTGCGGGCCGCCAGACCGCCCACCACCATCGGCACCATCAGGGCTCCAGCCAGCAACTCGGGTGAAGTCATGCCCGGCATCACCATCACGACGAAAACTCCCGCCACCAGCGCGCACCACAACGCGCCACGGACGAAACCACCCGAGGCAAGGGTCGGCGTTTCCCGTGTTGCGAGCAGCCCGTAAACCAGAGCGACATACGACACGAAGATGATGCCGGATGGCCAGCCGGTGGCTTCCCACAGCAACCATGCGCCCAGTATCCCGGCAGCGGCGCGGATGCCGTTACGGAGCCCCTCCACACCCTGTCGCACGGAACGCGACCTGAACCGGAAACGATCGCCGTGCCGCGGGGAGACGATCATCCCGACATGCCCTTCCGCATTGGCGAGACTGCGCTGAATGGTGGACCAGTCAGCCTCCGCCCGTCTCCGTGCAAACGCCGCCAGCAGCGACGCCAGCGCGGCGCGTGCATGATCCGCCGCCCTGCCAGCCGCAGGGCCCATTTCCAGCACGTCATATTCAATACGCGTGGCGGCCGCCATGATGTCGGCGAGAAGCGCGTGCTGCACGGAGCGTGAGAAATCCGCCGACCGCAGCACGGTGCTGGTCCGGGCGGTCACGGTTTTCAGGCGTCCCACAAGGCTGCGACGCGCGTTTCCTTCCATATCGGGGAGGCACATCATCGTCGCCACCCCTTCACAGACGATACCGAGGATAATGTATGTCCCGCGCGCCATCGCCACCGAGAAGGCGGCGTCCGGGTCAGGAATAACATCGACCGCGACAATGGCTGTGGTGAAACCGGCCACCAGAAAGCCGTAGCTCCTAAAACCGTCAAAGAAGGTAGCGCAGCCACAGCACAGACCGATCCAGACGGCCAGCCCCACAAAAAAGAGAGCCGCCTGCTGGGGGAAGGACGCAATCAGCGCCACGCCGACGGAACAACCCACTATCGTTCCGACCAGTCGCCACCGGGCCTTGGAAATCGACTCGCCGCGAGAAGCCGTTGCAACCACCCAGACCGTCAACGGCGCCCATTGCGGGCTCCCCAGTTCCATCCACATGGCGACGAGCAGCGAGAAGACCGCCGCGCAGGACGTGCGTACCGCGAAGCCGAGATTCGCAGGAGACGGCGCGAACAGCCAGCTCCAGTTCCGCTCTGCCGCCGCTGTCACGTCCGCCCCGTCCCCTGCCCGTCAATTGATCGTGGCGTTGCAAGCAGACGATAACGGACGAAAAGTCCAAGTCTTTGTTATGATGATGTTATAAGCAGCACCTATAATCGAGCGCTCAAAGCTTGAGAGCGCTCGTGAGATCCAGTCCGGTCAATGTTTTCCACACACAGTCCATCAGGGCGCTCACCAGAGGGCGACGGAGCCTGACCAACCCCACCGGCACTTCCGGCGAGGGCTCCAGACGACGGATATTCAGCCCTCCCTCCCTGCTGGCGGAGGGCAGCGCCGCGATCGGCAGAATGGATGCCAGTCGTCCCGCCTTCAGTTCGGCATGAAGCAGTTCGAGCGCATTGGTCTCGAACTGGATGTCGGGTTTTTTCACGCCTGCCTTCTCAAAAGCGCTGTCCACGATCTGACGGCTTTTCATCGACCGGTCGAGCAGACAGAGCGGCAGTTCAGCCGCGTCAGACCAGCTACAGCGCGTTCGTCCGGGCAGGCTGACACCTGTCGCCGCGACCAGAACATGCTGCTCCCTGTACAGCGTATGCTCCTCAATATTGGGAACGGCTGTCTGCTGGTCGAGATAGATCAGACCCAGATTGAAACGCTCTTCCGCCAGCCCGTGCATGACTTCGGCGGAGGACACGACCGTCACCTCCAGATGCAGCGCCGGGATCGCGGCGCGAAGACTTTCCGCCAGCAGAGGCGCAATCTGTATGGCGGGCGGCATGACACCTATGGACAGCGAGCCACCCGCCACGTCGTGCGCGAACCCCGCTTCCTGCTTCAGCCCATCCAGCGCCGCCAGACTCTGACGCGCCCAGGCCACGACCCGCTCTCCTTCGGGTGTAAGACCCAGAACGCGATGATGACGACGGACGATGGACACTCCCAGTTCATGTTCCAGTTGCCGGATGGCCGTGGAAAGGGCGGGCTGGGACACGCCGCAATGAGCCGCAGCCCGAGAGAAATGACGGAAGTGATCGAGCGCGACCAGATAGCTCAACTGACGGAGAAACATCCGATTTTCCCTTCATCACATCCGCTCCGGTCATCCCGGAATGGGAACGTCATAGCCGTAAAGCCTTCCGGGAACAGTCGGCTTTCAGACACAGGAGGAAGAACCCGGCAATTTCTCCAGTTCCAATGGGATATAAAGTAAAGGCCTGCCTCTGCTTTAGCGGAGACAGGCCTTGCAACGTTTCTGGACAGACAATGCCGCTTATTCAGCAGCAACCGCCACGCTTCGGTTCGGGACAACAACCGACACCACGCCCGCGACGATGACATTGACCACCAGAGCGATCAGTCCTGTCGAGACCAGTTCGGACCAGCCGCCGATCGACAGCATGTGCACCGGCTTCAGACCATCTGCCCAGCAGATGCCAAGACCAACCACCGTGCCGACAACCCAGCCCGCCAGCATGCCGGTCGAGGAGAACCGGAATCTGGTCAGACCAAGGATCAGCGCGGGGAATGTCTGAAGAATGATCACACCGCCCAGCAACTGAAGGTCGATGGCGAACTTCGCGTTCAGGAACAGCACGCAGAGCAGAGCGCCAAGCTTCACACCGAAAGCCGCGATCCGCGAAGTCGTCACACCGGCATAGCTCTTCGGCAGGATGTTGTTCGTGAGCAGGTTCGCCGCACCGATCGCCATGACCGCAGCAGGAACCAGCGCGCCCACGGCAATGGCCGCAAAAGCGAAGCCCGCGAACCAGTCCGGAAACAGCTTCAGGAACAGGTAAGGCACCACCATGGAAGAGACCGTCGTGTCGATGCCTGCGACGTGCGCCATCATGCCCAGCAGGGCGATCAGCCCGAGGACGATCGTGTAGATCGGCAGGTAGACTGCGTTCTGCTTGACCGTGTCCGCCGATTTGGCGGCCAGAATGCCGGTCAGCGTATGCGGATACAGGAAGGCGGCCAGCGCGGAGGAAAGCGCCAGCGTCGCATACGGCATCAACTGCCCGGCCTTCATGACATGATCGGCGTCCGGCATCGCCACGACACTGTTCATGACGTCGAACATATGACCGTAGCCACCAAGCTTGATCGGGATCAACGTCACGGCGGCGATCACCGCGATGTAGATCATGATGTCCTTGATGAACGCCGTCAGCGCAGGCGCATGGAGACCGCCGAGCCATGTGTAGGCAGCCAGCGAGACAAAGGCGATGACCAGAGGAATCTCGCCCGAAAAGCCGAGAGCCTGTACGACCGTGCGGATACCGATCAACTGGAGCGCGATATAGGGCATAACCGCGATCAGCCCGGAAAACGCCACGGCCAGTTCAAGGGCGCGACTGCCGAAACGCGCGCGGATCATGTCCGCCGCGGTCGCATGACCGCCGTCATGAGCGATCTTCCACAGCTTCGGCATGACGATGAAGATGAATGGATAGACGATGATGGTGTAGGGCAGCGCAAAGAATCCGTAAGCGCCGACCGCATAGACCAGAGCCGGAACCGCGATAACGGTATAGGCCGTGTAGAAATCGCCGCCGACCAGAAACCATGTGACCCAGGCGCCGAACTGCCGTCCGCCAAGACCCCATTCTTCCGTGCCGTGCCCACCATGTCCCTCGACAGGAGCAGAAGGCGCCGCCTTCTTTCCACCGGAGAACCACTCCTTCCAGTGAGACACCGTGCTGCCCGCGATGATCGTCACCCCGAAGAACAGGACGAAGACGACAAGCGCGATCGTATCAGCCGCCGGAATACCGTTCATGACTGCGCTCCCTTCTTCCAGGCAAGCCAGATCAGGACTGACGTCACCGGCACCCATGCGAACTGGTACCAGTAGAAAAACGGGAATCCGAACAGCATCGGAGTCTGCAGGTTATAGAAGGGCACCCACAGCAACCCGACAAAGGGCGCGAGGAGCAGGATATTGAAAATTTTCATTCAGCGACCACTTCTTATTATTCGTGTGTTTGTGTGTCGGATTTGTTGACACTGTAAAATGACCATCGGGAAGTCAATAGAACTTCCCGTGAAAGCCCGGTTTGATGCCATTTTCACAAGCTTTTCATCCAGCCCTCGATCACACCCGTCTTGGCGGTCTGTTTTACGATGTCGTGCAGCCCGCTCACTTCCCCACGCACAGGCTCCGTTATCGTAACAACCAGGCAGCGTCCACTGTGGGGCTCGATACGCTGACCGACAGCGAGTGGGTTCAGCATTTCGGACAGTTCCTCCCCCTGCCCGGCTCACTGCCACAACCTCTGGCGCTTCGCTATCACGGTCACCAGTTCCGCCAGTACAACCCCGACCTCGGAGACGGACGCGGCTTCCTGTTCGCCCAGTTGCGTGACGACACCGGGCGTCTGCTCGACCTCGGCACCAAGGGCAGCGGCCGTACGCCCTGGTCACGCGGAGGAGACGGCCGCCTGACTCTGAAAGGAGGCATCCGGGAGATTCTGGCCGCCTCCATGCTGGAAGCGCTCGGTGTCGAGACCTCCCGCGCCTTCAGCCTGATCGAGACGGGCGAAAATCTGGAGCGTCACGACGAACCGTCCCCCACACGCTCCGCTGTCCTTGTGCGGCTTGGCCATTCCCACATCCGCATCGGCACATTCCAGCGCCTTGCGACCAATGCCGAGACGGAGGCGCTGAAGCAGCTCGTCACCTACGTCCGGGAAACCTACTATCCCGGACTTTCCGTTCCGGAAGACGGCAATGAGGCGCTGGTCCTGTTTGAAGCTGTGTGCGGTCGCGTCGCCCGCGTGGGCGCGCAGTGGATGGCCGCCGGCTTTGTTCACGGCGTTCTGAACACGGACAACATCGCCATTACGGGCGAAAGTTTCGACTATGGCCCGTGGCGCTTCCTGCCCCGGTTCGATGCAGGCTTTACCGCCGCGTATTTCGACCAGAACGGACTTTACGCCTATGGACGCCAGCCTCAGGCACTTCTGTGGAATCTGGCCCGTCTGGCCGAGTGCCTGCTGGAATTTGCTCCCCATGCCGGACTGACGGACGTTCTTTCCCGCTTTCCGGCGCTTTATGAACGCGAACTGGATCTCGCATGGTGCCGCCGTCTCGGTGTCCGTCCGGACACACCCGAGACCGACCGCGCTCTCCGCCATGCGGTGACCCTGTTTATGGAAACCTCAGGAATCCCGTTCCATTGCCTGCCCTTCGACTGGTATGGCGGTAGCGGTGGCGCAGAGAGGGCGCTGAACGGCGAGCGTGGAGATCTCTATCGTGATAGCGCCTTTGCTGAAGCGCGCGGACTGCTCGAAAACCGGGCTCCGGTTGCCTCTTATTCCGCCGATCATCCGTATTTTTCAGGCGGTCGTCCCTGTGACATGCTCATCACAACGGTCGAGGCGCTCTGGACGAGACTGAGCGAGCAGGATGACTGGTCCGCGCTTGAGGAAAAGCTGGCTGAAATCGCTCTGATGGCCGACGCGCTGGGACAGAGTCGCGCCCCTTGAGCATGAAGACAGGGAAACCTTCTTCATGAACTCAAAAAATCTTCGCTTTTTGGACATATCCGGGCTTTAAGAACCGATCCTCACCTTTAGGATGCACACCGCACGCGATATGTTCGCATGTCATGCGAGCGTATGAGGCGAACGCATCCAGCTTTTGAACACTGCAACCTTGGGACCGGTTTCTTGGCGCGTATCAGCCGCATCCTTCCAGCCAGCCTTTCATCCGCCACGACGAAAACGTCGCTGAAACGCAGAGGCGATGAACTCGGCGGCGTTCTGCTGTGGGTTCTGGCGCTTGTTCTGACCGTGTGTTTCTGGAGTTACGATCCTCTCGATCCCTCACCGGATGTATCGACCGACAGAGCGCCCACGAACCTGCTTGGACGACCGGGAGCCTTTCTGGCCGATATTCTCATTCAGGCGGTCGGTCTCTCCACAGTGCTGCTGATTGTCGCCCTCGTCGCATGGGGATGGAGAATTTTCCGACACCGTGGCCTCAGTGTCTTCGTGCTGAGAGCCTTTGCACTCTGCTTCCTCCTGCCTGTGGGGGCAGCCCTGCTGGCGGCCCTCCCCATTCTGATCACAGCGTTTCACGCGCCTTCATGGCCCTCCGACGCCGGTATCGGCGGAGGCATTGGCGCAAGCGTGGCGCGGGAAGCCGTCGCCGCCGGGATGTCGGCAATAGGGCCTGCGGGCGGCGTCATCATCTGGTTTCTCGGTCTGGTGCTGGCCGTCCTTCTCGCCGCGCTGGCGTTTGGCCTCGACAGGAACGAGTGGAACAGCATCGCCCGACTGACAGGCGCGACCATGCTGCTCATCGGTCGTCAGCCCGGTCGCCTCGCGAGAGTGATTATTGCGCGTCAGCGCCGGGTTGTTCCGGGGCAGGAGAGCGTATACGCCCGAACCGATTACGGAAACGGCTATGAAACGGTCGCTTCCGAAACCGGCTTTGCCGAACAGGACAACGGAAGCAGGCGATCGTGGATTCCCCGACGCGCCAAGGCATCCACCGCATCCGCCGGGCAATATCTTGCCGCGAAGGCTGCGCAGGAAACCCGCTTCGCACCACCACCGCCACGTTCCGAGACGGCAAGGCAGCCTGCCGCTGCCAGAAGCGTGGCGCCGACGGGAACCGATCTCGCCCTTCTGGCGCCTTCGCCGGAATCGCCCCCAGCCAACCGCCCGACCGGCCGCAGGCCCGCCAACACCGTCAACGAGGACGAGCCTGTCTACGCCCTGCCCGGCCCGGTGAATGATGCCCCTCCGCCAACCGAGCGTCTCTCTGCCTACAGGGACGAACCGGCCGACCTGTCTGACTTGCAGCCTCCAGTTCCCGCACAACCGGAAAATCAGCAGCCCGTCACCCGCCCTGAACCCGTCACGCAGTCTGCCGGTCATGGCGCTTCCGCTGAAGGCGAAGGCCGGAAATCCCTGCTCTCCAAGCTGTTCGGCGGGCGTTCGGAGAGTGATGGCAGTGCGTCGGCAGGCCGACGAGAAGCAGCAAAAGCATCGCAGGGCTGGGTTCTGCCGCCTGTCTCCCTGCTGAAACTGCCACCGGCCTCCCGCGCCGCCATGGCGCCGTCGCGGGAAATGCTGGAAGGTAACGCCCGGCTTCTCGAAACGGTTCTGGCGGATTTCGGCGTGCAGGGGCGGATTGTCGATCTGCACCCCGGTCCTGTCGTCACGCTGTACGAACTTGAACCAGCCCCCGGTATCCGTGCAGCCCGCGTCATCGGACTGGCGGACGATGTGGCCCGCTCCCTGTCCGTGCTCAGCGTCCGCATCGCCACGGTCCCCGGTCGTAATGTCATCGGTATCGAAGTCCCGAACGCGACCCGCGAAACCGTGTATCTTTCGGAACTGTTCAAATGTCCGGAATGGGTGAACACGACCTCCCGGCTGGAACTGGCTCTCGGCAAGGACATCGAAGGCGAACCCGTCTTCGGCGATCTCGCGAAGATGCCGCATCTGCTGGTCGCCGGAACGACCGGCTCGGGTAAGTCCGTCGGGATCAACGCCATGATCCTGTCGCTGCTTTTCCGGCATTCGCCGGATGAGTGCCGTCTGATCATGATCGACCCGAAGGTGCTGGAACTGTCGATCTATGACGGCATCCCTCACCTGCTCACGCCTGTTGTGACGGAGCCGAACAAGGCCGTCACCGCCCTGAAATGGGTCGTGCGGGAAATGGACCGTCGCTATCGCGCCATGGCGCATCTACAGGTCCGTAACATCGCCGGTTATAACGAGCGTGCCGCGCAGGTTCGTGAACGCGGAGAGGAAGTCACACGCCGCGTCCAGACCGGCTACGATCCGGAAACCGGCAACCCGATTTTCGAAGAACAGTCCCTCACGCTCGATCCCCTGCCCTTCATCGTGGTGGTCATCGACGAGATGGCCGACCTGATGATGACGGCGGGCAAGGAAATCGACGCCGCCGTCCAGCGTCTCGCGCAGAAAGCCCGTGCGGCGGGCATTCATGTCATCATGGCGACGCAGCGTCCATCCGTGGATGTGATCACCGGCACCATCAAGGCCAACTTCCCGACGCGCATTTCCTTTCAGGTGATCAGCAAGTTTGACAGTCGCACGATTCTTGGCGAACAGGGCGCTGAGCAGCTTCTGGGTCAGGGCGACATGCTCTTCATGCAGGGCGGTGGCCGCATCACCCGTGTACACGGCCCATTTGTGGCTGACAGTGAAGTCGAGGCGACTGTCGAATTCCTGCGTGAACAGGGCGAGCCGATTTACGACGAGGACGTCATCTCAGAACGCGAGGATGACAGCGCCGCCGGAACTTTCGATGCCGGAAGCAGCGGCGGAGATGGCGATTCATCCGGTCTGTATGACAAGGCGGTCGCCATCGTGATCCGTGAAGGCAAGGCGTCCACTTCCTTCGTGCAGCGTCATCTTTCGATTGGCTATAACCGCGCCGCCAAACTCATCGAACAGATGGAGAAGAACGGCATCGTGACGGCTGCGGATCATGTCGGCCGCCGGAAGGTGCTGATCGGACGTGGCGCAGAAGACTGACGCGTCTGCCATCCTCTTATGGCGCTGTTTCACTGGGCACGCACTCAGTGGAACAGCGCCTCCTTCTGTGCTCAGAGCGCGCTTCCTGAGCACAGGGCGTAAGCTTTCCCCGGTGCTGAAAATGAGTAAACGGTCATGACGGGTCTTTCCCCAACGCTCCCGTTTGAAATGCTCTATGAAAGCAATCAGGCGCTTATCATCAACAAGCCCGCCGGCTTGCCGGTGCATCCCGGACCACGCGGTGGCCCCAGCGTTGAAGACTGGTTTCCCCTGATGAGCAGGAGGAAAGACGGTCCGTGGCTTGCTCATCGGCTGGATGCCGACACTGCGGGCTGCCTTGCCATCGCCCTGCGCAAACAGACGTTGCTGGCGATGCAGTCCTGCTTTTCGGAAGGCCGGACCCGCAAGATCTACTGGGCCATCGTGCAGGGCGTTTCTCCGGAAACGGCTGAGATTGATGAGCCTCTGAAAAAGATCAGCACGAAGTCTGGTGGATGGAGAATGTGCGGCGCTCCAGACGGACAGAGCGCGCGGACGACATTGAGACGTCTGGGTACGGATGGCGTCTGTTCATGGGTCGAACTGACGCTGCACACAGGCCGGACCCATCAGGCACGCATTCACTGCGCCCTGCTGGGAACCCCGATCTTGGATGACCCGATCTATGCCGAAGAAAAGCGCTCCGGGTCCGGTCCGCTACAGTTGCTGAGTCGGGAGCTGACGTTGCAGCTTCCCACGCCGATCAGGGCTGTCGCGCCGCCGCCGCTCCATATGGAGGCCGCCTTGCGACGCTGTGGGTATCACCCGCCTGCCGGATAATACCCTTTCTGGATGAGCCGGTCAGTTGCTGACGGCGTGCCAGGACTTACCCTGAAATTTGTAGTCCACATGTAGTTCTTCGATGATCTCGGAGAAGACGTGGTTGTCATACACGATCATGGACGGGATCGGACGCACCCGCATGAAATCCGCATGGAACGTGCGGTTCAGGGCGCGCTCGAACACACCCGGGCCAGTCTTGTAGGGGATATACAGACCCGGATGGAGATAGCAGTTGCGATAGAGCGACAGCAGAACGTCTTCCAGAATCGGACTGTTCGCGACCGAACCGAAGAAGTCGTTATGCACCACGCTGTCATGCGTCAGCAGGAACACGTGCGAATGGTGATGTGACAGCCGCTCAAAGAACACCTCTTCCGAACGGATGCGGATGTCGGCGTCCAGCCACCAGCCACCCAGCTTCTGGATGACGTGGGCGCGAAGGAAGTCGGCCGCCTCGGCAGGGTGACGGGTGCTCAGAAACAGATTGCGGGCCTCGACGCCATAAACGTCATACAGCCACTGAGCCGCTTCTTCCTGATTGAAAGTCTTGACCTCAACGCCCTTGAGGTTGCGGTGATATTCGAAGTTCCGCTCAACCTCGTCCGGCGTTTCCTTGTCCCAGTACATGAAAATCTTGCGAGGAATGAGCGCGCCCGGCACCCGGCTGTCGGCCACACCGTTACGCGTCTGCTCGGTGTAGAGGCGATTCATGATCTCCAGATAAAGCCTGTCACACTCTTCGCCCGTGTGGAACTCGTCGTAACAGTTCCCCATGATGCGGGCGGCCTTGATCAGATCGCCTGTCGTCCATGCCGTCTGAATGCCCAGAATGTAATTATAGAGCGGGAGCGACAGGGAGCGGAGCGCATCCATATCCGCCGGATCGAGCGGCAGACCCGCTTTCAACTGACACAGAAGGCTGACATGCAGCAGGATATGCGCCCCGGGGTGCTGGTCCGGTGATTTGGAATGAAGTTCATACCCGATGTGATAAACGCGGGCCGCTTCCGCGACACACCGGTCGGTATGGAGAATATTGGCGAGATAAAACGCCTTCTCGACAGTGTCACAGCCATGCTCATTGTAATAAGCGACGGCTCTTTCATTATTCGCCAGATCGGAGGGAGCAAGATGCGGTGGTGTTACCGGTTCAGTCATTCCATGTTCTCCGACGGGCTTATCTGGGCAACTTAATAACAAATCCTCAGATCGTTACAACCTGAACGCATGATCAATGAGTCAGCAACTCCTCCCGATTATCGGTTTTTTTCGCTAAAAATTCAAAAAGATCGCCGCAGAACGGGCGAACTGAGGCAGGCGTCCTGCCGACAGGCGATGGTCCCCCTTAACAAACTGCCGGAAGGTCGTCATCGTGGCGCACATTTTCGGCTCTGTCAGCAAGGGAGGCCCTCATGACACGCCCTCAAAACATTCTGGTGCGCGGCGCAGGCGTCGCAGGTCTTGTCGCCGCCGTCAGGCTGGCAAGCAGAGGGGCGCGTGTCACTCTGGCCGAGGCCGGACCGAAAGTCGGCTCCGGCGCGTCCTGGATGGCGGGAGGCATGCTGGCTCCGTGGTGTGAAGCCGAGTCAGCACCGCCAGAAGTAACCGAACGCTCGATCGGTTCCCTCGCCTGGTGGCGCGCCAACGTGCCTGATGTGCAATCCAACGGTAGCCTTGTGGTCGCCCCTCCCCGCGATACGGCGGAGATTCCCCGATTTGGACGCCGCACCAGCCATTTCAGGGAAATCGGTCCACAGGAAATCGGGGAACTGGAGCCGGATCTGGCCGACCGTTTTCAGAAAGCGCTCTTCTTTCCGGAAGAAGGTCATCTCGATCCACGTCAGGCGCTCCCCGCGCTTGCTGGTCGTCTGGTAAACGAACTGGGCGGTCGCCTGTTGTTGAATACTCCGGAAATACCAACGGATGTCTCTTTCGACTGGACAGTCGATGCGACAGGCCTGCGCGCAAGGCAGGAACTTTCCTCGCTCAGAGGCGTGAGAGGAGAGATGCTTCTGCTGCGCTGCCCGGACGTGGCGCTGCACAGGCCCGTGCGGATGCTGCATCCCCGTATCCCCATCTATATAGTGCCTCGTGCCGACCACCTGTTCATGGTCGGCGCGACAATGATCGAAAGCGAGAATGACGGACCGGTCACACTCCGGTCGATGAGCGAACTGCTGAACGCGGCGTGGACGCTTCACCCCGGTTTCGCGGAAGCCGAGATCGTGGATATCGGAACAGGGCTGAGACCCTCCTATCCGGATAATGTGCCGCTTGTGACGCAGGAAAACCAGACCATTTTCGTCAACGGCATGTATCGGCACGGCTATCTTCTGTCGCCGTGGCTGGGCGAACAGGTCGAAAGATTCGTATTCGATTCTTGAAAGACCTGTGACTTGCGTGCTTTCCCCGAAAGTCCCAAGTGATGTCCAAGCGACTCATGAACCGTGCAGGTGACGACTTCTGCTCAGGGAGGCTGACATGAACATTCTGGTCAATGACGAAGCCCGCGAGGTGAGCGCTTCCACCCTCGCGGCTCTTGTCGATGAACTCGGCCTGAAGGGAGCACGGATCGCTACCGCCGTGAATGGCGACTTCGTGCCAGCGTCCCGTCGTGCTCACCTGACCATTGCAGAGGGGATGAAGATTGAAATCGTCGCCCCCATGCAGGGTGGATAAACCAATGAAATTTTACGGAACGACGCTTTCCTCTCCGCTGATGCTCGGGACGGCCCAGTACCCCTCCCCCGACATCCTCGCGTCTGCCGTGAAGGCGGCGCAGGCAGGCGTGATCACCGTCTCGCTCCGCCGTGAATCCGCTGGTCAGAAAGCGGGTCAGGCCTTCTGGTCCCTTATCCGCGAACTGGACGTTCCCGTGCTGCCCAACACGGCGGGATGTCACACGGTCAAGGAAGCCGTCACCACGGCCCACATGGCACGCGAAGTGTTCGAGACGGACTGGATCAAACTGGAAGTCATCGGCGAGTCCGATACGCTGCAACCGGATGTGTTCGGTCTCGTGGAAGCTGCCCGTATCCTGACGTCTGAAGGATTCAGGGTTTTTCCCTACACGACGGAAGATCTTGTTGTGGCGGAAAGGCTGCTTGCGGCAGGCTGCGAGGTGCTGATGCCGTGGGGCGCTCCGATCGGCTCGGGCAAAGGGCTGAACAATGTGTTCGGACTGCGCGCGCTCCGCGCCCATTTTCCGGATGTCCCGCTTGTCGTCGATGCCGGAATCGGTGTGCCATCGCATGCCGCGCAGGCCATGGAACTTGGTTATAACGCTGTGCTCATCAACACCGCCGTCGCCAAGGCAGGTGACCCGGTGGCCATGGCCCGCGCCTTCAGTCTGGCTGTCGAAGCCGGTGCTCTGGCCCGTGAGGCTGACCCTATGGCGGAACGCGACATGGCGGTTCCCTCCACTCCCCTGCTCGGAAAGCCTGTCCTCGCATGACCCATGCCCCTCTCCCCCAGCGCATCTATCCTGTCGTGGACCGGGCTTTCTGGGTTGATCGTCTCGGCGCGGCTGGCGCACGCTTCATCCAGCTCCGCATCAAGGACAAAACAGGTGCGGCGCTCATTGAGGAACTGAAAGAAGGGCTGCGTTTTGCCGAACGGCATGGCGTATCGCTGGTCGTCAACGATTTCTGGCAGGAAGCCATTCTGTGTGGCGCGCCCTGGCTGCATCTGGGTCAGGAAGATCTCGACACAGCGGACCTCGGCGCCATCCGGAAAGCAGGTATCCGGTTCGGCATCAGCACGCACTGCGTAGAGGAACTGGAGCGCGCTCTGACAGCAAAGCCAGACTATGTCGCTCTGGGACCGATCTGGCCGACACGGCTCAAGAAGATGGCATTTGGTCCCCAAGGCACTGAAAAACTGACCGAATGGCGGCGGAGAATTGGTGATCTTCCTCTGGTCGCGATCGGCGGCGTGACGCTCGACCGTGCGCCGGAGTGCATCGCGGCGGGCGCGGACTGTGTTTCCGCAGTTTCCGACTTCATTCTTGCGCCTGATCCTGAAGCACGGATTGCGGCATGGTTGTCGATAACAGAAAAAAACATTGCGAAATAACAATACTCCAGCGCACCGGCGACTGTTTAAATGTTCTTCAATAGCTCTGACTGATTATCCTGCCAGTTGGTCGGATCGAAAGTCGTGCAGTTGATACCCGTCTCAAGAAAGACTGCCAGATTTGCTGCCACATGGGGCCTGTGTTGTGGACTTTTCCTCGCCATGCCTACATGTGCGGAAGCTTTTGATTCCAAGGATGTCAGCATCCTTGGGGAGGCGCTGCATTTCGTTGTGCCACCCCCGAAAGGGGAGATCGCGGTAGCGGTTGTCTACAATCCCGCAGTATCCGGCTCTGAGCAGGAAGCCCAGCAGATCAGAAAGGCTTTTTCAGACACTTCGCAAAACATCGGTCTTACCATGCATGCGTTTGCGGTCCGCCTCGATGACCTCAACCACAACACTTTTGTCGCTGTCGTCTCCGCCAACGGGGCGGGCACACCTGTTCTGCGCAGTGCGCTGACTTCCCACCACGCAGTCTGCGTGACCGGCCATCTGGATCAGGTCGAGAGCGGAAGCTGTCAGATTTATCTGACCTCCCAACCAACAGTTGATATCCGCCTCAATCAGGACGCCACTGACGCAGCGGATGTACATTTCGCCACGGCTTTCAGAATCATGGTGCGCACGCTCTGATCAGCGCATCTCCATGCACTGTGCGACATAAGCCGCCATATCCGAGATAACCTGCTCGATTTTCCGGGAAAAACGGGGATTGAGGCCAGAGCCGCCATTGGTTCTCCGGCTCACATAGAGCGCGCGATTCATCTCAAGCTGTATGGCGCTGACCCCTTCAGCCGGCTGACCATAATGGCTGGTGATGAAACCACCAGCGAACGGATGATTGCGGGCTACTTTCATATTCTGGGCCAGCAGATTGCGGGCCAGCGCCTGCACGTAATGCACTTCGCTCGATGCGCCGAAACAGTCGCCAATCACACAGTCAGCCTTCGAGCCATCTACTCCCGCCGGCATGGAATGCATGTCGAGCAGGACACAGAAACCATGCTTCTCCTTCAGCTCGTCAATCAGCTTACGGAGTTCGGCATGGTATGGATGCCAGTAGCGTCTCAGACGGGCAGAGGTCTCGGCTATGGAGAGTTTTCCGGCATAGAGCTGCCTCCCCCCGGAAACAACGACGGGAACGCTACCCAGTCCAGCACGCCCACGGGCTGAAGGACTGAGCGCTTCCTCCTCGGCTCCGGCGATCATGGCAGGGTCGAGATCGAGCGAGGCCCTGTTCACATCGCAGAAGACTCTCGGGAACGTAGCGGACAGCAGGGTCGCTCCATGCGCAGGGGCGGACGCCACGAGCGTATCAACGTGAAAATCCTCACCACTTCGCAAGACCTCAAGCGGCAGTCTGACCTGAGCAAGGAAGCTGGAAGAGTAATCGCGTCCCGAGTGAGGAGATGAGATGATGAGCGGTATCGATTTGCCGGATGGGCGCACAACAGTCACAGGCGGATTCGCGTGGAAACCGGCAGACGCGTCTTCTTCTCTGGTGTTGAGGGAATCGCTGAAAACAGCGCCTGATTGGTCCAGCATAAGCACTCGGGACAAGGGATTATTGAGATCGTTCCGACAGGCTACACTATTTTTCCCGCATGGGCTTGCCTTCTTCGCGGAGCTCTTTTAAAAGCCCGCTTACCGAACAGATGGGCGCATAGCTCAGCGGTAGAGCACTACCTTGACATGGTAGGGGTCACAGGTTCAATCCCTGTTGCGCCCACCATCTGTTCGGTGAAAATCAAAACATTCTCAGATACTTACATACACACAGCCTTATTGCGCATTCTCTTCGGCGAGTTGTTTTGGTGCATATCGGTTTATGTAGGTCTAATCGACGCGGATAAATCCGTGCCAAATCCGTACCGCCGCTCATCCCCCCGCACCACCCCGGCACACACCCCATCCCTGCCCTCAAACGTTGCACTCGGCCCGAAATACGTCGTCCGCACGACGCGGCTGTTCCGGATCGCAATGGACACTCGGTAAGTCCCGTGACCATCAGCGGAGCGGTCCTTTGAGATCGAGCGGACCTTGAACGGGTGAATCTTGGCGGTAGGTCCACACATCAAACGACCCTACGCTGCCCCGCCTCATTCGCTATCGGTTAAGCGACACGAAAGCCCGACGCGTTCCATCAGCAGCTTCAAACGGGCCGTTAGTTTTGTTCACGCGATTACTTGAACCGACATTCGCAACAAACCCACCCGCACGTAGGATGCCGTGCCGTCACTGCCGGACAACAGCAATTTATAAAATTACATGTCAGAGCTTCGGCAAAACTCCGATAAGACGTCAGTTCTCGCGGGGAAGCGCGAAGAGAGTGTCCGAGACCCTCACTCCCTGCTTTACATCGGACAGAACCACCCTTGTCTGCCTGCCCTGCGCGTCAATCACGGTCCAGCCCTGCAAGCTCAGCGGCTGTTCGGACAGCAGCATGACCAGTGTTCCCTCTCCCGGAGCAGCCGTGCGGACGGCCGATATCTGGAGTGTGCCAGCCTGACGCCTGAAATCCGTCACTGTTACATCACCGGTCAGTGAAACATGCTCACTGAGCAGCAGGCCGAGAGGAGTGCGTTCCAACGGAATTTCTGTGGTCTGATCAAGTTGGGTATCGCGGAAAACCACCTTCCCATCATTGGCGACCAGAAGAAGCGGGCTTGGCTTGTCATACTCGAACCGCATCCTTCCCGGACGCGCCAGCCAGACTGTGCCAGTCGTGCGCTGACCATCCGGCGCAACCTGTTCAAAACGACCTTTCATCGTGGTGACTGCGTTCATCGTGTCCTGAACGCGGGCGACCCATCCCTGATCAACGGGTGAAAGCGCGGATTCCGCGCGAGCCGTATCGAGCAACGTCATGGACGAGGCCATGAGCATGCCGCCCGCCAGAAAAACAGTCCGCAGCAGAGTGGCGCTTTTCTGTTGAAACAGCATGGTCGATGGCCTCTTCATTTCATCAAATACCTGTCAGCGTCCGGACATGATCCGTTCGACAAGCTGTTTAACCGTCGGCACAAAGCCATTCGAATAGAACGGGTCCGTTGCAAAGCGCCAGGCGTTGGTGCCACCGAACATCAGATTGTTGTCAGCAATTTCAGCCTGATCCGGCCCCTCGGCGTGAGAGATCGTCTGGAGCGTTTTCTGAATGCAGAAGGAACGCGGATCGGCTCTGCGTCCATTACTGTATTCCGGCGGCCGCTGGCTCCAGTTGGAAAAGCGGCATTCGGACAGGCAGCCCATGCAGGCCACCTGATCGGCCAGAATTTCCTGTGCACGGTCCGGCGTCACGAAAATCAGGGTGGAATCAGGCGTACGCATAGCTTCCGTGAAACCTGCTGCTTCCCAGGCCTTGATATGCAGCAGGTCTGCTTCGGTCACAAAGACCTCGCGCTTGCGTGCGCCCACGCCATAGCGGGCCACCAGCTCACCCACCGGCTCCGAAGAGTAAGCGACCTGACGCTCGGAGCGCTCACGCAGTTCCTGCATGAAGCTGTTATTCACGGCAGAAGAATAAAACCCTGTCGGAGAAAAGCGATTGAGGTAGACATCCCCTTCCTTCAGGGTCAGCAGCCGCGCCTTCCATGCCTCTGGAATGGGGCTTTCCTGCGTAAGAAGCGGACGTGTGCCGAACTGGAAAACGATTGGTCCCAGCTCGGGATTGTCGATCCAGTCCTGCCATTCCTCAAGCCACCACACACCACCGGCCATGATGATCGGCGTATCGCCAAGCCCGAACGTCCTCATCAGTGTCCGCAATGCGAGGACACGAGGGTACGGATCTTCCGGCGCAAGCGGGTTTTCCGTATTGGAGAGACCGTTATGGCCTCCCGCACGCCAGGGATCCTCATACACCACGCCGCCAAGAAGTTCGGATGCCTTGCTGTAGGCCCGTTTCCATAAAGCGTTGAAAGCGCGCGCCGACGAAACAATCGGGTAGTAATGCACGCCAAATTTCATGGCGATTTCGGACAGGCGATAAGGCATGCCCGCACCACAGGTCAGGCCGTGAATCAGCCCTTTGGCTCCTTCCAGAACGCCTTCGATAACCCGCTCGGAACCGCCCATTTCCCAGAGAATATTGGCGTGGATACGTCCTTTGCCGTCTGAGCGCTCGTGGGCGATTTGCGCCTGAGCAATGCCACCCCTGATGGCATAGTCGATCAGTTCTTCCTGACGCTCCCGACGGGTCCGTCCCTTGTAGGTCTGGGGAACGACCTTACCGTTCTCGTCATAACTGTCTGCATTGGCGACAGAGATCGTGCCAGCACCGCCCGCAGCGGCCCAAGCCCCGGCGGATTCACCCGTCGAAACGGAAACGCCTTTTCCACCCTCAACCAGAGGCAGGACTTCAGCGCCCCCCAACCTAACTGCGTTAATCGACTTCATGCTGTCCCGTTATCATGCCTGTTCGTGCCGCAAACATGGGCGTCTTAACCCGATGCAGCTTCACGCGCCATAGAGAAACGGGCGTTACGACCCCAGAGTCGTAACGCCCGCCCCACTTCAACCCATCAGAAGACTTCAGTCCTCGCGGCGCGGTGCGCGTGCCGGCTTCTCCCCGACATCTGCTGTGATATCGGCGCCTGTGGCCTGATCCACAACCCTCATGGAGAGCTTCACCTTGCCGCGGTCGTCAAAACCGATGACCTTCACCTTTACGGCGTCACCCTGTTTGACGACATCCGTGGTACGGTTCACCCGTCCCTGAGCCAGTTCGGAGATGTGCACCAGACCGTCCTTGGCGCCGAGGAAGTTCACGAACGCGCCAAAATCAGCGGTCTTCACAACCTTGCCGTCATAGATGCGACCCACTTCCGGCTCGGCAACGATGCCGTTGATCCGGGAAATCGCCTTCTGGGCCTGCTCATCGGACGACGCCGCAATGGTGATCGTGCCGTCATCGCCGATATCGACCTTCGCGCCGGAATATTCGACGATCTCACGAATGACCTTGCCGCCCGTTCCGATCACGTCGCGGATTTTCTCCTTGGGCACGCTCATCGTGGTGATTTTCGGTGCCGTGGAGGAGACACCTTCGCGACCTTCCGTCAGAGCCTTCGACATCTCGCCAAGAATGTGGAGACGACCGCCACGGGCCTGCTCCAGAGCGATTTCCATGATCTCCGGCGTGATGGACGTGATCTTGATGTCCATCTGAAGCGCGGTGATACCCGCTTCGGTTCCGGCCACCTTGAAATCCATGTCGCCGAGGTGATCCTCGTCGCCAAGAATGTCGGACAGCACGGCGAAACCGCTATCTTCCTTGATGAGACCCATCGCGATACCGGCAACAGGACGCTTCAGGGGAACACCGGCATCCATCAGGGAGAGCGAGGTGCCGCAAACGGTCGCCATCGAGGACGAACCGTTGCTTTCCGTGATCTCTGACACGACGCGCATGGTGTAAGGGAACTCGGCCTTCGTCGGCAGCAGCGGGTGGATGGCTCGCCATGCCAGCTTTCCATGGCCGATTTCACGGCGACCCGGCGAACCCGTGCGACCACATTCACCAACCGAGAACGGAGGGAAGTTGTAGTGCAGCAGGAAGTTGGTACGGTATTCGCCTTCAAGCGCGTCGATAACCTGTTCGTCCTGACCCGTGCCGAGCGTCGCGATCACCAGTGCCTGCGTCTCACCACGGGTGAAGAGCGCTGAACCGTGAGCACGCGGCAGGATACCGACTTCGGAGACGATCGGACGAACCGTGACAAGGTCACGACCATCAATACGCAGGCCCGTGTCGAGGATCGAGTTCCGCACGATATCGGCCTCAAGATCCTTCAGCATCGGCTTGGCCGCTTCAGCATCCAGATCGGCTGCAACCAGCTTCTCGATGACCGTCTTCTTGGCGGCCGCGACCTTCTCGTAGCGGGCCTGCTTGGCCTTTTCCTTATAGGCTGCGGCAAGCAGCTTGCGGCCCAGCGTGTCGACCTTCTTGCGAAGAGCGATGGCTTCCTTGCTCGGACCTTCCATTTCCCACGGCGCTTTGGCAGCGTGTTCAGCCAGAGCGATGATCGCGTCGATGACCGGCTGGAACGCCTTGTGACCGAAGTTCACAGCGCCAAGCATGACGGACTCGGAAAGCTCGCTGGCCTCCGATTCCACCATCAGCACGCCCTCGGACGTACCAGCAACGACAAGATCGAGATCGCTCTCTTTCATGTCGTCGATGCTCGGGTTCAGCACGTATTCGCCATTGGCGTAGCCGACACGGCAACCGGCAACCGGACCGAAGAACGGAATGCCGGACAGGGTCAGCGCGGCTGACGCGCCGATCAGAGCCGGAATGGCCGGATCGTTTTCCATGTCGTGGCTGAGGACCGTCGTAATGACCTGAACCTCGTTGCGGAACCCTTCCGGGAACAGCGGACGGATCGGACGATCGATCAGACGGGAATTCAGCGTCTCGATTTCGGACGGACGTCCTTCACGCTTGAAGAAACCACCCGGAATCTTGCCTGCGGCGTAAGCTTTTTCCTGATAGTTGACGGTCAGCGGGAAGAAATCCTGTCCCGGCTTCACGGTCTTGGCGCCAACGGCCGTACAAAGGACAACCGTCTCGCCATAGGTGACGACAACAGCGCCATCTGCCTGACGGGCGATCTTGCCGGTCTCAAGGATCAGCGGGCGACCTGCCCATTCAATTTCTTTACGGAAATAATTGAACATTCTTACTTCAAACCTTTCGGCCATCCCCAGCGACAGCCCCGGTTCGGACCTGATGGCGGCCCTTGCTTCCCGGGATTTGAGAAACCGGATGCAGACAGCGTCTCGGACGGCATGGTGGCTGACGAAAACGTCAGAACGCCATGTGGCCTGAAACGCCGTGGTCAGCCCGGCTCCCGCGCATGCGAAACGGCGCAGTTCCACGTCCGGACCATCCGGACGCAAAAAACCCGAGGCTCCAAAAGCGGAACCCCGGGCGAACCTTTACAGGATTATCGGCGAAGGGAAAACAGCAGATTGACTGCCATTCCGCCTTTTGCCTGACCCTGTGATCAGCGACGCAGACCCAGACGACCGATCAGCGTCTCGTAACGCTGCTGGCTCTTGCGCTTCAGATAGTCGAGCAGGCCGCGACGGTTACCCACCATCACCAGCAGACCACGGCGGGAATGGAAATCCTTCGCGTGGGTCTTCAGGTGCTCGGTCAGGTTGTTGATGCGCTCCGTAAGGATCGCAACCTGCACTTCCGGTGAACCCGTGTCGGTCGGGGTTGTGCGGTATTCTTCAATCAGCGCCGTGCGGCGTTCTGCGGTAATCGACATCGTCGTCTCCCAATATCAAAGCAAACGAACAGGTTTGAGCCACCCTTCCTCAAGGCGTCCCAGACCCAAGACCACTTCCCCGTCCATCATGCGGACCACGTCATCCGGTCCCGTCTCGGGGATACGGTCGATGAAGTCCATCAGGCCAAGAGCCTGACCATGTCGGATAAGCGCTGCTTCATCAGGCATCAGGGCCACCGCCGGGATGTCGGCCAGCGCGGTCGATACCGGACGTAGCAGTTCCGGCGAAGCGGGGCCTTCTTCGGCGCTCCCGGTGATTTTGTCCAGTGAAATCGCATCGGCTTCCGTAAAAGGGCCTACACGCAGGCGACGCAGGACCGCGATATGGCCGACCGTTCCACAGGCCAGCGCCACATCGCGCGCCAGAGAGCGCATATAGACGCCCTTGCCCGATTCAACTTCGAACACCGCGTGGTCAGCATCCGGACGATCGATCAGCACGAAACGGTCAATCCGTGCCGGACGGGGCGGAAGTTCCGGCGGACGACCATCACGCGCCATGTCGTAGGCGCGCTCGCCTGCCACTTTCAGCGCGGAAAACACCGGAGGCACCTGCATGATGTCGCCAGTCAGGTCCGCCGCCGCCTGCCGTAATTGATCGTCAGTTGGCCGCACATCGGATGTCGCAGTTACATTGCCATCGGCGTCGTCACTGTCACGCGCCTCACCCAGTTTCAGAGTGAAGTGATACCGCTTGGTGCCGTCCATGATGTAGGGAACCGTCTTGGTCGCAGCGCCCATGGCGATTGGCAGGAGGCCGGTTGCCAGAGGGTCGAGCGTGCCTCCGTGACCGACTTTCTGGGCATTGAAGGCGCGCTTGAGAATAGTCACCACGGCGGTCGATGTCATGCCGGTCGGCTTGTCTATGACCAGCCAGCCATCCAGAGGTCGCCCCTTGCGAACACGGTTACGCGCCATTCCTGCAACTCCCGATTGCCCGTGACCGGACAAATCAGTCCCGGAAAGGCGCGGGTCTAGCCGAGCATAGACCAGATCGCAACGCCTGCCAGACCGGTATCAGCACCGGTATCAGCCGATGAGCGCTCAGGTCGACTGGGGAACCGCAAAGCAGGCCACGGCATGACTGTGCAGGATGCGGCAGGCTGTTGTTGCGTCCTGCGCGGCAAATCCGACCAGACGCGCCCGATAGAGGGATTTTGCCGCCGGAGAAACCTTGGTGACGACAGGGCTGGCGTCACCTTTTCTGCCTATGATGGCCTGCGCCTGCTCCAGCGCGACTCTCGCATCAGAGCCGGATGAGAAAGCGCCCACCTGCACGGCCCAGCCGCCGCCGGACGCCGGATGCGTGTAGGTAACAGGCGTCAGATGGTAGGCCGGAGCGGAACGCGCCGAGCCGGGCTCGACATAGCTGGCCAGTTCGACGGGCAGCGCCTGCTGGCGCGCTGCAACGGGCGGCGCCGAGGCCACTTCAATGACGGGCTGGGGCGCTGTGAGCGGTTCGACAGGGTCGGGATGCGGTACATCACGATCAACCAGACAGTTTGACGGATCGTAAGCGGCGTCGACATTACGTAGACAGCCGTCGGACGTTCGTGCGACCGGACCAGCAACAGCGACGTTCTGGGCGACAGTGTTCCGGGTAGCGGCGTAGGCTGGCGCAGCAGTTCTGGCGCTGGCCACCATGACGGGGGATGCAGCCGTCGTCACGGCAGGGACGGCGTCTCCAAGATTCGGGCTGATCGAGGCGACGTAATTCACCGTTTCGTCGGGTAGAGAGCCGCCGTTTTCAAGATACTGTTCCAGACGCCCGGGGCCGGCGTTATAGGCCGCAAGGAAGCCCGGTGAACCGAACCTGTTATAAAGCTGTCTGATATAGCCGGTGCCAGCCATGATGTTGTCATGCGGCTCGTAAGGATCGTCACCGAGCCCGAACTCCGCAGCCAGTTCCGACCATGTGGCGGGCATGAGCTGCATCAGACCCATCGCGCCTGAACCGGAGCGGGTCAGGTGACCGTTCTGATATTCATGGCCACCCGATTCCTGATGCATGACCGCCCGGACCCACTGCTCCGGAACAGTGAAGCGATTGGCCGCCTCACGGATATATGGCCCCCAGGGGTCGCTGGCGGGACCGGGCGGCGTATAATCCCCCCGCCCCCATTGCGATGGACTTCCACCCGGCCGGGAACTGCCGCTGCATGCCGCGAGGCCAAGCATGACCCCCAGCGTCATGGACCGAAAGATTACAGCCTGCCCCCGACTCATCACGAGCCCCCTTGAAAGAATGGACACACCCCGACATTACACGTGTGTATGCCAATGGAAAATTAAGGCTAAAATGAGACGGACTTGTCTTATGCCGCTATACGAAGGACGTTTCCTCGGTTGACGCACACTGCCTGAACTGGCATGTGCCCTGCCCTTAGATTGCGTGCGGGTCTTCTGGTCGCACCATATACCGTTGGGGATTCGCGTCCCCTGCCACGAATACAATTCGACAGGTTTCATATGGCCCAGCCCGAACTCGGTTTCAAACGCGTCTGCGTCTCGTGTGGTGCGCGTTTCTATGACCTCAATAAAGATCCGGCTGTTTGCCCGAAATGTGGGGCTGACCAGCCGGCTGAAGTGCCCCGTCTCAAGCGTACGGGCGAGATCGTTCCTTCCACTCCCGTAAAGGCTCCCAAGCCAACCGCCGGAGAAGATGACGTTGATGATGATCTCGACATCGTGACGGACGACGATGACGATGATGATGACGTCATTGAGGATACGTCCGATCTGGATGACGACGCCGATGACATCAGCTCGGACATCGATGTACCGTCCGAAAAGGACGAACACGACTCCTGAGTCGTGACTGAGCGGGGCCTGTCCAACGCGACAGGTCCCGTTTCTCCTGACTGAAATCCGTTCAGATTTTTGAAGGATGTAGTGCCTCTGCGGTCAGAGCGACACGTCAGGCACCGGGACGGGTCCGGTTAAACCCATCATTTCGATACAATTGAAGACATAGGGTGATGGCTGTTTCAGTCGCGCTCTATGGTGCACTGAAGCGGATGCTGGTTCTGTCTCGCCAGATCCATGACGAGGGAAACCTTGCTTTCCGCAACCTCGTAAGTGAAGACGCCGCAGACCCCCACGCCCTTCTTGTGCACATGCAGCATGATGTTGGTGGCTTCATCACGGCTTTTGTTAAAAAAACGTTCCAGCACATGCACGACGAATTCCATGGGCGTGTAGTCGTCATTCAGCATGAGAACCTTGTACATCGACGGCTTTCTGGTCTTGGGAACCGCCCTGACCAGAACACCGATATCCGATGTGTTGTCTTCTGAATTCTCCGTCATGAAACTCACTCGGCTGCTGCACGGTTCCGACGCTCTCCCGCTGGATAGGTTGGGCCACCGCGCCTGTCGTGCTTCTCTAAACCGCTCGACTTCGCAAGGAAACAAAAAATCAGGGACAGGGCCAGCGGAACCCTTTCGGATAGTCAGTCTGCGTTGTTCACAGAGTGACCCTGCCACCCTGCCGTCAATCTTCTTAAAAAATTGTTGCTCATAAAAACCCGGATCGCCTTGTATTTTCCGAAATATTAGTAATTTTTCCTCTAGACGATGGAGTCGGCACTGCTAAGCTCTTCTCCAAACACCCATCAGGATTGTTGTGCGCTCCGCCATGAAAAAGAACTTTGGATTCCCGGCCCGCTCCTCCGAAGTGAATGACGGTTCCGCACGTCCCAAATCCGATAAATTTTTCCATAAAATCAATATATTGTCGGTTCTCAAAGACGTGCACCGCAAGGGGCTGGCAGCCTCGCTCATTCTCTCGTCTGTCTTTGCCGTCGATTCTGCACAGGCGCAGTATGTCGGGCATATCAGCGCTTTCATCGAGGACGCACGCACCGGCACAGTACTGGCGCAGATCAATCCAGACCTTCAGCGTTACCCGGCCAGTCTCACAAAGCTGATGACACTGTACATGGCGTTTCAGGCGCTGCGTAACGGACAGATTTCTCTGGATCAGGCCGTGCCTGTTTCCGTAAGAGCCGCCACACGCGAGCCGTCCAAGCTGGGGTTGATGCCGGGCTCCTATATTACAGTAGAGCAGGCCATTCTCGGCCTCGTAACCAAATCAGCCAACGATGCCGCCTGTGCTCTTGGTGAACTGGTCGGCGGAGATGAAGTGCGGTTCGCCGCCATGATGACCGCGCAGGCGCACGCGCTTGGCATGGCATCCACAACCTTTCGCAATGCGTCCGGCCTGCCCGATCCGGATCAGGTCACGACCGCACGTGACCTCGCGACGCTCGGGCGTCGTCTGATTTCCGACTTTCCCGAGGACTACCATTACTTCTCCACGCCCGTTTTCTATTATCATGGTCGTGAAATTCCGAACCACAACCCGATGCTGCGTTTCTATCCGGGCGCTGACGGCATGAAGACGGGTTACACGGCACAGGCTGGCCTCAACCTCGTTGCCTCGGCCATCCGTGAAAATGTCCGGCTGGTCGGTGTCGTCATGGGCGCTTCCTCCAACGCTGAGCGCACCCGCACGATGGCTGACCTGATGGATCAGGGCTTTCAGGATGAAGGTGTCGCACCGGTCGAGAGGAGAGCAATCGCCCCGAGACCGCTTGTCATAGCCCGCAACAGCAGCGCCGCATCCCGACGGCATGAACTGCGTCTCTATGCAGCAAGTGGACTGGGAAAGAAGCAGCCGCTTCAGGTTGCTGAAGCACCGCGTGGTGGTCGCCTCAGAAAACTCGGCATCATCCACTATGTCGTCGCCCGCTCACCCATCACAAAGCACGCCAAAGGCAGCGACGCTGCCCATTCACTGCACAATGCAGCCCGGCCCCACCACCGTTCCAAGACCTGAACACTTGGTGTTGCTAGATGCGGCGGCACTCATCCTCTGAACGTCAGCCGACTCTGCGTCTATGAATGGACCTGAGGCGACAGGACGATGGCCCGAATAATCCCCGCCAGATCAGAACAGTGCTCCACAACAGACAGGCCCGCTTTTCGAGCGATACCTGCCACATCCTCTTCCTGACCGATCCCGAACTCCAGAATGGCCAATCCGTGCGGCTCCAGCAGATCCGACAGACGGGGAATGATCTGGCGGTAAGCATCCAGACCGTCCTCACCGCCATCAAGCGCCGCGCCGGGCTCATAAGCCACCACGTCTTTCATCAGGCCGGGAATGTCGGCCTTGGGAATATAGGGCGGGTTGGAAAGAACCACGTCAAAACGGGAGTTCAACGGATCGCTCCAGTCAGCCACCACAAAATCCGCCCGTGAGGCCAGATTATTCAGAGCCGAATTCTTCCGCGCCTGTCGGGCAGTTCTTTCCTTACGGTCCACCCCGATACCGAGCGCCTGCGGGTACTCGCTGAGCGCAGCCAAAAGCAGGCAGCCGCTCCCTGTTCCGAGATCCAGAACGGACGTTACAGACCGACGGTCTGGACGGTGTCGAAGGAGCGCTTCTATGAGCGTCTCCGTGTCACCACGCGGGATCAGGGTATCGGGCGTGACTTCCAGGTCGAGCGTCCAGAATCCCTTTTTACCACTGAGATACGCCATCGGCTCACCTGCCCCGCGACGTCGCACGAAATCGACGAACACATCTGGTTCGGGCATGCTTTCATCGGCATGAGTCAGTTGCCAACTGACTTCCCTGCCATAAGCCAGTTCAAACAACAGACGCGCTTCCCTGCGAGCCTGCTCGATACCGCGTTCAGCAAGATACGCCGTCGCCCAACCAATCAGCCCCCCTGCCCGGCTATCGTCTGGGTGTGTCATAATGTATTATAAAGCTGTTTCATGACATCGGTTTTCGCACACATCGCCGGTTGATGGCGAGCATCTCACTACCGGAGAGACACAGTTTCATGACTGCACGCACTCTTTCGGGCTTTTCTCGCCCTCACATCTCCAGCCATCTCAAAGCGGCCTGCCTGCTGGCGCTGCTGACCGCCCTGACGAGCGGCTCAGCCCGGGCCGCCCAGTTTGTCGTGGAGGATGGCAAGGCGACACAGGAGATTTCGGAAACTTCCCGCCTCTATATCGACGGTGATCTGGTCGCCACCATGGTACTGGACGAGAAAACGCCGCAACGCCGCGCCGTCATCACTGTGCCTGATAAACCGTCCTACACCTACGCGCTCTGCGGCGAGATCGTAATACGAAATGCCGAAGGAAAGACCGAGACCCACCTCGTCACCAGTCAGGGCACGTTGCACGACCCGAACGGTCATGTGTTTCAGGCGATGGGGGCCGAGAATTTTACGGACTTTTATCTGATCGATCCCTCGTCACCTGCAACGGCCGAGCACGAACCGGGACGTAAAGGCGCCTGCACGGTCGCGACAAGCTGACCTGTATCACGCCGTAACCATTGCAGGATGAGGGGCGCAGTCTGGAATTTCCTTCCGTATGATCGGCCAGAAGATGTGTTTTTCACCCTGCTGAGCCGAACCGGAATCAGGCTGGTCTAACTCTGCGAGCAAACGAACCTCTCGCTTTTCCAGACGCAAACCCCACCTTTTCCTCCATCTGCCATATCGAAAGAATATACAGAGCCTCTCTCACAGCACTGCCTTTCTTGCACACGGCGCTCTATGATGACGACCGACAAGAACATAACGATCTCAAGGTCTTTCTTAATGTCTTCTCCCCAGAACAGCCCCGAGCTTGTTTCCTCTCTGAAAACCATAACCGGCCATGAACATGTCATGACTGGCGACGCCGCTACCTATCAGTTTACGCATGGTTTTCGCTTTGGGGCTGGCAGGGTGCTTGCAGTCGTGCAGCCCGGCTCGCTTGTGGAACTCTGGCGCGTGGCGAAAGCCTGCACCGATGACGGCAAGATCATCATCATGCAGGCGGCCAATACCGGCCTGACCGGCGGCTCCACGCCAGATGGCAACAATTATGACCGTGATATCGTGCTGATCAGCACATTGCGTCTGGATCGCTCGCATCTGATCGGTGGCGGCAGGCAGGTCGTCTGTCTGCCCGGTGCGACACTGTACGAACTGGAAAGCAAGCTGGCCACGATCGGGCGTGAACCTCATTCGGTGATCGGTTCTTCCTGTATCGGCGCATCGGTTCTGGGTGGTGTCAGCAACAATTCCGGCGGTGCGCTTGTTCAGCGCGGACCGGCCTATACTGAAATGGCGATTTTCGGACAGGTGGGAGAGGATGGACAGCTTCACCTCGTCAACCATCTGGGCATCCAGCTTGGCAATGATCCGGAAGCCATGCTCCGCAAGCTGGAAGAAGGCAGCTTCTCGGAAACCGATATCGACTGGAACGCCGGCCGCGGCCATGACGGCAATTACATCAATCATGTCCGCGAAATCGACGCCGACACCCCTGCCCGCTTCAATGCCGACCCGGCGCGCTGGCACGAAGCTGCTGGCTGCGCGGGCAAGCTTGTTACGTTCGCTGTGCGTCTCGATACGTTTCCCGCCGAGAAAAACACCAGTGTTTTCTATATCGGCACCAACAGCACCGATGAACTGGAAGATCTGCGCCGTCATCTGCTGACCGGCTTTGATACGTTGCCGATCGCCGGTGAATACATCCACCGCGACGCCTTCAACATTGCTGAGAAATACGGCAAGGATACGTTTGCGGTCATTCGCTATTTCGGCACGAAAGTCCTGCCGAAAATGTTCGCCATGAAATCACGGTTCGATATCTACGCCAAAAAACTCGGCTTCCTGCCAGAGCATTTCAGCGATCGGGCGATGCAGGCCCTGAGCGCTCTTCTGCCTCAGCAGCTTCCGCAACGGATGCTGAACTATCGTGACCGGTTCGAACATCATCTGATGCTGAAAGTATCAGCCGATCTCACAGGTCCAGTGCAGGCTTATCTGACGGACTTCTTCGGCAAGGCTTCCGGAGCGTTTTTCGAATGCACCGCCGATGAGGGTAAACGCGCCTTCCTGCATCGCTTTGCCGCAGCGGGCGCCGCGATCCGTTACCGCGCCGTGCATCATCAGGAAGCAGAAGATATCGTAGCACTCGATGTCGCCCTGCGTCGCAATGACCGTGAATGGTTCGAGACACTGCCGCAGGAGATTGAAGACAAGCTGATCGTCAAACTCTATTACGGCCATTTCCTGTGTCATGTGATGCATCAGGATTATGTTGTGAAAAAGGGTTACGATGCCGTCGCAGTCGAGCACTCGATGCTGCCCGGTCTGGATACCCGAGGCGCGAAATATCCTGCCGAGCACAATGTCGGTCACCTCTACGAAGCTCCGCGGGAAATGCTGGATCATTACCGCTCGCTTGATCCGTGCAACTGCATGAATCCGGGGATCGGCAAGGCGACGAAACGGAAGAACTGGGTGGCGGAGAGCGTTTGAGTAGAATATTACCGAAGCAAAGTGGCTGCTATCGTATTTTTTGCAGCCGCTTTTCCTCCTGTCGGGACAGAAAGCTCAGGGCACTTGCTACTCCAAAACACCAATGTTCTGTGAAAAACTACTGCCGCCGTTTTCTGCCATCCAAACAAGGAGGGCAATACTGATCGTCGCTCAGCCCTGCGGCAGGATTTCGGTAGGCAAAGGCGTGCTTCGTTCACCTCTGCGTCCGCGGTGTCTATAATGGCTTTGATAGTCGCGTCGTTGCTTAGTGACCTCATAAAGAACGATGCCTGAACTCGTTCCCAGATTAAGGCTTTCGATCATACCAAACATTGGGATGCTGACACATAACTCGCTTTTTTCCACGGCCACGTCACTGATTCCCGTTGCTTCGCTCCCGAACCAGACGGCCAGCTTGTGATGAATCGTATAATCGCCTTCATGAAGAAACACGCTTGCTTTGCCCTTCACATGCGGTGACGTGACGATCGATTTAAAACCGTTTTTTTCCAGATGTGCCAAACATTCTTCTGTACTATCGAAGCGCTTTACGAATGTCCATTTTACGGCAGAAACAGATGTCTTTGAAATCGTTCTATTCTCGCGCAATTCCTGCCAGTCGTCAGGGAACGATTTTCTGGGATCGACGACATAAATTTTCTCCACACCCATCGCATTTACGTTTCTGATGACTGTGCCAATATTTTTTACATCAGTAGGATTCTCAAGGACTGCAATAAGGTTTTTGCATTGGAATGATTTGATTTCGTTGGCGCGGTTGCGAACACCCTGCCTCGTTCCAGTTTTTTCTTTCACGATACGCCTCGAATCAATATTGAAAAATATTATACCTCCGGACTATCATAACCGATATCAACTATTCGTCCAGACAAAGATAGATAATCCACAACAACATTAACCCGCACCAATTCATCATCAATACAAAATATCAAACATCAAAGCATTCAGATCAGAAAAAACTTTATTTATATTCTATAGATATATCATTATAAAAAGCTCACACCCATCATATGGCCTAATTTTTATTGATTAATTCTGCATATTACTACATTTTTAATAATTTTTTCTATAACACCAATATAATACAACCTAAAATAAATCATTCTCTCAATACCGATACTGCCACAACAGCCCCACACTACTTCCCGGATCGTTTTCCGGCGTGGTGAAGCCTGTCACGTTTCCGCCCGTGCCAACTGTCGTATTGAGCTTCAGGTGATTGGTCAGATCGACCTGCACCTGCGCCTGCGTGCCGCTGCCGGAAGTCGCCTGCTTGGCGCCGACATAGACGCCCTTCATCACATACTTGCCGGCCTCGACGCTCGCGCCACCATTGCCGACGCCTGAGCCGCCGCCTATGGCCAGACGATCCAGGCCTAGGGTTTTGCGGACGGTTCCGAGTGGGTCAAAGCCCGAGCCTCCCGCGATGGTCGCCAGAGCCGCGCCGAGTTCCGCCATCTGCGTGGTGGACAGTGAATGAGCATCCGTGCCGAACAGCAGCATCGCCAGAACCTGATCCTGCGGCAGGGAAGGAATGGACTCAAAGGTGATCTTCGGGTCGCTGGCGTAACCGCCGACCTTCAGCATGGCCGTCTGGCCGCTGACATTGCGTTCGGCGACAAATTCCAGTGTCGGATCGAGCTTGTGGGAGACACCGGTGCCATCAAACCCGACACGGCCTTTTGTAAAGTTCAGTGTGATACCACCAAGACTGAACAGGCCACGCTTCATGTTGAAGCCGCCTTCCACGACCGGTTGAGACGCCGTTCCCTTCACGCTCAGCAGGCCCGCCATCTCGGCGTCCAGACCGTGGCCTCTTACAAAGAACTCCCCCGGAGAGGTCAGTTTCAAATCCAGCCCGATCACACGCTCCGTGACTTTCTTCTCGGCCTCCGGTGGCTTGTCACCGGGGCGGATCACATTCAGCGTCGCGACCGAACTCGGCATCGAATTGGGAATATTGATTTCCACATGAGGCAGTTTGATGCCGCCCACCACGTCGATGCGCGTATCGGCCTGTCCTTTGACGGTGATGTCCGCATCCATGATCGCGGTCAGCAGATCGCTCGCCACGGGCTGCGCCTTGCTTGCCGTCAGATGTAGATCGACCGGCATACCGGGGGCGAAGACCCCGACCGTCCCCGTGAGGGCCATGCCGCCCTTTCCGGCCTGTGCAGTGAAGGAGTGGATGACCAGACGATCATTCTCAGCCAGCACGCTCGCCTCGATATCCGAAAGATGCAGGCCCTGCGAGAAGTCCTGAATATCGCCCTTGTGCAGTGTCAGTGAGCCGCGAGCAGCCGGACGCGAAGCTGTTCCGCCCACCGTCATGTCGAAATTGACCATGCCCAGCGCCTGTCGACCGCTTGCACCCAGCATGGCGTTGGCAAGCGACAGGTCCAGATTGCCGCGCGTGTGCAGATTGATCGGACCGGTTATGGAGGTCGGAACAGTGCCGTCCGCCAAAAGAGTGACCTTTGGACCGGCGCTGGCATGAGCGTTCAGGCGGGCTGTTGCGCCAGCCAAATCGGCCATTGCCGCGATTTCAGCGGGAGGCAGCGAAGCCGCGTCGCCCGACATCATCCGCAAACCATGCCCGTCGAGACGCACAGTGCCACGGGGAGCCGCGAGCGTTCCCGTCACTTTGGCGTCGGCGGACAGTGTGCCGGTTGCGTGCAGGGTGGGTGCGAAAGGTTTGGCCAGCGCGGGTGTGACGTTCCTGATCGTCGCTGTCAGGTTCAGGACGGGTTTGGCCGTGCCGGCAATATCGATGCTGGCCGGAGCCACGCCGGGCGGTGCGACCGTGGCGCGAAGCCGGTCAACACCCAGTGTCTTGCCGTAGGAAACCTTGACTGGCGCTTCAAGTTTCAGAGATTCGCCCTTGGCGTTGGCCGTCAGACGACTGACCCGCACGCTCTGGTCCGGAATGTCAGCCACAGCGGCGAGATCGAGGGCCGCCGGAGCGCCATACAGTTCGGAAAACCGCCCGTTAGCATCAACAGCAATCGCGTTCTGTGGTCCCTTGACCGTTGCCCGCAGGCCGCCCGCAATGGAAGGTGCGGCAACCTTGTCGAGTTGCAGGGACAGGTCGGCGCTGGGCGATCCTTCGGGATCATTGACGAAGCCGGTCAGTTTCAGCGCCCCGATGCGATAGGGGGTCATCGCCACATCGCCGGTGACGTTGATTGCGGCTTTCAGCGGGCTGTTGTCGGTGACCGCCGTGCTTTTCAGCGAAGCTGCGAGTGTGCCGCTGACAGGCTGGCCGATCAGGTTTTTCAGATCCGCCAGTCTGGCGATCTTCAGATCAAATGTTCCAAGCGGAATCTTGCGTTTGGACGGCAGTTCCAGCGCACCGTCTCCGTGCACACTGTTCCAGTCCAACTTGGTGATTTTCAGGGTCCGGTTTCCATCCTTATCCTGCGTCGCGGCGAGATCGACGTTCAGAGGCGCTTTATCGAGCGTGCCCCCTGCCGTCAGATGCGCTGTCAGCGCGGAAGGCAGATGTTCGGCGTCAAGGTCGAGTGTAATCGGGCCACGCGGCATTGTGGCCGTGCCGAAATCGCTGGCGAGATGCGCTTTGGCCGAAAGGTCATCCGTTGGACCGGAGGCGTCGAGATCAAGCTTCGCTGTGCCACGCAGCATCTTTGCCGCCGCAGACAGGTCCGTCAGCGACAGACTGGCCTGTGCAGCATCCAGCGTGGTCTTGCTGTCTTTCGTATTCGCGGTGGCGTTGGCCGTGAGATGCAGAGCGCGTCCGTCGAGTGTGAACGTGTCGAGATGAACAGTCTGCCCATCGTCCCGCTTGGTGAGAGTCGCGTGAGCCGCCAGCTTGCCACTCGGTCCGATCAGACCAACGGCCTGTTCCAGCCCTTTCAACGCGGCGATATTGCCGGTCAGAGCCACTGTCGTTGTGTCGCCGGAGGCTTCCGGCAAAGCGAAGCTGGCTGCAAGGTCGGCATGACCTTCCAGCTTCTGCCTGCCTGCCGCCGCGAGTGGAGCGAGATCAGGCAGGTTAAGGGTCGCGTTGCCTTTGAGGACGGGCTTCGTATCGGACTGTGCGTTGAGCTGAAGCAGCGGATGCGTCAGCGCCAGCACAACCGGCGCGACCGGATTGTTGGGCGCGTATGTGGCGTCCAATTGCAAGGGCGCACTGGCCAGCAGGGTCGGCGAACTGCCGGGGATACGCACTCCAGACGCGGCTGCATGAAGATGAAGCTGATCGAGAACCTCGCCCTGCCCGATCCCGTCAAAGCTGGCGTCAAGAGAGCCTACCTGCGCGCCACCTGCGACGAGCTGCTTTACGGTCAGCGTTCCGGTTCCGGCGGGCGCGGTATAGGGACCGCTCAGTTTTGCCGCCAAGGCTATGGACTGCCAGCCGACACTGTCGCTGAGCGACATGGCGGGCGCGTTGAGAGCGGCGGCAACATCAGCCGTATTGGCGACGAGATTGAGCTTGCCCTTCACCGTGCTCGTGATGCTTCCCGCCTGCGCGCCGAAATCGAGAGCGGCAGCCTCCGTGGGACCGGCCAGATGCAGGGTCAGGGAGACCGGCGTGATCTCAGGCATCCTGCTCAGCCCCGCGACGATGCCGTCCTTGCCGTCCTGAGCGGTCAGATCGAGCGTCAGTGCGCGTGATTCCGTCTTTGCAGCGACCTTCAACGCCCCGTCCGCATCAAGGCGTTTCAGGTCAACGAGAATATCGGCTTTCGGGAGGTTCCTGAGGGACAGTCCATTGATCAGCGCATCAAGTTCCGGTGCGGCTGCGTGGCCTTGCAGGGAGAATATGGCAGCCAGTCCCGCGACCGGTGCGCCAACTTCGATCCGTTTGGCGTCTACCGCCTTGATGTCGATACCAAGACCGGTCCGGGTCGGACCACTGGCGGATGTCGCGGGCTTGGAGCTATCACTTTCCGGCAGTCTCGGTATGGCCAGTCGGTCGAAACTGAGCAGATCGACATGAACGGTGCGGCCGACCATGCGAAGCGGCGACCAGTCGAGGCGCAGATTGTCGATGGTGAGCCAGACGCCTTTTGTGTCCCGCAGTTCGATATGCGCGATCTTCAGGGCATCTGGAAAACGTCCATGCAGGCCGGTGACAACAACCGTATTGCCGGTCAGCGAGGAGGCTTGCCGTTCGATGAAATGACGTCCCGGATCGAGATTAGCGCCGACGAGAACCACGCCCGCGACCAGCACGACGAGACCGGCGACCGAAGCTGCGGCGATCCCGCTTCCCCGGGCGATGCGGCGACCAAGTGACCGACGTGGTTTGGCGGAGATATCAGGTGCCGTTTCGGACATCAGAATGTTTCTCCCAGACCGATATAGAGTTCCCACTTGTCGCCGCGCGGCTGCCGGTTGAGCGGCACGGCGATATCGATACGCACAGGTCCGATCGGTGTGAAATATCTTGCGCCCGCACCCGCTCCGACGCGCACGGTGCCGGTAAAGGGCGCGCTCCCTGAGCCCACCTGTCCGGCGTCCATGAAGGCCGCCGCTCCCCAGCTCTTGAAAAACCGCTGACGGAACTCGACTGTTCCGGCGTCGAGCGATGTGCCGCCGATAGCGTATTTGGAATTGGGAAACTGTGGTCCGACACCCTGATACCGGAAGCCCCGGATGGTCGCCGTGCCGCCACCATAGAGTCGCTGGTCCGGTGGGATATCGTAGGTGGAAGCTCCCTGCACGCTGCCGACGATTCCTCGAAATGCAAAGACGCTCCGGCCCGGCTGCGTAAGCCCCAGTCGCGCCAGATCGAAATAGGTCGAGGCGTTGGCCTGAAGCAGGGCGAAGAAACGGGTGCCGTGATTGAAAGAAGCGGACGGCGTTACGCTCAACGAGAAGCGGGCGCCGTGGGTCGCCGGATCGAGAGGTGAAGGCAGGTCGGTGCTGTCATAGTTGGCGCTAATCGGCGCAAAGATCAGCGAATAGTCGCGTGTGACGCCGAACTGCTCGATTGTTTCCTGCTCTGCCGCCACACCGTAGGACACGTTCCAACGCTTGCTGATCTGCCGGACGATACCCGCTCTCAGGATGATGGCTGTCTGGCGATAGGAATAGAAAAGCTGCCGGATTCCCTCGACCCTGAAGCTGGCGTTCTGGCGACGTCCGGGGAAATCGGGTTTGAAGAGATCAGCATAGACGTCATAACCCAATCCCTGCTGGGCCGTGCCGCCGACACCTGTAACCAGCGCCGTGAGTTTCAGGCGCTCGGCATTGCCAAAGAGATTGTGATGCGTCCACGAGGCTCCGACGCGACCGCCAAGATCCGTCGAATATCCAACCTCGGCTCCGACCGTGTGCCGTTTGGCTTCCCCGAAGCTGAATGCCAACGGCATGCTGCCATCAGGGGCCAGTCTGGGTGCATCCTTCACACCCACTGTCGAGAAGATTCCAAGCGACGCCAGATCCTGCCGGGCATCCTCAATTCTGGAGGGCTGGTAGAGCTGTCCCGGTGCAATCATCAGGCGTTTGCGGACAAATTTTGGATTGGTGTATTCCAGCCCGTTCAGCGTGATCTCACCGATATCGGCTTTTGGTCCGATCGTAACGGGATACATCAGGTCGAGCGTTCTTGATGTCGGCTGCAGCCATGCGGTCGGAACATCGACCTTGGCCAGAGGATGACCTTCCTCCCTGAGAGTATCGTTCAACTGGTTGGCCGCCTGAAGCACAGTGGTTGCGACTGCGGGCACGCCTGTCTTCATCCCGAACGCCTTCTGCTGGCTTTCGGAGAGAATGACCGGCTTTTTGGTGGTCGGCTCGACCAGCTTCACGGAGCCGACATGATAGAGTGGCCCGGTCTTCGCCGTGATCCTGATGGCAAGCGTCTGTCCCGACGGCATGGAGGCCAGCCACAGCGGCAGGCCGATATCCTGTCCCTCCATCTTACTCTGCGGCGGCACCTGAGCGTTCTTCGGACGGTCCATCGTGATGGTGATTGTGCCGTCGTAAAAACCGAAACTCTCCAGCGCCGTGTTCAGGCGGCTATATTCATTCCTGATTCGTCCCGCGAGGGCGAAAGGGCCAACCGCGTGCAGTTTCTGGAGATTCAGCAGATCGGATGAGGATGTCAGGGCCGCATCGACATCCGCATTGCCGGTCGGTTCGATCCGGGTCGTGTAGGACACCGTCGGCCCGACAGGCTCCGGCACCTTTTCCTTCTGCTTTCCGCTGTCCCCGCTGGCTGCAAGGGAGGGTTGCACTGCGCTCAGAAGCACCACGAAAGCAGACGCCACTTTCCACCATGATCCGCCATCACGCGGCTGACGGCGGCAGGCGGTTCTGGGCTTCCCCTCTCCACACTTCTTTTCGTGCGTATGGGAAACTGGCGGGAAGGCGACGAAGACGGACATCAAACCCTTAATGACAAGAATTTTCTCTACCGACGAGGTGAGACGGCCTTTTTTATGGCGATCTGTGTCGTTTTTTTGGTCCGTTCTGTCATCCGTTGTAGAAAATCGTGATTTGAGAGTAAGGGAAGGGATGCACTCAGTACTCCTTCTTACCCTCCCGGACGGAGAGGCATATGCGCGCATCCGCTAAATCCTCCCCTTCCCCGTCCCATCTGAAGAGACGCGGCCCCCCATTCCGGATCGACGCCGAGGAACTTGACCGGATAGACGCGAAAGAGCGGAAGCAGGCCAGGCGCAGTCTTTTCCAGCGTGTCCGGGGAGTGAGCAAGCTCCTCGCCATCTTCATCTGGGTGCCGTTGTCCGTCGGGTTCGAGGCGTTCCTGCTCATCGTTCCCGGCAACGCCAAAATCCGCTGGACGCGGGTGATCTGGGGGGGGCTGTGCCGTCTTCTGGCCCTGAAGATCAATGTCATCGGACGCAAGGCGGGCGGTGTCACGGGACCGGAATCCCGCGCGCGCGGAGAGCGGCCGATCATCTATATCTCGAATCATTCGAGCTGGATCGACGTGCCGGTCCTCGGCACCATTCTGCCTTCCGTGTTCGTCGCCAAGGGTGACATTGAGCACTGGCCTGTCATGGGCCTGATCTCGAAGATCGGACGCACCATTTTCGTCAGCCGCCAGCGCAATACGACAGGCCGCGAGCGCGATCAGATGACATCCCGGCTCGCGGGCGGTGACAATCTGGTGCTGTTTCCGGAGGGCACGTCCTCCGATGGATCACGCGTTCTGCCGTTCATGTCGGCCTTTTTCGCCATAGCGAAGCCTCCACGATTGCGGGAGTCTGATTCTGCGGAAATGATGCCCGACTTCCCTCCCGGCATGTCGCCGCTGATTCAGCCCATCTCTCTGGTCTATGACAGACTCGATGGCTTCCGTGTGGGCAAGGCGCGTCGGACTGTCTTTTCCTGGTATGGCGACATGGATCTCGGCCCGCACGTCTGGCAACTGGTGAAGCGGAAATCCATGCGCGCCACCGTGCTGCTGCACACGCCTCTCGACCCCGATGATTTCCCGAGTCGCAAGGCGCTGGCGCAGGCGACGTGGCACGCCGTGATGGAAGGAGCCGCCCGTCTCCGCCAGAATGACGAGCCCGATGCCCCGGAATGGCAGGTCCGGCTCAAGGGCCCAGCCAACGCATCACGGAAGCGTGAAAATAAAAGGTTTTCTTGACAAGTTCCCTGTATCTTTCCCCAGATGGTGACTGAAGGCGTGATCAGACACGTCCGATTGTAGTTCCCGGCGCGAAGAGAGGTTCATGGCTTGATTGCCTTTCTCATTTCTTCTGCTTTCTCATTGGCGGAATCGGCGTCATGAGCTTCTGCCCTTGACCCGGACGCCCTCATTCAGGATTCCTCCCTCCGTCGTGCGGAATGGTCCGGCGGCGTGCCGGAACGAGCCTGAACTGTGACGACTGATCTCCCCACCAAACCCCATAGCGCCAGTGCGTCCAACGCCCGCCCCAACACCCGTGGTCTGCACATGATCACATGGGGCTGCCAGATGAACGTGTATGACAGCGCCCGCATGACCGATGTCCTGCGCCCGCTGGGCTATGCGCCGGTGGATGATCCCGCGCAGGCGGACATGATCATTCTCAATACCTGCCATATCCGTGACCGCGCCGCGGAGAAGGTGTTTTCCGAACTGGGTCGGCTGCGGCACATCAAGGAAGAACGCAGCACGGAAGGCCGCCAGACCGTCCTCGCCGTGGCGGGCTGTGTCGCTCAGGCTGAAGGCGAGCAGATTCTCAAGCGCGCGCCTTATGTGGACATCGTGCTCGGGCCGCAGACCTATCATCGCCTGCCGGAGATGGTGGCCCGCGCCGCCCGCGCCGGTGGCTCCGTGATCGATACGGATTTCCCCGCCGAGCAGAAGTTCGACTTTCTTCCCGAAAGTGAAGCGCCGCAGACCGCAGGCAATGTCACCGCGTTCCTCACGGTGCAGGAAGGCTGCGACAAGTTCTGCTCGTTCTGCGTGGTGCCTTACACCCGTGGCGCGGAAGCCAGCCGCTCCGTCGTCTCCGTTCTGGCGGAAGCCCGGCGCATGGTCGCCAGCGGCGTGCGCGAACTGACCCTGCTCGGGCAGAACGTCAACGCCTATCATGGCGAGGGTCCGGACGGCGGCGCATGGAGCCTCGCCCGACTGGCCTATGCTCTGGCTGAGATTCCGGGGCTGGAGCGTATCCGCTACATGACCTCGCATCCGCGCGACATGGGCGATGACCTGATCATGGCTCATCGTGATCTGCCCGCTCTGATGCCCTTCCTGCATCTGCCCGTACAGTCCGGCTCGGACAAGATTCTCAAGGCGATGAACCGGGGCCATACGGCGTACGAATATCGCCGCCTCGTGGATCGTCTGCGGGCCGTGCGTCCGGATCTGGCCCTGTCCTCCGATTTCATCGTGGGGCATCCGGGTGAAACCGACGAGGATTTCGAAGCGACCATGCAGCTTATCCGCGATGTCGGGTTCGCTCTGGCCTACTCGTTCAAATATTCGATCCGGCCGGGAACTCCGGCGGCTGGCGCGCCGTTGCAGGTAGCGGAGGCCATCAAGGACGAGCGTCTTCAGGCATTGCAGGCACTGCTGCGCGAACAACAGGATTCCTTCAACGAAGCTGTTGTCGATATCATCGCGCCCGTGCTGTTCACAGGTCGGGGCCGCAAGCCGGGCCAGATGGTCGGCCGGTCCCCATGGCTTCAACCGGTTCATGTCGATGGACCGGATGATCTGGTCGGCAGGGTTCTGCCCGTGCTGATCACGCAACGACTCAGCAATTCGCTGGTCGGAACGCTTGTCGAGGAGTGTATGCCCGCTTGACCCAGCCCATCGCACCCGGAACCTCCCAGCCTCGTCACAAGGGCTCCCCCTCCTCTCCGACACGGGACATGTCGCGCACGACAACCCTGCAATTCGGAGATAACGCCCTGCTGGCGCAACTTGTCGGAGACCATGACCGGCACCTGCGTCACATGGCGGAAGCTCTGGGAGTACGCATCGCCTGCAAGGGCAACCGGATTGCGATTGTTGGAGAACCGGGCCGCACGGCGCTGGCTCATTCCGCGCTGACAACGCTTTACCGCAAGCTGGAGCGTGGCACGCCGATCAACACGGATGAGATCGACGCCGCCATTCGCCTTTCCGACATTCACGCCGCCCTGCGTGATCAGGTTCCCGGTCAGGCGCCGGAAGCCGCCACCGAAGTCGAGACAAAGCCGCACAACGGCCCACGGTTGATGATCAATGATCTCCCGGCCATCCGGACCCGCCGGGGTGCGATCGAGCCGCGCTCCCCGGGACAGGCAGCCTATATGGAAATGCTGGCCCGCAACGAGATGGTGTTCGGCGTCGGTCCCGCAGGAACCGGCAAGACCTATCTCGCGGTCGCGCAGGCGGTCGCCATGTTGCAGTCGGGTCAGGTGGACCGGATCATCCTGTCGCGCCCCGCTGTGGAGGCTGGCGAGCGGCTGGGCTTTCTTCCCGGTGACCTGAAAGAAAAGATCGACCCCTATCTGCGCCCGCTCTACGACGCGCTGCATGACATGATGCCGGGCGATCAGGTGACACGGCGCATGGCGACCGGCGACATCGAGGTTGCGCCCCTCGCCTTCATGCGTGGCCGCACACTGGCCCATGCCTATGTGATTCTCGACGAAGCGCAGAACACCACACCCGCACAGATGAAGATGTTTCTGACCCGTATGGGCAACGGCACGCGGATGGTCGTCACGGGTGATCTCAGTCAGGTCGATCTGCCGTCGGGCACGACTTCCGGCCTGCAGGATGCGCTCGATACGCTGGAAGGCGTGCAGGGTATTGCCGTCAATCGCTTTGACGCGAGAGACGTTGTGCGGCACAGACTGGTCGCGCGCATTGTTGATGCGTATGATGACAAGAAGACGGTGGAACGGGAGCCCTCCCGCAACAACAGATTCCGCCGGGAGCACAATGGAACCGCCAAGTACTGACAGCCGCGCTCTCCGGAGCGTGGCAGACGATGAGCCCTCCCCTTTCGGGGCCGGGCTCTTCCCCTTCCCTCCCACCCAGTGGGAGGACGACACCGGAACAGACGGCACTGGTCCCGAGATCATTGTCGAGGACACGGGCTGGCGGGCGGTCGTCCCCCATGTCGAGCGTCTGGTGAGACGCGCCAGCGACGCCAGTCTCGTCTGGATGGAGCGGCGTTTTTCCGGAGTGGCGCTTGTGCTGCCGGAGACGATCGTCCTGTCCTCGGACAGGGTCGTGAAGGCGCTGAACGCACGTCATCGCGGACGGAACAAGCCGACCAATGTCCTCACATTCGAGCCGCCACCCGGCTATCCCGGCGGTGAGATCATTCTGGCGCTCGGCGTTGTCTGCCGGGAAGCTCATGCTGCCAGAAAGCCTGTGGCGCACCATCTGGCGCACCTGATTGCGCATGGCGTGCTTCATCTCAGCGGCCATGATCACCATGAAGCTGGCGATGCACGACGCATGGAGATGGAAGAGGCCCGTGTTCTGGCGATGATGGGTCTCCCCAATCCGTGGAAATCCCGGACATGAGTGACACGGACCATTCAAACGGCCTGAACGGATCACAGAAAACCCGTAAGGGGCTGTTTTCCCTGTTCAACCGGAAGAAAGAGCACGGTGTCCGTCACTCCATCGCGGCACTCGTGCAGGAAGCCGCTGATGCGGGTGAAGGTGGCGACGAAGCACCTGAACTGGACCGTCAGGAACGGGCGCTGATCGCCAATGTGCTGCGCCTGCGTGAAACCAGCGCGGATGACGTCATGGTGCCGCGTGCGGATATCGTGGCGATGCCAGCCGATATCAGCCTCGACGACGCACTGGCGATGATGCGGCGTGAGAATCACTCACGCATGCCGGTCTATCGCGGGCAGCTCGACGATATTGTCGGCATGATCCATGTGAAGGATCTCATCGCCTATGTTGGAACCAGCGAGGCGTTCAATCTGGAAACTCTGCTGCGTCAGCCGCTGATGATCGCTCCGCAGATGCCGGTGCTTGATCTGCTGCTGATGATGCGGCAGCGGCAGGTGCATCTGGCGCTTGTGATCGACGAATATGGCGGAATCGATGGCCTCGTCACCATTGAGGATCTCATTGAAACCATCGTTGGCGACATCTCGGATGAACATGACGAACCCACCGTCGCACTGATCACCGAGCGTCCGGACGGATCTTTCGACGTGGATGCCCGCTGTCCGATGGAGCAGTTTGAGGAACAGATCGGGCCGATCCTGACAGAGTCCGAGCGTGAATCTGAAATTGAAACCATTGGCGGGCTGGTATTCCGTCTTGCCGGGCATGTTCCCACGCGCGGCGAAGTCCTCAATCACGAAAATGGTTTTGTATTTCGTGTTCTGGACGCAGATGCCCGCCATATCCGCAAGGTGCGCGTGCGCCGACCGGTTGAAGAAAAAACGATCGCCGAAAAAACCACAGCGTCCTGACTTCCGGCAGGAGTTCTTCTCCTGCCGGAACTTTATTCAGTTTACATGGACGAGGTCAGACTGGTGAAGAGACCCGAAAACAACAATCAGGGCATATGATCAGGCAGTCAGAGTGTTGAAACGCGCCCTCTCGGACTGACTACCCAACAGGAACAGCATGTAATAATCGAGATAGTGCCGTCTGTTACGCGCTATTCTGGTATAAAACGGATAGACCGGAAACGGTCCGGACATATCCTTGGGGCAAGGTTCGCTTTCCAGCAGACAGTTTGCCCGAAACAATGGGACATACAGCGCGGAATCATCATTGTCCCGCCGCCTCACATGATAAAGATTTTTACGAAAATTTTTTAATTTATCAGGAAGAATGAAGATAATTCCTTTTTCTATAAAAGGACGAGGAAATTCCTCAGCCCGCATGTAGTACAGGCAGTCCGGCATGTCGCTGAACCACGGATAATCCTGAACGATCACTCATCACCTCCGGTTCAAGACCTTTTTCGATCGGTGTGATAACTGCATCAAGGAATACATTCCATAGGGAAGCGAAATTTCACGTTGAAATAGGCATTATCTCCTCTCACAGGCCTGAGTGCATAAAATAGACATCACGGTCAGAATGTGAATAGATGTTTTACAATAAAATAAAGTATTGAAGTCATATTTGGTTCACTCATTACAAATTTTGATTATAATATCAAAATAAATAAATATTAAATGAACAGAGTGAACACATCATACAGACACCTATAAAATACCTTGTGTAATGGAAAATTGCGTTATACCCGACCCTCTCTGAAAAATGTCAACTTCTATTGTGTCTACGGCTGGGTGTTGCGCTTCATCCACCATCTGGTTTTCCGACTTATCGGAAACGTCACTCTCTCAAGCCTACAGTAATTTGCACAATTTCTTCCTGTTTTTTTATGAAAAATATCCAAAACCGCACACTCATCACTCAAATCATAGGGAAATGGTCCGTGACATGACATTCATCTATTATCGGTCTGTATCACAGAGCGAGGCCAATCTGGGGTTGATGCGCTGATCGTCGAACAGTTTCTGGAAACGCCGTATTATGGCTCCAAGGAGATGAGATGGCACATTTACGCCGTCTCGGTCGTAACGTTGCCCGCAAGCAGGTTCGTCGGTGACCCTGCCCCCTGAAATGCCCTCGATTTGAAGTAAGCTCTGTCCACTGGAGACAGACGATGAATACGCAGGACCAGATCATTGGGATTCTGAAGAAGCATCAGGCGGGAGTGACGGCTACGGATCTGTGCCGCAGGCGCTGGATCAGCGACACGACCTTCTACATCTGCCGAGGCACGCTGTCGGCTGCGCAATCTTGCGGGCGAACGACGCCGGTTCGGCTACTAGAGGATGTTATGTACTTTCTGGCGTGAGTGTTGCAGAACAGCTGGATGAATACTGCACGCAAACCATACTGTGGCGCCACATCGCATCAGGCAAGCCGCAACAGAACGGGTTCGTCGAAGGCTTCAACGGCCGGTTCCCTGACGAATGCCTCAACGACCACCTGTTCCGCAATATCTCCCACACTCGGACGGTCATCGACGTCTGGCGGGCCGACTACAAGGCTGTCAGGCCCCATACTAGCCTCAATAGCATGACGCCAGAGGCTTTCGTTCAACACACCAAAACGGCATACAATAACCCACAGCCCCAAACTTAAATCTGAGAGCATTTCAGGGGCAAGGTCATCGGCTCATGAGGAAGATGGACCCACGAGCAATCTATCACATAGCCGTGCACGAATACTGTCCGAGCCGATAAACGGGAGTACGAGGCCTCCGGCCTTGCTACGTGCGAGACAGATTGCCTCGAACAACCAGTCGTTGGCATAGCGCTGGGCGGCCGACTGGTGTGACCGGCTTCTCCACATGGCCTATTTATACCGGACGACACTGTTCTTTTTTTCTATCCGTACTTAGCCTTGGAACCAGATTTCAATCCGTTTGTTGTGCGGTAGATGGTCGGTGTGGAATTCAGGATTGTCGGGAAGTTTTTTTGAATACTCCATGACGGACCGGTCCTGTTCCGCAGAATCTGCCAGTCCATGCCACCGCTCCACTCCGGCTAACACCACACCGCAGCCAGAGACAGCAGCCATTGGTATTATCTGCTGGCATCACCTGTGAGATTGGCATCAGGCGGATGTATGGAACAGTTTGTATCGTGAGTTGCAAATTCGCCGTTATCAAGCCAGGCAGCCTGGACTGAAGCGGTGGCTGCATAGACAGCGCGTCTATTGCGACAAAAAGGGGCAAACGACAGGCCAATATTCCACAGATCGTGAGATATTGGGACGAAACGGCACATTATCGCTGACCGACAGGGTATTCGCTGACTGTTTTGCTATCCGATGCCAATGTCCAGGATAATTGGATGGTCGCAGGACCAAGCATAGGATCGCCAGAAAAGGCATCGAAAGCAGTAACCATATCGGAAAACATCGCTTGTCATCAAACGCACCTTCACATGGATATCGCGTTTTCGCCGCCTCACCGTCCGCTATGAAATTTAAAATACAACATTATTCCTTAAGAACACCAATAATTCCAAGGACCGCTGGACCCGCTATTATTATAAATATACAAGGCAATAAAAAAATTATCATTGGAAATGTGAGTATAACAGAAAGCTTAGCTGCTCTTTCTTCAAATCTTATCAATGAATCCTCTCTTATTTCAGAAACCAAAACTCTCAATACAGAAACTAAGGAAGATCCCGTTTCAAACGTTTGAATTAATGCACCACTCAGTCTTTTCATAACAATCAATCCAGTTCTTTTTCCCAAATCCTCAATAACTTTAACTCTATCACTATTAATTCTCATTTCATCAATAGTTATTTTAAATTCTTCTGCGACATCTTTATTTAACAGAATCATCTCGACCGCAACACATTCCATTGCAGATTCCATTGCCAGACCAGCTTCTGCACACACTAAAAACAAATCCAGCGCATCAGCCATTCCCATTTCAACTCGAGAAAGATGCAATTTTCTTTTTTGGTTAAAAACAAAATTAGGGAATTTGAATCCAACAAAACAGAAAAAAATACAAATAAATATATAGTAAAAAAAACTAAAACCAAACAATAATGAAAATAAAATAGACACAAAAATAAAAAATAATGAACTACATATTTTTATAGATAAAAAATAACTGTAATCCATCCCAAATATGTCTATATATTTTTTCTCTTCGCTATTTCCATAAACATTAAATATTTTTAATTTTGATAATAAAAAAGATAACTTATACAATGAAGAAGATACAATTGATTTATTTTTGATATTTTCTTTTTCTATATAATTTACATTCTTATATACCCCTTCCAACCTCAACAATTTTCTTTTTTTAAAAAAAATAATATTTCTAATATCAAAAAAACAAATAAAAACAACAATTATGTAAGAAATGGAAAAAAGCAACATGACTTCACCTAAGCGTCATTTTTGTTATAAAAAACATAGACCCTATACCGGAAAAAAACAAACATAACGCTACATATAATAATTTTAATCCAGAATGAGTTTTATATAACACAGAAACATATTGTGGATTCATTATTGCAAGCACAATAGCCATAAATATAGGAAGAGCTGACAATACATAACAACTCATACGCGCTTCAGATGCCAATGCTATAGCCTTTCTTTTAGCTGAAACTCTTTTTCTAATATTTTTTCCAAACCCATCAAGAATATCAGCCAACCCCCCACCTGTTCTGCTCTGCAATTTGGCAATAATTGAAAAAAATCTATACTCGCTTATTCCAGCTCTAATCGCTAACTCATCCAGAACTTCACCGAACTCTTTGCCCACAGATATTTTTTTCACAACATCATCAAACAAAGATTTTGTAGGTTCAGGCGATTGCCTAGCAATCAGCTCGAGGGTCCGAGATAATGAGACGCCTATTTTTAAACTCCTAGCCATCATAAAAACAGTGTCAGGTAATTGCTCAACTAAATTTATCCTAAATTTATTAATTTTTCCGCCAAAATGGAATCTAACAAATGCAATCCACAAAAAGAAAAAACCAAAAAGAACCATTATGTTAAAAGAAAAATAAGAAACAAACAAAACAAAACAAAACACAAAAACAGAAAGAGAGAAAAAACAAAATTTTTTCAACTCCTGCATAGAACACACCTCAGAATTTTTATCAAAGGCAAAAAGTATTTTTAATACATAGTCGACATAAGTTTTCTTAACAGCTTTAGTTGTTATCGTTTCAGGAATAATATCAATAAAAAAATCAGAATTTTTTTTGTTTTCAATAACACTATCAAACCTCTTATTTATATAATAATTTAATTTTTTTTGCTTAAAAAATGAAAATACACACAATATATTGCACAAAATCACTACCAAGAAATAAAAAAATATTTCATATATACCATTCATTAACTTATTCCTCAAAAATACTTGCCCAAACATGATCAAGTTGATAGTAGATCAGAGTTTTATAAAAACTTGGGCGAGACCTAGAAACAGAGTAATGTCCATTTATTTTTCCGTTAAAATCTTCACCATCTATATGAAAAGATATGATATCATTCAATGTAACAATATCACCTTCTATTCCAGACACATCCGTCACTTGCACGATTCTTCTTATACCATCACGCTGCCTCTCTATTTGCACTATAATGTCAACTGCTCCAACTATTTGTGTTTTTATTGAAGACGTAGGCAATCCAAAATTACCCATTTGAACCATATTTTCTATTCTAGTTATTGCATCTCTTGTTGTATTAGCATGAATTGTAGACATACTTCCATCATGTCCCGTATTCATAGCCTGCAACATATCAAATGCTTCAGGCCCACGGACTTCACCGATGATAATCCTATCAGGCCTCATACGTAATGCGTTTCGAACCAAATCCCGCTGAGTAATTTCACCAGTTCCCTCAATAGATGGCGGACGTGTTTCCAGACGAACAACATGAGGTTGTTGGAACTGCAATTCCGCAGCATCTTCGACTGTAATTACTCTCTCACTAGGATCTATTAAACGTGACATGGCATTCATCAATGTTGTTTTCCCCGACCCTGTTCCTCCGGAAACAATAACATTCAAACGTATACGAGAAGCAATTTCTAATATTTTTGCGAGTTGAATAGAACAACTTCCATTTTCAACCAATTTTTTAAAATCTATTTTTTTTCTGGAAAATTTGCGTATTGATAAATAAGGACCATCAAGCGCAAGTGGAGGAAATACTATGTTTACACGTGACCCATCCTCTAAACGAGCATCTACAGTTGGACTTGACTCATCGATCCGCCTTCCAACAGCAGAAGCAATTCTTTGACTTACAGCCATTAAATGGCGTCTGTCACGAAATTTCGTTCCACTTTCAACCAGCTTTCCTGATTTCTCAACAAATATCTTAAATGGTCCATTCACCATAATATCTGTAATACTATCATCATCCAAAAGCGGCTGAATAGGTCCAAGACCATTTATATCATTTACAAGTTCATTAGCTAAAATTTTTTGTTCACGAGCATTAAGCTGAATTCTTTTTTCTGTAGCTGTCTCATCGACTACACGCTCAATTTCAGGAATAAGTCTCTCAGGAGGGAGTTTAGAAACAGCTACCGGGTCCAATCTCTCCAGACATAATCCATGTAATTCTGCCCACTGAACAATGGTCTCTCTATGTTGAACACTGAAAATATCCTCATTCTCTTCAGAGAAAACCGAAGTTTGAGGCAATATTTTTCCAAATCTAGGAGTTAAGCTCATGAGTTAAACCTTAAAAACATACTCTCTATACCACTCCTTATTTTTCCAACTTTACTTTTTTTCTTTTCCATTGCTACTGAGGCAGCTTCCTGAACAAGAATAGAGATAGCAGAACTAAATGAATTTTTCGAACGAGCCGCTGGATATCCTGATATTTCACATTCATTAATAACTCTAGGAAGGAATGGTATAACCACATCTGGTGCACGACCAAGTCCATCAGTCACTTCCTTAAGAGAAAGGGTTCCTGGCTCACCTAATTTGTTTAATACAACTAAAGGCCTTGCACCATATCGGCCATTTTTTTGATACGCTATATATCGCAGCACATCTCTCAACGAAGTAAGCGATGGATCAATCACTATTATTTTTTGCTCACATAAATCCATCATACTTCTAGAAATTTCACCAAACCCTCTAGGTATATCTATTGATATATAATTATACTTTTTCTTAACCACATCGATAAGATGACTTGGTCCGGCTTTTGATATGGAAATAATTTCTGATATATCAGCTTGACTACTTAGAATATCGCACCTTTCTCCTATTTTTTGCGCGCTTCTTTCAATAAATAATTCATCGACACGTTGAGGTGTTTCAAATGCTGTTCGAAGACCACTATCTGTCTTTGTTCCCATAAGTATAGATAATGATCCTGTATACAAATCACCATCTATAACAAGACTATGACGTCGCGCGACCTCACCTAGATACCATGAAAAGTTTGCTGCAATAGTTGTCGTCCCCACCCCCCCTCTCGCTCCAACAAAACCTAATACTCTACCTCCGCGAGTGGCCTCAGGCGTATATTCATCTTCATTGAGAAATGGCCCAAAAAATCTTGAAACCATTGATCTATTAAGAGGTTTATATAAATATTCTGCAACACCCAAACCTCTTGTTAGCTGTCGATAAAAATTTGCATCCTGCCTATCGCCAATAACTAGAACTTTGACATTCGGTTCAAGTATGTTGGAAAGCTCAACCAACGCAGTAATGGGCTGCTCCTCTCCTGAAACATCAATAATTAATATATCTGGAGACAGTCCTCGACTAAGCTTTACCGCGGCAAGAGAACAAGACAGACATGATAGCGAAAATTTTCCTGGATGAAATTCATCCAAAACTTCTCTTATTACATTTTCACTAGCGACATCAGAAACAAAACCTTGAATCGTAAACTCTGACGAATTTTTCTTTGCAGCCGCTTCAAATGAGTGTCCATGATCAATCGACTTAAACTGGCTCATTATCCACCTGACTGACTATTAGCAACGTCATTAAGCTTGATTTTTTCAAGACTTTTTATTTTCCCATCCCGAAGTCTCTTGACTGCTTCCACAGCCAGAGATCCATCATAATCTGCAACACCTCTTCCAACAGAAAGATCGTTTGTGTTTTCAACCTGCAATAAAAGATTTTTTCTATTTGAATTTTGTGCGTTCCATGCTGACGCCTGATAGAGCGGATCTATCTGAGCACAACCATTTAGGATAAAAACTACAGTTGCAGAAAAAAAATAAATTCTGATAAATTTTTTCATTTATTCCACCATAAATCCTATATCAGAAGGAGCTTTTTCCTCTTTTTTGTATTTTCTATTATTTTTTCTATCTCCGTCCCCCTGACTCATCTGAAAAACCCTTTGATAATCGTCGGGAGCTGTCCAACGGTCATCTGGCTTTGATAATAGCTCCGGGTTAGATACAGGCTTTACGATATAAGGAGTAACAATAATAACCAATTCACTTTGATTATGCTGAAAACTGTTCGACTTAAATAACGCTCCCAGTATAGGAATATCCCCGAGACCAGGCAATCCAAGTCCCTGAGTTGTTGTATTATCCTGAAAAAGACCAGCGATAGCAAAACTTTGACCGCTACCCAACTCTACGGTTGTATCGGCTCTACTTACAGTTATTGCTGGAATACTTATACTTGAGTTTCCCTCACCAAAAGAAACCGCACCGTTGCTAGAAAGCTGACTAACTTCTGGTCTTACATGAAGATTTATTCGTCCACCGGATAGAACTGTCGGCACAAACGACAAGGAAATACCATACTGCTTGAATTGAACTGATATGGTATTATTGTATGATGAAATAGGAATTGGATATTCACCACCAACAAGAAAACTCGCTGGCTCACCACTGGTCGTCGTCAGATTAGGTTCCGCCAGCATGTGAATCAATTGATCCTGCGCAAGTGCGTCAATAACTGTTTCTAAAGTCGTTTGCCGTCCACCGATCTTGAATCGCGATAGAAAAGAAAAACTACTTTGGCTTGACGCCAGAGCGGCCAGTGGATTCTTTGTTGCAACGCCAATGACAGCACTCGTACCTAAGGCATTCACATTCTGCCACTCAACGCCAATTTCTCTTACAAGCTGCCTAGACATTTCAACTATCTGGACTTGCAGATTGACCTGAGTAGATTCCTTTAAGCGTACACGATCATAAACTTCAGACTTACCGGCC